>CAJWBY010000023.1 GCA_913020705.1 uncultured Colwellia sp.
GAAAGCGCATAATCCAATAATTCTGATGTGTACCAAATAAAACCCCAAAAAGCCTCGCCAATGCGGGGCTTTTTATTGCTTGTTTAGATACTTAGCGTTACATTTGTTCTATAATTATTGCTAATATTTTTAACATATTGACGATTAATGAGACCATTTTAGTTTAATGGTATTTCGATATTTATGTCAAAGCAGGTTCTATCTATTTATGAAGCGCATCGTATTATTCTTACTTCTGTCTATTTCATTTTTTGTTGGCGCAGCCACAACGACAACCTATGATTTTTCTGTAAGAAGTCAGGGGGTAGATATTTTTGCTTATGAAGGGACTCCTAGTACTCAATTACCTACAAGTAACGACACTCCATCTTCGCAACTATCTTCTTCCGATTATGATTTTATTGAAATAAATAATAATACCTACCATGACCTTATAAATTATACCAAAAATCTGTACCCTGCTCTGCTTTTCGTTATAGAACTAGATGAAGCAGCTGATGATGTGACAGAACTGAATGTTTTTTGGAATGGTTTTGGGTCAAATAGCAAAGCAAATAAAACAGATGGCGTACTTATTTATATTTGGAACAGTAATAGTAATTCTTACGACTTGCTTACCCAATCAACAAGAGACTGGGTGGAAGAATTAGAGCAAAGCGTAACTTCAAATATTACTGATTATATTGATAGTAATAATCAAGTTTCCGTCTATATCGTTTCACAAAAGAAAACATTTAATAATGAAACTAGTTGGATTGGAACAGATTATTTTAGTCTTTCGGTTACCGGTGATAATGTGGTTGTTCCTGCAACACTTATTGCGGATTATCGTTTTGATGAATGTAGCTATACGGGGTCAGTATTTGAAGTTGTAGATCAAACAGGCAACTATTCAGCTCAAAGCTTTTCTAATCTTGATACTTCAGATGACGCTCAAATTGAACGTGCCGCAAATCTGTCTGATGCATCGCATTATATCGAAACATCAATTCCTATCGATGGTGAATTTAGTGTATCTACATGGTTTAAAAAACCCACTGTGACTTCAGGTAGTCGTTATTTTGCGTTAGGTGCAATGGACAATGATGCTGGTGATTTACTTTATTTAGATAGAGATGAAAACTATCGATGGAGTGCTTATGTTGAAAATACTTCATCAGTAGGTAGTTTTGAATTTGGTGACTTAACAAGTGGTTGGCATCATATGGTTTTAGTCTATGGTACTAATAGTACAACCTTGTATATTGATGGAGACAATAAGGACAGTGTAGCTGCTCGCCCTTCAGGAACAATAAAATACATTGGTACATCAAATGACGACATTGATACAAGCTCTCCACAAGGATTTCGTGCCGCACTTGACGAATTTAAGGTTTATGATCAAGAGCTTTCAAGTGCAGAAATAACTGAGTTATATACGAATGAATTAGCAAAGAATAATTATGATGGTACCAGCCGTGATGCCGTTATTTGTGACGTTGAACCGATTGTTGATTATCGTTTTGATGAATGTAGCTATACAGGGTCAGGATTTGAAGTTATAGATCAAATCGGAAATTATAATGCAGGTATCAATGGCGTTAATGCATCAGCAGCTGAGTCCCAAGTAAATAATTCCCTCGATCTTTCTGCTACAAGTACTGATGACTGGTTAACTGTTCCTAGTGGCGTTATTGATGGACTTAATGATTTAACGTTATCTGTTTGGGTAAACGTTGATAATAGCTATAGCCAACAAGAGTTACTGCATGCATTAGGAAGTAGTACCGGTGATGATGAGTTAGAGGTATACCTAAACAATGACAGTAATGTTTATGTAAAGGTGCAAGATGTGGGGACAACACTAGAAGGAAATATAACCATTACTGACGGTACGTGGCATCATATATTGGTAACACGTGC
Organism: uncultured Colwellia sp.; assembly: GCA_913020705.1. Next base: position 1,903 of record CAJWBY010000023.1, read on the forward strand.
TAATGACCAAGTCTGTTTATATGTAGATGATCAATTTCAAGATTGTGATACAGGAGTTGGCAGCGGGCAATTATCTGTACCAGACGCATCCGGTATAGTCATAGGACAGGAACAAGATAGTTTTGGAGGTTCGTTTGATTCAGGGCAAGATTTTGAAGGATTGATTGATGAATTTAAGATATATGACCAAGTACTTTCCACTACAGAAATAACGAGTTTATATACCAATGAATTCGCTAAAAATAATTATGATGGAACAAGCCGTGATACCGTTATTTGTGATTTTGAGCCGATTGCAGAATACCGTTTTGAAGAAACGAGTTACAGTGGAGTAGCGGATGAAGTTATTGACGAAACGGGTAACTTTAATGCAATAGCTGTTAATGGAGCAACCACTGATGGCGCTTTACCGGCATTATCAACTAATCCCGGTACTTGTCGTTATGGCTCCTTTAATGATAATTATGTTGCGCTACCTGATTCGTTTGAAAACCTTCAAGGTAGCTTCACCATTACCGCTTGGATTAATCCTTCTAACCTTAATTCCGGGTCTCGAATATTTGCTGACGATGAGTTGAATCAGACGGGTTATGCCTTTAGTTTAGGTGACGCAGGAAATGGCGAATTGCGTTTTTATTCTCGTGGTGTAAGCCCCGTTAGTGTTGATACTACGACATCTATCATAGCTAATGAGTGGACTTTTGTTACCGCTGTTCATGATAGCGCTAATAAAACACGTCAAATTTATATTAATGGCGAACCACAAATAGTCACCGGTGGAGGAACGAGTAATACTTACTCTGGGACTTGGGGCACGGATACCGGAGTCGCAACCATTGGCGGTGAAACTGATGCGGGGGAATCGGGTAACCGTTTTACTGGCAGCATAGATGAAGTACGGGTTTATGAAGGTGCTTTGTCTGAGAGTGAAATTATGGCTGTTTTTGCTGAAACTCACCCTTGTGAAGTAATTCATCATTTCGAAATAAATCATGATGCTCAAGGTTTAACCTGTGTAGCTGAGCCATTAACCATAAAAGCCTGTAGTGATGAGGCGTGTACTGTCACCATTGCGACATCAACAGATGTACAAATATTCGCAAACGGCGTTTTGAAAACAACAGTTACCGTGACAGGTGAAACAGCAACCGACTTCAACCATTTAGTTGAAGAAACTATTACGCTAAGTTCAGATCAAACTTATACCTGTAATAATGGTAGTGATACCAGTTGCGATATCGTCTTTGCTAATGCAGGTTTTTTACTTGACGTGAATACAGGAGCTGATGTTTCTTCTTGTGAAAGTGTAAACTTCGAAATCAAAGCCGTTAAGTTGAGTGATTCAGGGGTTAGCTGTGCTCCTGCTTTTACAGGCAGCCAAGATTTAGATTTTAGTTTCAGTTATTCTATTCCTATTTCAGGAGCAATAGTCCCCGTTCTTAACGGTACCAATATGGCTATTTCAGGAGTAAGTGAAACTCGTACTATTGTTTTTGATGCAAACGGCGAAGCCACTCTGCCCATTGAGTACGATGATGCTGGCACCCTTAGTTTTACGCTCAGTGAAAATGTTTCATCGGGAGTATCCAGTTCTACAATCAATAAAGACTTCATCCCATCAAAAATTGTTCTAACGGCAAAAAAATTAGATGACAACACACTGTTAAATAATGCAACTGCTAATGGTGATCCAAAACAGATTGCAGGGGACAATTTTGATTTGAATTTTAGTGGTCAATGCAATGATGACACTGAAACACCTAACTATCAGCCTCAGTCATCGATAGAGTTAGCGGTTAGGCATGTTTTACCTTCATCAAGCTCTGCTGTTTTAGGTAATCTAACTGTTGACGATACTGTAATCAGTTCTTCAAATTCCGAGGATGAAAATTGGACAACGATAAATACTACAGAGAAAGAACTCGTCGCCAGTTACAGCGAAGTAGGGGGAGTAAGTATTAGTATAAAAGATACGGATTACTTAGGTAATGAGATTAATACTTTGGACTTTATAGATGTCGGTCGTTTTTATCCCAGTTACTTTGATGTATCGATTACACATAACTCATTTGAAAACGCCGGCACTAAAGGAACTACAGATTTTACTTATATTGGTCAGTCTTTTGGTTATTTAAATGAGCCAAAATTAACCATTACTGCAAAAAATTCTGCCGGGGAAACAACCCAAAATTATACAGAAACATCATTTCAGAAATTAACTGAAGCTAACATCATCAGGACATATCCATTAGAAGATACTACGGTTAATGGCGTTGATAATGCCACTAAAATGGTTGTAGAACCTACATTTTCAGACGGAGAAATAAGTAAACTGTCAAATGGGGTAATGGATTATACTTTCTCTAGCACGGATACCTTCACTTATACTAAAGATAGTAATTCAGAAGTTTCTGAGTTTACCGTCAGCTACGATATATTCATTAATAGTATAACTGATTCTGATGGCGTAGGTATAAATGTTGATACTACTACTCCTCTAACAGTTCAATCAACCGGAGGGGTTCAGCGCTTTGGTCGGTTAGTACTTGATAACAGTTTTGGTTCTGAAACTTCATCATTAGCGCAATCTTTTGAAGTTGAATTTCTTAATACTTCTGGTGATTATCAACGTAATTCTGATGATTACTTTTCAGTAATCATCAGCGATGATGCTAGCTGGTCATTTTCTAATTCCACAGATGACATCGTCATTGGTGATCTTTTACTTAGTGGGGATGATGCTAGTTTCTCTGGCGGCCAACTTAAAAACATTGAACTGAGTAGTGGTGGTAATCAAGGTGCTATTGATATTGAGTACACTACTCCAACATGGTTGCAATATAACTGGTCTGGTAAAGTGAGTAATTTGCATGACGAAGATGCAAATGCAACAGCTACCTTTGGTGTTTATCGGGGCAATGATCGAATTATTTCATGGCGAGAAGTGGGCAATTAGTTCTTTTTTACTGAACATGCCTCTTAATTATGACCTGCTTAATAAAAAATTGAAAAAAAGCACTATTTTTTGGCATTTTTTATGATTCAAATAACACAAAATTGAAACACTCAGGTATGATTAGCCCATATATTATTAATAAACTCAACCAAACGCTATTTGATTAATTCAATGCTTTGTTGAGAGCAAAGGGGATTATCTCTCCTTCATAACATTTTAGGATATTTTGATCTTATGTTTAAAAAATTACGCGGCATGTTTTCTAATGATTTATCAATCGATTTAGGAACCGCAAATACCCTGATTTATGTAAAAGACCAAGGTATTGTATTAAATGAACCTTCAGTAGTAGCCATTCGTCAAGATCGCTCAGGTGGTTCAAAAAGTGTTGCGGCTGTAGGTTCTGCAGCTAAGCAAATGCTTGGAAGAACGCCGGGTAATATTGAAGCTATTCGTCCAATGAAAGATGGTGTTATTGCCAACTTTTTCGTGACTGAAAAAATGCTTCAATACTTTATTAAGCAAGTTCATAGTAATAACTTCTTACGTCCAAGTCCTCGTGTACTTGTTTGTGTTCCATGTGGTTCTACGCAAGTTGAACGTCGTGCTATTCGTGAATCAGCCCTTGGTGCTGGCGCTAGAGAAGTTTATCTTATTGATGAACCAATGGCTGCGGCTATTGGCGCAGGCATGCCAGTTTCAGAAGCAACAGGTTCAATGGTTGTAGATATTGGTGGTGGTACAACTGAAGTCGGTATTATTTCATTGAACGGTGTGGTTTATTCTTCTTCTGTTCGAATCGGTGGTGATAAGTTTGATGATGCTATTATCAACTACGTACGTCGTAATTTTGGTAGTTTAATTGGTGAAGCAACCGCTGAACGTATCAAGCATGAAATTGGTTCTGCCTATCCAGGTGAAGAAGTCTTAGAAATTGAAGTACGTGGCCGTAATTTAGCCGAAGGAGTTCCACGTAGCTTTACCTTAAACAGTAATGAAATACTAGAAGCCTTACAAGAACCGTTAACGGGTATTGTTAGTGCCATTATGGTTGCTTTAGAACAAGCTCCACCAGAACTAGCATCTGATATTTCAGAACGCGGCATGGTACTTACTGGCGGCGGTGCGTTGTTAAGAGATTTAGACAGATTATTAATGGAAGAAACGGGTATTCCTGTAGTGGTTGCTGACGATCCGTTAACGTGTGTAGCTCTCGGTGGCGGTAAAGCGCTTGAGATGATTGATATGCATGGTGGCGATCTTTTTTCTTATGAGTAAGTTATCTTACGAATAAAATACTGATTATTCATTGCCACGTTGCCTAACTACAGCGTTGAAAGCACCCCTTGACTAACATCAATTACGCGCATTCTTCTTATATTTAAACAAAATGGCTGCGAATATTTAGCATTTAAACAAGTTTAATTTATGAACCCAATATTTAAACATGGCCCTTCCCCACAGCACCGACTTTTGTTGGTGCTGTTTTGTTCTGTATCTTTAATTTTTTTCGACCATAAAATGAATAGCTTCGACAATGTTCGTGGTTTTTTACAGTCTATGGTGAGCCCTTTGCAGTATTTAGCGACCACGCCAAAACAGATGATGAATTGGGCAGCAGAAAATATTGTTACCCGCAGACAACTCATCAATGAAAACCAACAATATAAAATAGCCGAATTGAGCTTTCATCAACAATTGTTAGAATTAGAGATTATCAAAAAAGAAAATGAACGTTTACGTTTATTACTTGCTTCGCCGCTACGTGGAGAAGTCAAAAAGATGGTTGCTGAAATCTTATCCGTAAATTCTGACCCATATAGCCATCAAGTCGTCATTAATCGTGGCAGTGATGATGGTGTTTTTGAAGGCCAACCCGTATTAGACGACGAAGGTATTGTTGGTCAAGTCTTACATGTTGGTATTAATAGCAGTCGAGTTATATTAATTACAGATGTTACGCATGCCGTACCTGTTAGAGTCAGTCGTAATGGCGTGCGTTTGGTCGCATCAGGTACTGGCCAAATAGATAGACTTACTCATAATTTCGTACCCCATAGTTACGATATTCGTAGTGGTGATTTATTGGTAACGTCGGGTCTTGGCGATAAATATCCTGAAGGATATCCTGTTGCGCGTGTAACAACAGTGGTACATAACGACGCTAATGCGTTCGCATTAGTGCGAAGTGAACCTGTCGCTAAAATAGAACGTTTACGTTATTTGCTTTTATTATGGCCAGAAAAATCACTAGGGATTTTTGCACCATCGCAAAAAATAGCATCACCTAGTAAAACAAAAAATAATGAAAGTGAAAATAAGAAAGGAGTAATCAATGTCGATTCGTAATTTTTTGATTATTATTTTTACGATGTTAATTGCTCTAATAGCCACTATTATGCCCTTACCACTTAGTGTTGATGTATTTCGCCCAGATTGGGTTTTAGTGGTTTTGGTTTATTGGTGTTTAGCCTTACCCGCGCGGGTAAATGTTATTACTGCTGGCTTTGTTGGATTGTTACTTGATGTTTTACTTGGGTCTATTTTAGGTGTTCATACGTTAGCGATGGCTATTGCTGTTTACATTATTGCAGGTAACTTTCAAAAAATTCGTAACTTCTCTGTTTGGCAACAAGCGCTTATTGTTGGTGTTTTATCCGCCCTATATCATTTAATTGTTTTTTGGATGCAGCGTTTTTTAACTGATGCCGTATTTTTGCCGAGTTACTTATATCCCGTGATCACCACAATAATTCTTTGGCCTTGGGCCTTTTTATTGTTAAGAAAAGTACGCCGTCATTTTCGTATTACGTAATTTCTATTCCGCACTGTTAACTGAGTAATTTTTGTATGAAGCCTGTTTTAATATTAGCGTCGCAATCACCGCGAAGAAAAGAATTACTCAGCCAATTAGGCTATCAGTTCGAAACCATTTCTGCTGATATTGATGAAAGTATCATCGACAACGAATTACCTCGCGATTATGTATTACGTTTAGCGATTGAAAAAGCAAACGTTGTTGCAAAAAATCAACCGACTGACTCTGTTGTGCTTGGCTCTGATACCAGCGTTATTTTTGAACAACATATTTTGGGTAAACCGGAAAGTTTAGAAGATTGCTGTAAACAGTTACTTATGCTGTCAAACAATACACATCAAGTGCTTACCGCAATTGCGGTGATTAAAAATAATAATGTATATTCCGCAATCATTTCCACAGACGTTACCTTTAAAACGTTATCTATTGAAGAAATTCAGCGTTATTGGCATACCGGTGAACCGCAAGATAAAGCAGGGTCTTATGGCATTCAAGGTATTGGCGGACAATTTGTGACACAAATTAAAGGTAGTTATTCTGCTGTAGTCGGTTTACCTTTATATGAAACAGCAAAACTATTGGCTGAACTTGATTACCCTACGCCTATTCAAGATCCAATAACAATCATAAGTAATGGAGATATTTGATGAGCGGTGAATTACTGATTAATGTAACACCAAGTGAAACCCGTGTTGCTTTAATAGAAAACGGCGTATTACAAGAAGTACATGTAGAGCGAGAATCACGTCGTGGTTTAGTTGGAAATATTTACCTCGGTAAAGTCATTAGAGTCTTGCCAGGTATGCAAGCAGCATTTATTGATATTAACTTAGAAAAGGCAGCGTTCTTACATGCTTCAGATATCAATACCAAACTTATTCTCAATAAAGGCGATATGCCAGCCGATCATGTACCTGACATAAGAGCCTTAGTTCATGAAGGGCAACAAATAGTTGTACAGGTTATTAAAGATCCTCTTGGCACAAAAGGCGCACGTTTAACTACAGATATTACCGTAGCCGCTCGTTATTTAGTCTTAATGCCAAATGCTGAACATGCCGGTATTTCACAGCGTATTGAAAGCCAGAAAGAACGTAATCGTCTTAAAGATATTATTACACCATACTGCAGTGAGGAACATGGGTTCATTGTTCGCACCGCAGCAGAAGGGGCTGACGAGAAAGAATTAAAACACGATGCTGAATTTTTGCGTCGTGTTTGGAAAAAAGTACAAGAGCGTAAGCAGCGAAAGCAAATGAAAACACCTATTTATCAAGACTTATCGCTAGCATTTCGTGTGTTGCGTGATTTCGTTGGAATAGAGCTAGAACGCATTCGCATTGATTCAAAACTGACTTATGAGCAGTTATTAGAGTTTACTGAAGAATTTGTCCCTAATTTATCACCCGTTTTAGAATGTTACCCAGGCGAAAGGCCTATCTTTGATTTATTCGATGTTGAAAATGAAATTCAAAGAAGTTTACACCGAAGAATTGAATTGAAATCAGGCGGCTATTTAATCATAGATCAAACTGAAGCCATGACGACTATTGATATTAATACCGGCGGTTTTGTTGGTCACCGTAACCTAGAAGAAACAATATTTAATACCAATTCAGAAGCTACGCAAGCTATTGCTCGACAGTTAAGGCTTCGCAATTTAGGCGGAATCATTATCGTCGATTTTATCGATATGAATACGACTGAACATCAAAAGCGTGTGCTACATAGTTTAGATGTGGCGATGGCGAAAGATAATGTTAAATACAGTATCAGTAATTTCTCTAAACTTGGTTTAGTTGAAATGACCCGTAAACGAACACGTGAGAGTTTAGAGCATATACTTTGTGGTGAATGTTCTGTGTGTTCAGGTCGAGGTCATTTAAAAACAGTAGAAACTGTTTGCTTTGAGATACTACGAGAAATAGTACGAGTAAATAGAGCATACGATTCAGATAAATTCATTGTTTATGCTTCATCTTCGGTAAGTGAATCGCTAATTAATGATGAATATCATCATCTTGCTGAATTAGAGGTTTTTATCGGTAAGCAAATCAAAGTTCAGACAGAATCCATGTATAATCAAGAGCAGTTTGATGTGATTATGATGTAGTTTATGTTTAATTATTTGTACTTTTGTTCACTTATGTAATTTGCTATTTTAATGATAAAAATAAATTACTTTGAACCAAAACAAATATTTAATCCAAATAAGAGTGTGTAGTAAATTCGTTTAATGAGTATTTCAGCTGTTTTGAATCGTTGGTTAAATAGACTGTATAAAGTATTAGCAATTTTGTTAGTGCTTTTTGCGGTGTTGATCAGTGCGTTTCGATTATCCCTTCCCTATGTTCATCATTTTCAGCAAAACTTTCAATATTACCTAAATGAAACCTACGACAGTGATGTAAATATAGGTTCATTAAGCATGGAATGGGCGACAGGTGGTCCAACAATAATTGTTAAACAGGTTAATGTTCTCGACACTGAAACCGCGAACTTATTTGTTGCAAGAATGGAGATCACCATTGATTTTTGGGGAAGTTTACAGCATCAAAAATTGATCACTCAAGATATCGCGTTGTCTGGAGCGCAAGTGATTTTTGACAAAACATTACTCGCACAACAAAGTAAAACTCAAAGAGATAACTCGCTTATTGATAGTATTAGTAATGTATTTTTTACACAAATTAATCGCTTTTCATTAACGAAGAGTAAAATTACACTGCAAGACGACTCGAAAACACGGACCTTTGTCGTAGACCAACTTTCTTGGGTTAATAGTGATAATCATCACAGAGCCACCGGTAGTATGCTGATTGATGGTCTAACGTCTAATAATATTAAATTTAACCTTGATGCATCAGGAACAGATCTCCGTGATTTAAGTGGTCAGTTATATTTTGAAGCCAATAAACTGAATGTAACCCCTTGGCTCGATTCAATTTTTGCGATAGAAAATGAGAAGACTTATTCCTCAGTTAATTTTAGTGCTTGGTACACCCTAAATAAAGGTAAAGCCAATAAGTTACAAATAGCATTAGGGGATAATGAAGTTAGCTGGATTATCAAAGATGAATTACAAAGTTTACGTTTAGATACTGGCAATATACTTGTTGAGAATTTTGACAATGCGGCCAATAGAATTATCACAACATCACCTCTTACATTTTACACTAATAATAAAGCATGGGAGCCATTAACTGTTGGTGTTAAGAACACTACAACTGGTTTGCTAACACACATTTCTTCACTTGAACTTTTTGGATTGGCAGAGCTTTACCCATTATTTTCAGGACATCCTGAAAGCCAAGAATTATTGAAAAACCTAGCACCTGTTGGTCAAATTAGTGATGTATATCTACTGGTTAAAGATGAAGATATCAGAGCGCATGCGCAATTTTCAGAGGTAACTTCATTTTACAGTCAAGGTATTCCAGGTATTGAAACGGTTAGTGGTGAGCTAAGTTTCGCTAATAAAAATATGCACATTAAGCTTTTAGCCGAAAATGGACATTTAGACTTTGACAAAAACTTTCTTTATCCAATCCCATATCAATCTATAGCCGCTCAAGTTGATGTTGATTTTACAACGGCTGATTTATCAGTCAATGTGAACCAACTCGAGATAATATCAGATCAACTTCACGCCACTGCAGAATTAAAAATTAAAGCATTTGAAAATGAATCTTTAAATATGGCATTACTAGCCAATGTTCATCGTGGTGATGCTAAATTTATTCATTATTATTATCCCCATTTATTGATGGGACAAGATCTTGTCGATTATCTAAATTCGGCAATTATTGAAGGAAACGTTGAGCAAGCACAAGTGCTTTTTAATGGTCCATTAGACCAGTTTCCTTTTCAGCATAATAGCGGCGTGTTTGTTGTCGATGCAGAATTGACTGACAGTAAGTTTCAGTTTGATAAAAAATGGCCTGTGATCAATGACTTTGCTGCAAATTTAAATTTTACTAGTAACACTATGTTAATTTCGGCTCGAGATGGTGATTTAAGCGGTATAGATGTTACTGACGTTAAAGTCGCTATCGATGACTTAGCAGACGAACAAGTATTAACCGTAAAAGGGAATTTTAAGGATACCCAGCCCATTGCGATCAGTAACTTAATGAATAATAGTCCAATGCAAGATACCGTTGGAGATACGCTAAACCAGTTACGAGTGAGTAAAAATATTTCAGGTAGTTTTGCGTTAAATTTACCTTTGAATGATCTAGATAGTGTCGTTGCAAGTGGCAACGTTGAGTTTAATGATAATGAGGTCGCGTTACAAACACCGGGTATGAATTTTACCGAGGTGAATGGTGAACTTACTTATAAAAATGATGTAATAAATACCGAAGGGTTAACGTTAAATTGGCGAGATATGCCGTTGTCACTTAAGGTAGTTGCTAATAATAACAATGCGGAATATTACCAAACTTTAATTAACCTACAAGCTCAGTGGGCTGAATCCCTTTGGAAAAAAGAGCTGCCTAAGTCACTTGAAAAATATGGCAGTGGGCAGTTAGATTGGTTAGGTGACTTAACACTTAAAATGCATCACAAAGGTGGCGTTTCCTATGAGCTACTTATTGATTCCACTTTTGAAAAATTAGCCTTTGAATTACCTGAGCCCTACAACAAAAAAGCAGGAGAATTACTTAAAGCGACTGTAAATGTTTCTGGTCAAGAAGCCTCTTCAATACTTAACGTTCAAGTGGGGGATGAAGTGAATTTTTATGGGGAGCTAAATCATGAGCAAGTACAGTTTACCAAAGCGCATTTGATTTTAGGTATAGAAAATATGCTTACGCCCGCAGAAGGGTTTCATATCACCACTAATTTAGCTACTGCGTCTGTTACTGAGTGGCAATCTTTAGTTTTTGATATTCTTGATGGAATCGAGAACGCAATAGATAATTCTGAAGAAGACAGTATTGCGATTCTGAGTGCGCCTAAACAAATTCAAGGCGAGATTGGTGAGCTTAATGTTCTTGGGCAAACGTTTACAGATGTATCTTTTGACTTGTTAGATCAAAATCAATGGTGGTTACTTGATTTAAAAGCTAAAGAAACGATTGCTAAAGTTAAAATTCATTCGGATTGGCATCAGCAAGGTATTGATATTGATGCAGACTTTATGCATTTAACGATTGATGAAACCATTGATAAAAATATTGACGATGAAGTAAACACTGAAGAAAAATCTGATGAAGTGGTTAATGTTGCGGAAGAACCTTCTACTTTAGATAACGACGTTCTTTTTGCTAATATCCCTCCTATTCGCGCCAAATGTGCAAGCTGTACTTTGGGAAAATTTGATTTAGGTGAGGTTGAATTTTTACTCGAAAAGTCCGCAATAGATATCTTAGAAATCGAGAAGTTTACCGCGAAACGTGGGAGTACAAGATTAAGCTTTAACGGGAAATGGCAGCATAATGAAGAAATCTCACAAACAACATTAACGGGTGCATTAAAGGCAAAACACTTCGATGATGAAATAGAAAAGTTAGGTTACCCTTCTACCATTAAAGATAGTGAGTTGGACTTAACTTATGGTTTGAATTGGATCGGTAGCCCTTTAGATTTTAAGTTAGAAAACTTTGACGGTACAAGTAGAGTTGAACTATCCGATGGATATTTAGCAGAAGTTCCTGATCAAGCACGAGCATTTTCACTATTAAGTTTGCAGTCATTAGTGCGTAAATTAAAATTCGACTTTAGAGATATTTTTAGTGATGGTATGTTTTACGAATCAATTAAAGGTGACTTTGAAATAAAGCATGGCCTTATTTATACCGACAATACTTTTATGAAAGGTGCTGCGGGTGATTTGACTATTAAGGGAAATACCAATTTAAGTGAAGAAATATTAGATTATAAAATGTCTTACAAGCCTAATATAACATCCAGTCTACCGGCTATTGCGTGGATTGCGACGTTGAATCCATTAGTGCTTATTGGTGCTGTGGCCCTTGATGGAGTAATAACCTCTAAAGTGGTGTCTGAGTACAAAATAGAAGTTACAGGGCCTATAGATAAACCTATCGTTAAAATTGTTGATAAAAAAACTCAAAACATTAAAGTAGGCCGTTCAACGCCTCCAGAAATTATTGACACTTTGCCTGAAGAAACAGTTGTTCCGATTGAAACGTTAGAAAGCAGCGGTATTAAAGAGCAAAAGGACATTAAAGAAGATGGTTAAACTTACCGCGATACAATTATGCTCAGTTCCTGATGTTGGAGACAATTTTCGAATAATTGATCGTCACCTTGAAACGTTGGTTGCTGAATCATCGCAAGATGATGAACATATTGTCGTATTACCTGAATGCTGTTTATTTTTTGGTGGAAAAGATCAACAACAATTAGGGCTGGCTAAAGAAAGTGATCAATTAGCTTATCAAAATTTATTTGTGTCTACCTTACAAGAACAGCTTGCCCGTTTGGCGAAGCGTTATCATGTTTACTTAGTTGCCGGTAGTATCCCTTTGTTATCTACTATTGCTGATAAGTTTACTAATACTTGCTGCGTATTTTCACCTGAAGGTGAGTTATTAACACAATACGATAAAATTCACCTATTTGATGTCGATGTACAAGACAGTGAAAAACAGTATAGAGAGTCGCGATATACGCAAAGTGGAAATGAGATAGTGTCAGCAACTGCTGCGAGTTTAAATGTCGGTTTATCCATTTGTTATGATTTACGTTTTCCTGAATTGTACAGAAGCTTAACGGCATTGGGTTCAGATATTATTACCGTGCCTAGTGCTTTTACTGCGGTTACGGGCAAAGCGCACTGGCAAGCATTGTTGCAGGCGCGCGCTATAGAGAATCAAGTTTATATCATTGCTGCAGGACAGCAGGGCGTGCACGAAAATGGCAGAGAAACTTGGGGACATAGTATGATCATTAGTCCTTGGGGAGAAATATTAGCTTGTTTAGAGGAAGGTGAGGGCAGTATTAGCGTCGAATTTTCCCAACAAGCATTAGATAAAGTAAGAAAAGCAATTCCAGTTGCAGAACATAATCAATTTGAAAGCACATTAAAACTTCAAAATTAAAATAAAATAATACGATAAGTGAAAAATATGAATAGTGTTGAGCGCGAACTTTTAGCAGATAGTCAGATTGACCGCGATCTTTTAGATCAAACGTTAAACAATATATATCAACGTAAAATTGATTTAGCCGACTTGTATTTTCAGTCAAGTTGCCATGAATCATGGATGTTAGAAGACGGTATCGTCAAAGAAGGTTCATATAATATAGAACGTGGTGTTGGCGTTCGTGCTATTTCGGGTGAAAAAACAGGTTTTGCTTACTCTGACGATATTTCCCCCATTGCTTTACAAAAAGCAGCGGATGCCGCTAAAGGCATTGCCAATGCGAAACAGAATGGTCGAGTACTTGCCTTTAAAAATCAAACAGTCAAATCAGTTTATGAAGCAACTGATCCTTTAGGCAGTTTAGCCCAAGAGCAAAAAATTACGTTGATGCATGAAATTGAAGCGCATGCCCGTTCAGTTGATAAACGTGTTCAGCAAGTCATTGTAAGTTTGTCTGGTGTTTACGAGAAAATACTCGTTGCAGCAAGTGACGGTACTTTTGCAACAGATATACGCCCGCTTGTTCGTTTAAATTGTTCTGTTTTAGTTGAAGACAATGGTAAACGTGAACGTGGCAGTGCTGGTGGTGGAGCACGTACAGATTATAGTTACTTCTTTGAACTTGAGAATGGCAAAGCGCGTTATTTAGCTTATGCAGAAGAAGCTGTTCGTCAAGCCTTAGTAAATGTTGTCGCAATAGAATCTCCTGCAGGTATGTTACCGGTTGTTCTTGGTTCTGGTTGGCCTGGTGTGTTATTACATGAAGCGGTTGGCCATGGTTTAGAAGGCGATTTTAACCGTAAAGGTTCATCGGCATTCTCAGGTAAAATTGGACAGCAGGTTACTTCTGACTTATGCACTATTGTTGATGATGGCACTATGGCTAATCGCCGTGGTTCAATCTCAATTGATGACGAAGGCACTCCCGGACAATATAATGTATTGATCGAAAAAGGTATTTTGAAAGGATATATGCAAGACAAGCACAACGCTAAGCTGATGGGCGTTGCACCAACAGGTAATGGTCGTCGTGAATCTTATGCACATTTGCCAATGCCTAGAATGACTAATACTTATATGCTTGCGGGTGAACATGATCCAAAGGACATTATTAAGTCAGTGAAAAAAGGCATATACGCGCCTCATTTTGCAGGCGGTCAAGTTGATATCACTTCAGGTAAATTTGTTTTCACAAGTTCAGAAGCTTATCTTATTGAGAATGGTGAAATCACTTCGCCGATAAAAGGTGCAACCCTAATTGGTAGTGGCCCAGAAGCGATGAAAAATGTCAGTATGGTAGGTAATGACTTACAACTTGACGCTGGTGTTGGTGTTTGTGGTAAAGACGGACAAAGTGTTCCTGTTGGTGTGGGTCAACCTACGTTGAAAATTGATGAAATGACGATTGGTGGCACGCAGTAGTTTTACTCGCTACAGTAATTGTTTAACATAAAGTCAGCGATAATATGTAAAGCATATTGTCGCTGACTTTTTACTTTCTGTATTTCAGGGATTGTAAAGCGTCATAAATTGTTATATTGTAACAAGTGATGCGTAGTAACTATTTTTTAATATCACAATTATTTTCACAGAGTCGGCAATCAATAATAAGCTTATTGATCTTGTCTGCCTTCCTGTGTACAACACTAAGTCATAGTGCGCATAGCCAGGTTATTCCTGATAATGTTGAACTACAGCAATGTAAGTTGTGTCAGCATAATATTGATACGCCAAAGAATAATATCACGTTAAAATTAGTTAACGTTACTAGCTATGAAGAACCGGTTCAAAAATTAATCATACCAAGTCGTCACCTTTCCCTTTATTTGATACCACAGTTACGAGCTCCACCTTTCAATAAATAGACATTCACGCTAAAAAACACATAAAAAAATTATTTGGAAGTGCGATTAATTGCGCTCTTCTATAGCACTATCTATTGGAAAAAAAATGAAATCAGTTTATATCAATAAAATTGCACCTGTGTGCGTATTATCACTATTTTTTGTAGGGGCTAGTTATGCCCAAAAGTTTTCAGGTATTGTGCTCGATGCTGATGGCAATGCGGTTACTAAAGCAAAAGTTTCTTTGGTGAATACAAAATACAAAGCAGTAACCGATGAAAAGGGACAATTTAGTTTTAATGGGATCAGTGCTGGAAAAGTAGAACTCCACGTAAGTGCCAAAAATTTTAGCCATATCAATGAGCATTTCACTATTACAGAACAAGATGTTAATAACGTAACTATTTCAATGCGCTCTACCGTTATGGAAGTAATCGATGTTTACGCGACTCCACTTCATTCATCTAGTATTGAGTCTGCATTACCCGTGAATGTAATTTCAGGTGATGAACTACGTTTAAAGCAAGCCTCTACTTTAGGCGAAACACTGAAAAATGAAGTCGGTGTACATTCAAGTTATTTCGGACCTGTTTCAAGTAGTCCTATTATTCGTGGTATGGACGGACCCAGAGTGTTAATTACTCAAAATGGTTTAGACGTAGGTGATGCATCTCGTGTTGGACCAGACCATGCTGTTTCAGCTGAAGCCGGCACGGCTCAGCAAGTCGAAGTACTTCGCGGACCCTCAACGCTTTTTTATGGTAGTGGTGCGATTGGTGGTGTGGTGAATGTTGTTGATAATCGCGTACCGACAACGATTGATAATCAGATCGACTATTTACTAAAAGATAATGATGTTGCTGATGAAAATGAAGCAACACTTAACATAAATACAGGTTACAAAAGTTTAGCTGTGCATCTTGATGCGTTTTGGCGTGAATCAAATGACTATAAAATTCCGGGTTATGCTACGGCAGAAGACAGTCATGATGATCATGATGAAGAACATGATGAAGAAGGTCATGAAGAAGAAGGTCATGAAGATGAACATGCTGAAGAAGAAATTAAAGGGTTATTAGAAAACAGCGCGTCTAAGTCATCAGGTTTTACGATAGGTTCAAGTTATTTGTTTGACGCTGGCTATGTAGGTTTGTCGTATGGTCGAATGGAAAGAACTTACGGTATTCCAGGCCATGCTCACTCAGAACACGAAGAAGACGAGCACGACGAGCACGACGAACATGAAGAAACAGAAATGGAGCATAATGAAGAAGGCGCTGTTTTTGGTGATTTAGTACAAGACCGATACCAACTACTCAGTGAAATTAGTTTTGAAGACAGTTTTATTAATCGTTTAATGAGTAAAGTTGCCTACACAGATTACCAACATCAAGAGATTGAAGGCGGAGAAGTCGGTACACAATTTAATAATGAAATGTTAGAGACTCGTTTTGATCTTTATCATCAAGCCGTTGACGGTTGGAAAGGGGCTTGGACGCTTCATTATAAAGAAAATGATTTTAAAGCCATTGGCGAAGAAGCATTTACACCTCCTTCAACTACAGAATCAATCGCAGTTGCTTGGCTTGAAGAAAAGCACGTAGATAATGTTTTATGGCAATTGGGTGCACGTATTGAACATGTAGAGTTGAGTGCAAGTGGTGAAGTAGAATCGCATGATGAGCATGGCGATGAATTAGACGGTCATGACGAAGAAGAATTACATTTCAATAAGCAGAGTTTTACGCCTATTAGTGCTTCTTTAGGCGCTGTATGGGAATATTCAGCCGGTTATAATGTAGGCTTTTCTGCTGCGTTTTCTCAGCGAGCACCATCAGCGAGCGAGTTGTTTTCAAACGGCGCTCATATTGGTACTAGTACCTATGAAGTAGGTGCATTATTTGAAGTTCATGAAGAAGACCATGAATTACATGTCGAATTGTCGGACCAAAACGTTGAATTAGAAACAGCATATAATCTTGATATTACATGGAGAAAGTTTGAAGGTGATTTTGGTTTTGTTGCCAGTGCTTTTTATAACCATATTGATGATTATTATTATCAAGCAAATACAGGCCTATTTGCAGAAGATGGACATGAAGATCACGATGAAGCTTTAGAAGAAGATCATGCAGATGAAAGCGAAGGTTTACCTGTATATGTATTTCAACAAAATAATGTTGTGATGTACGGGATAGAAGCGGAATTATTTTATCAGGTAACACCATCACTTAAAGCTACTCTGTTTACAGATTACATTCATGCAAAATTGACTGACGGTGATAACTTACCAAGAATTCCTCCAATGCGTATTGGTGGTCAGTTCAACTATATTACTGATGAGTATTCAGCTGAGTTAAGTGCAACGCATTATTTTAAACAGTCGGACACTGCTGAACTAGAAACGGAAACCGATGGTTATACTATGCTTGATGCTAACTTTAATTACTTTATTAATAATGTTGGCGACGATATGGTCGCTTTTTTGAAAGTGAATAATATTACTGATGAAGAAGCACGCGTCCATACATCATTTCTGAAAAATGTATCACCATTACCTGCTCGTGGAGTTACGGTAGGTATTCGAGGTAGCTTCTAAAAAGTAAAAGAATAATTTTGTAGATGAGGCAGAAGCTTCATCTACAGTTTTTAAATCATTTGGAAGGTTTATTTAAGACGAAGACCATTTTTTTCAATCGTGATTTTATCTTTCTTCAACAAGTTTCCAACGGTAGCTTTAAAGGTTTTTTTGCTTACACCTAAAATACGTTGGATGAGCTCCGGCGCACTTTTGTCGTGCAATGGACTAAAACCGTCGTTTTCTGCAATATGGGCTAATAATTTATCAGCAAAGTCATTAACTTTTCCTTCGCCTGAACGTGACAGTGATAAATCAATTCGGCCATCTTCACGAATATTTTTAATGTATCCGTCAACGATTTTCCCAACACGCAAAGGTTGAAAAATTTCATTATCGTAAAGTAAGCCCCAATGCTTATCATTGATAATGGCTTTAAAACCAAGATCGGTTTTCCCACCAATCATTAATTTTACTTTATCCCACTTCTGATAATCGGCAGGCCAAATATCAATATATTTATCAAGCTTACTTGAAGCTGCAATGCGGTCAGTAGTGGTATCAAGGAAAATACGTACTAAATAATACTTCCCTTCTTCCATTGCTGAGTGCTGTTGATTGAAAGGCACTAATAAATCTTTAGGTAAACCCCAATCAAGGAAAGCACCCATTTTATTCAATTGTATTACTTTTAATGAAACAAATTCATCGACTTGACCATAAGGTTTGTCGGTTGTAGCAATAACGCGTTCAGCTGAATCAACATAAATAAATACAGTGATTTTATCTTCTGCTTTACAGTTTTCAGGAACAAAACGGTTAGGTAGTAGAATTTCACCTAGTTCACCACCCGCCATATAAGCACCTTTTTCGGTGACTGCAACAACAGAAAGCGTATTATATTTACCAATATCGGCCATTTGAATTTACCAAGAAAATTAATTTGAAGATCTTAATGACTATAATAACGCATATCAAAAATGAATGATGTTATTTTCTTGGTTTGGTTTGAATATATTCTGCATGGCGCAAGTGAAGTAAATCGGCAATTTTACGAATAATATGCTCTTCAATACTCGCTAGTTCACCGTCAGCATAAGCCATATTCCATAAATGCTTTACGATTGTTATTCGTTGTTCAATAGTGAAGTGCTGATTAATCTTAGAGGTGTACCGATAAAAATCAGTGGCTTGCTCACTTTGAATGAGTGCTTGATCAATGATTTCCTTCACTTCTTCTTCATTCAAATTAAACTGTTCAACCAATAATATAGCCAGCTTAGCTTGTTCTTGTTGATCGAAATGTCCGTCAGCACGCATTACTTCACACAAAAGTACTGCACAGGCTAATTCTATTGTTACGTCATCGGCATTTTGATTGGCAGAATTATCTGTTAAATCATCGGCCAGATTTTTGAAAAAAGTGCTGATTTTAGTAAGCATATGTGTTCCTTAATAATATAAGTAACTTAAGATTGTTACGTCATAGCATTTAGAAAACAAGCAGATACTTATTATATTTGATAACAAAGTGTGTCTAATTGCTATTTCAGGTTTTGGATATTATTATAACGCAACAAATGACAGCGCTGTCTTATGTGGTGCTATGAAAATATGTTTATTTAAGGTCAAACTATGTCGAGTGAACCACTTTTAGAAGTTAAAAAAATGATACCTAAGAAAAAGCGATTACTGTCTATTGATGCGTTACGCGGCTTTGATATGTTTTGGATTTTAGGAGCAGAAAGTTTATTTGCTGCATTATTTATTGTTACAGGTTGCCCTGTTTTAGCGGTATTCGCAGAGCAAATGCAGCATACCGCTTGGCATGGTTTTCGGGCTTATGATCTAATCTTTCCATTATTTATCTTTTTATCTGGTGTCAGTCTAGGCATAGCAGCTAAATCGTTATCAAATTATGAACCAGAAAAAGCAAAATCAATTTTATACAGTGGTATTAAGCGTTTAGTGCTTTTAATTAGTTTTGGTATTTTATACAACCATGGTTGGGGGGGGGGCATTCCAGCATCATTTGATGGTATTCGTTATGTTAGCGTTCTTGGGCGTATTGGTATTGCTTGGTTTGTAGCTGCTATGTTGGTTTGGTACGTTAGCGAAAGAACGCAATGGTTTGTTGCAGGCGGTATTTTAATTGGATACTGGCTATTATTAACTTTCGTTTCAATAGGTGAGTATGGTGGCGGTGACTACTCCGCGAATGGCGCATTAAATGCTTGGTTCGACATTAATTTGTTACCGGGTATCACATACCAACAATTAGCTATTGATCCTGAAGGTTTACTTTCAAACGTTTCATCAATAGTCAATGCACTTGCAGGAGTGTTTATTGGACGTTATATGATAAAGAATATTTCCACGCCTAAAATTCTACTGACTGGGTTATTCATCATTGGAATTTCTGTGTTACTACTTGGTTATTTATGGGGAATGTATTTCCCGATTAATAAAACATTGTGGACTAGTTCATTTGCTCTTGTAACCATTGGATATAGCACACTTTTACTTACTTTTTTTTATTGGTTAATTGACGTTTTAGATTTTACCAAATGGGCTAAATTCTTTGCTGTGATTGGTACAAATTCTATCATCGTATATTTAGGAACCAGCATCATCGATTGGAGATATACATCCCAAAGTATTTTTGGTGGTTTTATAAAGGCAGTACCCGTGGGTTGGCAAGATTTTATTCTTTTTACAGGAATGGTATTTTTACAGTGGTTAGTACTATATTGGTTATATCGAAGAAATATTTTTATAAAAGTATAAATATTGGTTAAAAAAACTAACTTTTAAAAAGGCTGCTTTTTTAACAGTCTTTTTTTTTGCCTGTTAATTTTGTGGTTTTAATGTAAGTCTTTATTTATTAAGGGAAACTTGTATCTCATTTATGTTTTTTAACATATTGAACAATCTCGGCGCGTATCTTGTAATAAGCATTTACAACTTAATTAATTGTGTAGGCTAATTATTAGCTATTATATGCATAATTTAATAAATCATTACAATTGATCACACTTTTATGAGGACATAACAGTGAAAAATAGAAAACAAATTATCGTACCAATCGTTATTCTTGCTATAGGAATAGTAGCACTCATTGGCTTTTCAAGTATGAAAAAGCCACCAGAAGAAAAAGCTGAAGTTGATAATACGCCAATCGTTTCAGTTGAAAAAATTCATGTTACACCAATAAGTTTGAAAGTTAATTCATACGGAGTGGTGCAACCTAAATATGAAACTGAACTTATCGCTCAAGTCAGTGGTGAAGTTGTTGAGCTTTCTGAAGTATTTGTGCGTGGTGGTTTTGTTGCAAAAAATCAATTGCTTGCACGAATAGATCCAAATGATTATCAAGCTGCACTCATTGATGCTGAAGCAACGATGGCTTCTGCACGTGCAGCTTTAGAAAAAGAGCGCGCCCAAGGCCAAGTTGCTGAACGTGAGTGGAAACGTATTACAGATACTTCTCCTACAGAATTAAGCTTACGTAAACCTCAACTTGCACAAGAATTAGCACGAGTTAAATCAGCACAAGCTTCTGTACTTCGTGCAAAACGTAATTTAGAACGTACTGAAATTAGAGCTCCATATGATGCAATGATTGAAAGTCGTACTATTGGTTTAGGCTCTTTTGTTGGAACAGGCACTAAAGTAGGTAAATTATTAGGCACTGATATTGCTGAGATTCGCTTACCTGTGGCTGATAATCAACTACAGTTTCTTGTGCAAGAAGGTGAAGATGCTAAGGTTAATTTGGTTGGTACTTATGCAGGTAAAAATGTAATTTGGGCGGCAAAAATTGCGCGTAATGAAGGCGTTGTTGATAACAAAAGTCGTATGAGTTATTTAGTTGCTGAAATTGATGACCCTTATGGTTTACAGGTTAAACAAGATGCTCCTAAGCACAACCCAATTCGTTTTGGTTCTTATGTAACTGCTGAAATCTTTGGTATTAGCCTTGAAAGTGCAGCCTTACTACCTCGTTACCTTGTGGATGACAATAGAGTTGCAGTTTTAGATACTGATTCTAAATTGCACTATGCTGAAATTACTATTATTCGTCAAGAAGGTTCAAATGTTATTGTAACAGGCGGTTTGCATGAAGGTGACCAACTTATTGTCTCTGCATTAGATTACCCCGTTGATGGTATGAAGTTAGCTTTACTAAGTGATGAAATTAGCATTGAAAGCGAAGAAACTATTAAAGAAGCTTCTGAAACACAAATTGCAAGCACAAAGGACTAGATGATGAATGATACCAATAAAGGCTTAATCGCTTGGTTTGCTCGTAACAGTGTGGCTGCTAACCTATTGATGATATTTATTTTAGTGGGTGGATATTTTACGATTAGTACAATCAACAAACAGATGTTCCCACAACTCAATATTAATTGGATCTCTTATACTGCACCATACCCAGGAGCTGCACCTCAAGAAGTTGAAGAAGGTATTACGATCAAAGTTGAAGAAGCTTTGGAAACTGTTCAGGGCTTAAAACGAGTAATAACCTATTCAAACAGGGGATTCTCAAATGGTTGGTTCGAAGTTGATTTAGATTATGATCCGCAAGTGGTCTTAGAAGAAGTAAAGTCAGCGATTGATTCAATATCTAGCTTTCCTGATGGCATGGAGCGCATTAAAGTTGAACGTGAAAAGTTTCGTCAAGAAGTTATGTATATCAGTTTATATGGTGAGCTATCTAATGGCGAACTCAAAGAATTAGGGCGAAAAATTCACAATGAAATTCAGCAATTACCCTTTGTAAATATTTCAGAATTGTATAGCGGTTTAGATTACGAGATTTCTATAGAAGTAAGTAAAGATAAGTTACGTGAATATGGTCTAAGTTTTCGTGATGTTGCTCAAGCGGTTCGTGGTTATTCTCGCAATATGTCAGCAGGACAAATACGCGCTGAAAATGGTTATATTAATTTAAGAGTTGAGAATCAGGCCTACCGAGGTCATGAATATGAGCAAATTCCTGTTGTTACATTAGAAGATGGTTCGAAAATTACATTAGGTGAAATTGCTACTGTCATTGACGGTTTTAAAGAAGGCTTGCAGTATTCAAAGTTTAATGGCGAAAACTCGGTAAGTATATTTATTGGTGCCGCTAATAATCAGAGCATTACTGATGTTGCTGAAATAATTAATACCTATGTTGATGAAAAATCTAAAATACTACCTGAAGGCGTTAAGTTAGAAACTTGGGTTGATATGACCTACTACCTCGAAGGTCGTTTAAATATGATGGTAGATAACATGAAAAGTGGAGCAATATTGGTCTTTTTAATGTTAGCGCTATTTCTCCGTGTTCGTTTAGCTTTTTGGGTAATGATGGGCTTACCAGTTTGTTTCCTTGGTACTTTATTTCTTATGCCACTAGAATTCATTAATGTCACTATTAACGTCATTAGCTTATTCGCTTTTATTTTGGTGCTAGGTATCGTTGTAGATGATGCTATTGTCATGGGGGAAAGTGCTCATGAAGAAATAGAACAGCATGGACACAGTACTGAGAATGTTATCCGAGGTGTTCAACGTGTTGCTATGCCCGCGACTTTCGGCGTATTAACAACTATTGCCGTATTCCTTCCATTTCTCTTTGGCGAAGGACCATCAGCTGCGTTTGGTAAAGCTATCGGCTCTGTCGTTATTCTATGTTTAATATTTTCATTAATAGAGTCTAAACTCATTTTACCTGCGCATTTGGTTAGAATGAAGCCTAAAGTTAACATAATAAAACTAAAGAAATTAAACGAGTATGGTTATTTATGGTTCATTCAATACCCATTAGATAGAATTACGAAAGTAGTAGACAAGCTTCGGGGATTCATTGATGACAGTTTAAGAGCATTTATTGAAAATTCTTATCGCCCAGCTTTAGGGCTTTTTCTTAGATATCGTTATGGCGTATTAATGTTCTTTATTAGTTTAATGTTAATTAGTGCAGGTTTGTTCAGCGGTGGTTTTGTTCGTTTTATTGGCCAACCTAAGATCCCACATGATTTTCCTCGTGTTAACGTTGAAATGAATGTCGATGCTTCAGAAAAAGCAACGTTACAAACTTTACTAAATATCCAAGGTATTATTCATAATATAGATAAAGACATTGAAGCTGAATACGGCCAGTCAATGATCTCTGATATGCAAGTTGACTTACGCAGTAGAACAAGTGGTCAATTGATGGTGAAATTAGTGATACCTGAATTACGACCGATGAATACTTTTGAACTTGCTGATTTATGGCGTGCAGCCATACCTAATTATCCGGGTGTAAAATCATTCACCATAGGTGATAACTTATTTGGCGGTGGTCGAGATGACGGAGATATCGCCTTTAGATTAGAGAGTAAAGATGACGCACAATTGCTCGCAGCTTCAAGAGATTTAAAAGCTAAGCTTAATTCTCTAAAAGGTATTGGCGACGTTAATGATAGCCGCCAAACCAGTGCGAAAGAAGTTCAGTTTGAATTGAAACCGTTAGCATACAGTCTAGATTTAACATTAGCTGAAATTGCTTCGCAAGTAAGTTACAGTTTTTATGGTCTTGAAGCACAACGAATTTTACGTGATAGCGAAGAAGTGAAAGTTATGGTTCGTTACCCTCTTGATCAACGAAGCTCTGTTGGTCATGTCGATGATGTAATGATTAAAGCACCAAATGGTGCAGAATTACCGTTATCTGAATTAGCGGTCATCTCTTTACAAGAGGGTGTTACACGTATTCGTCGTGAAAATGGCAACCGTACTATTAATGTTTGGGCAAGTGTTGATGCTGAGCAGGTTGAGCCATTCAAAGTAGCTAATGATATTCGTGATAACTTCATTCCTGAACTATTAAGAAAATTTCCAAAAGTGCAAAGTGAAGTCTCGGGTAGTATTCAAGAAGAAATGGAAAGTGCAGACAGTCAAAAACGTGACTTTGCTATCTCATTGTTAATTGTCTTTTCATTACTGGCTATACCACTTAAATCTTACTCACAAGCTGCGATGATTATGGTGGTTATTCCTTTCGGTATCATAGGTTCAGTATTTGGTCATTTTCTTTTAGGTATGGACTTAAGTGCGTTATCGGTGATGGGAATATTAGCTGCGTCAGGTGTTGTGGTGAATGACTCGCTGGTCATGGTTGACTATGTTAATAATGCGAGAAAATCAGGCGTTAAATTGAAAGATGCAGTGCTGCACGCGGGCACTAAACGCTTTAGAGCGATTATGCTAACGTCTATAACTACTTTTATTGGTTTAGTGCCTATCATTTTCTTTGAAGTCAGTGCACAAGCACAAATAGTCATTCCAATGGCAATATCATTAGCTTTTGGTGTGTTGTTTGCGACTATTGTGACTTTAGTTTTGATACCAAGTTTATATCTGATTATTGAAGATATGAAAGGGGTATTTAAACGTAAGAAAAAACCTTTACTAACAGAAAGTAGTGCTGATTTAACCATTAGTTAATTTTACTGTCTATCCTTCTAAAAGCCATTACTTTGTAATGGCTTTTTTATGTTCAGGATGAACGGTATGACACGATCACATGGATGTGAAAGAGTGACGAATGCTCGCTAATTAATTGATTTGGAATAACTCACCTTAAAGAAAAACTATCGTTTCAAAGTATAGGTGACTATAATATTGGTAACTATTAATAAAAAAAATGAAGTAACACACCATAATGAAACCTATTTATTTTTTTACTACACTGACGTTTTTGACATTAGTCGGTTGTGCAACTATTGAAAATGCGTGTGAAGATATAACGCTGGCCAGTGAACAAATTCAAGAGTGTCAGTCTTTACAACGACAAATCACTAATTCTAAAGATCAGCCAATAAAACGTACAGAATTAGAACGCCGCTATCAAGTTGATTGTATTGATATTCGCTATTATCGTGATGATAAGCAAAAAGCAATATGTGGAAACAAACATAAAATTGATGAAATTATTCAAACTGCAAAAGAAGAATCTCAACAGTAAAGTATAATTCAATGATAATCTTTTGATGTAAAGCGGATCTTATGTTTTAAGATCTATTATTTAAGTAATAACAACAAATTAAAGAGCATTTATATGTTTAGAAAAATAGCTTATATCGTTTTGTTAGGCAGCACCTTAATGTCATGTCAGCAAAGTTCTACTTCGTCAGTAGAGAAGTCAACTGAATCAGTAGAAAAAGCGTCTGTTAACGTAGAAGACGTTTCCAAATCAGAGGTCGCTAAAATGTCAATTAAACCTTCTGTAGGTAAAGTAGATCTGAAGCAGTTATCATTTACAGCGACGGTAAAATACATGAACCTTGAAGGTGGTTTTTTTGGATTAGTTTCAAAAGAGGGTAAGCATTGGTTGCCGATGAACTTAAAGAAAGAATTTCAACAAAATGGTGCCATTATTAAAGTAACCGGTAGTGCTCTAAACGACGTAATGACTATTCAGCAATGGGGAACACCCTTTTCAATTACCCACATAGAATTAATTAAGGCAGGTCAGCCAGGAGCTGGAAATGACCTTATGTAGACTGTTGTCATTTACAGATTAAAGGTTGCATTAATAACGTTAGGTTACGATTTTTACCTGAAATAACCACTTGATATATTCCTCGATATTGTTTTTCTGAAATAGACTCCACCTTGGTTTGGCTTAATAATTCGGCCAACTGAGGTGTGGTATTACTATGACCAAATATCACAGCATTTTGTTTTTCTTTTATTAATTGCCAAGCAAATTGCTCTAACTTGTTTGGAGCATAGTTTTTTATTGCGAGTTTTTGCTGAGCTGCCAAAGGTGAGGCTGTTGCCATAGTACGTTTATAACGTGTACTGTAAATGTTTTTAATATTCGCGCTTTCTAAAATACTCGCAAGTTGCTTGGCTCTGAATTCTCCACATTGCGTTAAATCAGGATCATCCTTATCCATTTGCTTTTCAGCATGCCGAACTAGGTAAATACTGTAGCTATTGCTATCCGTATCTTGAGTTTTACTTTCATTTGCCTGAACCAATAAAAAAGGCATGCTAATGAAAGCCATTATTAATACTTTAAATTTTTTCATAACATACCTTTTTAATTCTTTTGATTAAAGCTTACTGCTTATTAAAATAAACGGTTCAATCCATTTAAAGCTGCAACACGAAATGCTTCAGCCATCGTAGGGTAGTTGAACGTAGTGTTAACAAAATACTCAATGGTATTACCGCCATTAGTTTGCTGCATAATTGCTTGACCGATGTGAATGATCTCAGCCGCATTTTCACCGAAACAATGAATACCTAAAATTTCTTTAGTATCACGGTGAAAGAGTATTTTTAATGAACCCACTAAACTGTTTGATATTTGCGCTCTTGCTAAATGTTTGAACTGTGCACGACCCACTTCATAAGGGATTTTAGCGGCGGTTAGTTCTTGTTCTGTTTTGCCGACTGAACTTATTTCAGGAATGGTATAAATACCTGTAGGAATGTCAGCAATAAGTTTTGCGGTACTGTGATGATCTATCATCGCAGAAGCGGCCAGTCGACCTTGATCATAAGCAGCGCTTGCTAAGCTCGGATAACCAATAACATCACCCACAGCATAGATATTATCTACAGCTGTTTGATACTGATCGTTTACTTTTAACTGTCCACGGCCATCAGATGTTAATCCTGCATTTTCAACCTTTAAATCTGCTGTATTACCTGTTCGTCCATTTGCAAATAATAAACAATCTGCGCGCATTTTTTTCCCAGATTCAAGATGCACAACAACAGCATCATCAGATGCTTCAACACGCTCAATAGCCTCGCCATGACGGATAACAACACCGTTATTCCATAAATGATAACTAAGTGAGTCAGACATCTCTGCATCTAAAAATGACAACAATCTATCTCGGGTGTTAATTAAATCTACTTTTACGCCAAGCCCTCGAAAGATAGATGCGTATTCTGAGCCAATAACACCTGCACCGTAAATAATAATAGATCGGGGATCATGCTTTAGTGATAAAATAGTATCTGAGTCATAAACGCGCGGATGATTGAAATCAATATCATCTGGTCTGTATGGATGCGAACCTGTTGCAATTACAATTTGTTTTGCGGTAATTTGCTCAACAGAGCCATCGTCTTTAACTATTTTTAGTGTATTGGCATCAATAAACGAGGCTTCACCTGCAACAAGTTGAACACGATTACGATTATAAAACCCACTACGCAATTGTACTTGTTTACGAATGACCGATGATGCATGTTTGAGAATATCAGGAAATGTTAAATGTTTTGCTTTTTCATGACCTCTAAATAGAGGGCTGGCGTTATATTCAATGAGTCGGCTAACACTTTGACGAAGCGCTTTTGAAGGGATGGTTCCCCAATGCGTACAACCGCCACCTACATCTTTATAGCGCTCTACAATGGCAACGCTTTTTTCTTTTTTTGACAGCTCCATTGCAGTACCTTCACCGCCAGGACCTGTACCAATAATAATTGCATCGTAATCATAATTATCGATGACTTTTGTCGTTGTTTTAACTTTATTTTTAGTTGCCAAAGTCTTGCCTTAAATTCCTACTAAGATAAAAAAATTCTAGCAGGAATTTAGACGTCTGACCATGTAAAAGCTTGATCTAAACCTATAATACTTAAATTGATGAAAGCTTTATGCAAGCTGGGTTAAGAAACGTTGCCAATGTAGCTGTTGGTCTGCAAGATGTTGCTTAAATTCTTGGTACTGTGCAGCTACCTCTGAACTTTCAACATCTGCAATTAATTTATCTCGTCTACAGGCAAGTAACTTTTTACGCATACCGTAGTAGTCATTAATTCTGCTAATGAGTAAGTCGTATTCTTGCTGAAGCTTTTCACGCATTTTTTCTGCATTTGGGTGAGACAATAATTTTTGCTGACTGCGTTTTAACACCATAGCTAATCGTGCTTTTTCAATTTTATCATCCGAGTAGGTGCGAAGCTTAGTGGTTAGCTTTAGATATTCACAGCCTTTAATTAACCATTTAGTAGGATCAAATTGCCACCAACGAATGCCATTTCTATAATCATTCTCGAAAATATGATGATAGTTATGGTAACCCTCTCCAAAAGTAAAAAAAGCGAGAAATCCATTGTCTCGTGCGGTATTTCTTTCAGTGTAAGTTTGTTTGCCCCAAATATGCGCTAATGAATTAATAAAAAAAGTCGTGTGGTGGTTCAAAACTAAACGGAGAAAGCCAACTAAAAGTAAGCTGCTGACAATATCGCCATGCCACAAACCAAATACAATCGGTACGCCAAAGTTCATCAATATGGTCAGTAATAAATAGTTTCTGTGCTGCCACATAACAATAGGGTCTTTTTGTAAATCTCGTGTATTGTCATAATTAGCATAGCGATGAGCTTGATACTCTCGTAACATCCAACCTATATGTGAATACCAAAATCCTCTTTTTGCTGAATATGGATCTTTTTCATTATTATCAACATGTTTATGATGAATTCTATGATCTGATGACCAATGCAAAATACTATTTTGCAATGCAAATGCCCCACCTAATGCAAAAATAAAACGTAAAGACCAGTGTGCTTGATATGTTTTGTGTGACCATAAACGGTGATAACCTGCAGTAATGGACATACCACAATAAATAAAACAGCAAAGAGCAACAATAATCTCAGTAGTGTCAAAACCGTGTGTTAATGCTCTATATGGAACAGCTATAGCGGCTACCAAAAAGGTAATTAAGAATACACCAAGATTTAACCAAACGATTTTAGGTTTGTTCATGTAATAAAAATTCCACTTTTAAAAAAGACGTACAGCTTATAAACATTTCAGTGTACACGTGTACTCTATTTTAGCTTTGATCACTTTTCAGTCAAGGTATATTTAATTAAAATTTTAATAATTAACATATGATACTAAATTTATAAATGGATGTTAGGTATTAAGGTTCTAGTAAATTGATGAAAATTCAGTATGATATGAAGAAGCTAAAGAATAGGTTTATGAAGTAATGAGCGGTATTAGAGCACAACAAAAAGAAAAAACACGTCGTCAATTAATTGATGCTGCTTTGGGGCAGTTAAGTAGTGAACGTAGCTTTTCAAGTTTGAGCTTACGCGAAGTCGCTAAAGAAGCAGGTTTAGCGCCAACATCATTTTATCGACATTTTTCAGATATGGACGAATTAGGTTTGACGCTTGTTGATGAGGCGGGTTTAACTTTACGCCAGTTAATGCGACAAGCTAGACAACGTATTGAAAAAGGTGGCTCTGTTATTCAAATATCAGTGGTTACTTTTATGGAATTTATTGAGAGTAACGGTAATATATTTCGTTTATTATTACGAGAGCGTTCAGGTACATCTGCGGCTTTCCGTGCTGCGGTAAACAGAGAAGTACGTTATTTTACTTTAGAGCTATGTGATTATTTGCAGCAAGCGAATAAATTAAATGCTGATGTGGCATTTTTACAAGCTGACGCTGCGGTTACCATTGTCTTTAGTGCGGGCTCGGACGCTTTAGATGTTGATAAGGATGATCGTCAACAAATTTCCATACGAACAATACAACAATTACGCTTTATTGCTCGCGGTGCTTCAGAATTTAGTCATAGAGTCGTAAAAGTTAAAGCCTAATAAATTATGTTTTACGTGAAAGAATGACACCAGTCTCTACGTGATGGGTATAAGGGAACTGATCAAATAGTGCAAATTTTTCGATATTATGGGTTTTCACTAATTCAACGAGATTTTCTTTTAATGTATCAGGGTTACATGAAATATAAACGATACGCTCAAATCGGCTAACTAATTCGACACTTTCAGAGTCAAGTCCAGCTCTAGGTGGATCAACCAATACTGTATCGTAATTATAGCTTTTCAGATCAAAGCCCTCTAAACGACGGAACACTCTTTCTCCATTCATCGCTTGGCTAAAGTCTTCACTGGACATCCTGATGATATCAACATTTGTTAACTGGTTTGCAGCAATATTAGTTTGTGCTGACTTTACAGATGTTTTTGAAATTTCAGTGCCTAAAACTCGATCAAAATTTTCAGCGAGTGCGATGCTAAAGTTACCATTCCCACAGTAGAGTTCTATTAAATCGCCACCAATATTTTCTGTACCTTGTTTGGCCCAAAGTAACATCTGTTCGTTAACGTGACCATTAGGTTGTGTAAAACTGTTTTCTACTTGCTGGTAAGTATAGGTTTTATCGCCAACAGTTAGTTTTTCAGTAACAAAGTCTTTATCAAGAATGAATTTTTGTTTTTTTGCACGACCAATAATATCTACTGGGGCAATTATCGAAAGTGTTGTCTTTAATAGTGCAGCAGCAGTTAGCCACTCTTCGTCTAATTGTCTGTGATATAACAAGCTGATCAATAATTCACCACTAAGCGTTGATAAAAAATCTACTTGAAATAATCGATGTCGAAGTGATGGCTTATCTTTAATTTCATCAAGTAGAGCTTTCATTGCCTGATTTATTAATGTGCTTGCTACAGGGAAATCATCTACTCGATATTTTTCTTTTGTTTCGCTATTAAACATAATGTAGAACAAATCATCGCCATCATGCCAAAGTCTAAATTCAGCTCGTAACCTATAATTTAAGGTCTCTGAACGAAAGACATCAAAGCTTGGCAAGTCAAACTCACTAAACAATTTCGAGATATCATCCTGTTTATCTTCAAGTTGTGTATCATAAAATTGAGGTGCTATGTGACTAAACATATATAAGCCTTAAATATAGAAGTAGGTTAACGATATTATACTCAACTTAATGAGTTTTACTGAGGCGCAGAGTTTAGCGACTGTGATTACTTTGTCTAGTAATTTGTCTATAATTTTCCTCAACGTGCTAAACTCAAGGTTAAAGGTTTGTTGATAAATGCCGATATATAACCATGTTGAATTTAAGGATCCTTAGATCTTTGATCGTGTTTAATTTTTAGTTAATTAGATACTGGAGAGTTGAAATGAATAAAATTGATAATCGGACAGCGTTACCTAATTATTTAGGTAACAATCGTCAAGCTGAACAAATGAAAAATGAAGCTGTTAAGCAGCATATGCCTGCTGATTCATTTGATAAGTTGGCATTAAGCAATCGTTCATCTATTAGTATGAAGATTGTATTTCAATCTGTTTCTAGCAAAATATCAGAAAATTTTAATCGTGCATTGCCAGAAAAAAATATAGCACCAGCTAATATAGTAACGAAAGAGCCATTAGGTGAAAGTAATGCTTCAACAAGTTTCTTTGACTTTGAAGAAGTTGCGCGCACTGTTATGGACTTTGTTGGAGGAAGTATTCTTACCGCTCAAGCAAATGGTGCCAGTGACGATGAACTAAAAGATATGTTTGAACAAGGACGTGCAGGGGCTAATTTAGGTATTGACCAAGCGATTGGTGAGTTAAAAGATTTGGCAATGTTAGATGATGAATTAAGCCAAGGGATAGAAAAAAGCCGAGATCTTATAAACAAGAATATTGATGATCTTTACACAAAGATATTTCCTGACGAGGAACAAGTAAACAGTGATGCTGCAGTGGACAATCATAATATTAGAAAAGCTTCACTAGATACTGAACTATATACAAGTAATTCTAAGAATAGTGATTTATCTATTACAACCACTGATGGTGATATTGTTTCTATTTCATTCAGTGAACTTCAACAGTATGCGAATAATGAAAGTACTCAATATGAAGAAGGTAGCAAAGGTACTGCCGAGAACTACAGTATGGCAAGTAGCCAATATCATGAAGTTAATTTTTCTTATAGTGTTGAAGGTGAACTTGATGATGAAGAAAGAGCGGCCATTGAAGCATTAATTAAAGATGTGAATTCACTTCAAAAGGATTTCTTCAGCGGTAATGTTGACCAAGCTTTTGAAAAGGCGCTAGAACTTGGTTTTGATAATGAACAGATTTCAAATTTTAGTATGGATTTAAAACAAACTAAAACAAGCTATGTAAGCCAAACATATACAGAGATTGCTGAGTATGATGAAAATGTATTACCCAGTGTGAATAAAGAACTCAGGCCATTAATTGACTTTATAGAGCAATTTAAACAACTACAAGAAAAAGCCGATAGTATGTTATCTAAGGATGATGACGCATTTGGCCAACTTCTTAATGCCGTGTTTAAAGCAGAGTTCGGTGAGGATAAAGAAAGTAAAGAAAAACTCGACAAGGTCATAGAAACGGTTAAGCCTGAACAAGAGAGTAACTAATTGTAAACCTTTTAAATAAATAGATAAAAAAACCCGCTCATGAAGCGGGTTTTTATTGCAGATTATAAAAAATAAAGATTATGATTCTTCGTTGTTTATCTCTGGACGTTCCTTCGCTTCACGAACTTTTAAAGTTCTTTGCTGAAACTCTGTATCATTAAGCGACAAAACTGCAGCATCTGCAGCATTTGCTGACATTTCAACAAAGCCAAAACCGCGACGTTTACCCGTATGTTTATCTTTCATTAAACGGACTGAATGAACTTGGCCGTGTTCAGAGAATAATTCTCTAATTGCCGACTCATTTGCTCTATATGGTAAATTACCCACATATAATGTTTTTACTTCTTCGTCAGCAGCTTTACTCTCAGTTGAGTTCGACGAGCCAATTAGAGGAGAAATAAAAGCACTAACTAAAACCAAAACAGCAGTCACAGCTGATGAGTTGCCGATAACAGTTGATAAAAAGTATGCAACTACAGCAAATATAACCGCGACGATAAATGTTAACCCTTGAGGAGACTTCATATATGAATACCTAATTATTATTTTAAATTCAAAATTGCGATTTCTATGTTACCCAGCTTTGAACAATGTGCAACACTTGTAACGAGATAAGTTTAATTTATATGCAACAAATAGGACAGTTTATATTTAGCAAAAGTTAAAATATTGACTACACTGATTAAACGAAGCAAGTTGAGGCAACTAATTTTGAAGTGATTTCACATAGAAGTAAGAGATTACTACATAAGTAGATTAATGTTATGGGGGATTTTAAATCGATCAGAATCTAAAATAACCAAATTGTTTTTATTTTAAGCAAACAAACAAAAAGATAAAAATAGTGCTTGATCCTTTTCAAAAAATGTCTAGAATGCGCTCCAGTTCCAAGGGGCAACCCAAACGGACGTTTTGATAAGTTAACTTCTCTTTATAAGAGCTAAATAGTTAACTTAACGTTTTAAAATGAATTTTGAATCTTCGATAAAGAAAGTTCAAAAAACTTAAAATAAAACGTTGACATCGAAACTGAGACGCGTAGAATGCGCATCTCGCTTCAGGCAAGGCCTGCAGCAACGAAGCAAAGCGAATGAGATTTTGTTTCGGTTAACTTTAAAAGTTAACGTTCTTTAACAATTAGTTATCATGCAATTTGTGTGGACACTCACATTACATTGATTTTACATAGTCGGTCCTTAT
>CAJWBY010000024.1 GCA_913020705.1 uncultured Colwellia sp.
GACTCATTTGGAAACTTATAAAACACAGACTTAAAAATAAATAGAATGATTTATTTGGTAACTTCATATAGTGATTTACTTTAACTCATAAACACGAAGACATCTTTTTTTACTCAACCAACCTGCCATTCTTATAGATTATTTTTTGTACAGACCCATCTTCAAAAAAGGTTATCCATTCTCCATGTTTGTTATCATCAAGATAATAACCTTCTTCAACCTTATTCCCAAAACGATTCCAGAAAATGCATTTTCCATTCCTTTTCTCATTATAAAACTCTACTTTTGATTCTTTTTGCTCACCATAATGAAACCTCAATCTTTTTTTATTAGGTGAATAAGTGATTTCAGTCCATAGGTAGATCTAGATCATTTACTTTGATTTTAAAATTCTTGGTCCGGGTAAGTTTTCTAATTGTTGAGCTAAAAAGGTACTTATAGAGTTTAATTGAGCGACCAAAGCATCCATTGCACCAAACTGCTTCCTATATCTGGACTCAATAGACAATAAGCGTCTTGAAAGATTCTCTCTGTCTACAGCAATATCTTTTATTCTTGACTGAATACCTTCTTCTCTTGTGGTTAATAAGCCATCCGTTGCCAAGTAGCCTTTTAAAGCCGTATCTAATTTTTCTGACAAGCCACCTTCAGATGAAAAAAAGCTAGACAGCGAATTAATATCTCCTTTAATTACTTCGTCCAACTTGCTCAGGTCATTAACCAGCACACCTTCTTTATTAGTTGTGATTCCTATAGAAGATAAACTTGAGAAAGCCAAACCGGAACCTTCAATCGAACTTGTCATTATTTTTCTTATCTGTGCCTGTATACTTCTCAATCCAGGATCACCTTGCAACTGCCCTGCTTCTTTTGTATCAGGATTATAGCCACCCAAGTTTTTCATAATATCAGCCATATCGTTATATGCCTTAACAAAATCAAAAACCTTAGATTTGAGTGCACCATCATTTAACTCTACTTCAAAGGCATCTGCTACCCCAACCTCGGATACTTTTTTTAAATCAAAAGTTAATATTGTTCTGGCAAAGAATGGTGAGCAAGGCATTGAAAAAGCGATTAAGTTTAAACCTGACGTTATTTTGCTGGACATTATTATGCCGGGAATGAGTGGATTTGAAGTTATCATGCAACTGAAAAAGCATGAAGAAACTTCTGCTATTCCCGTTATTTTTATTACAGGCTTGACAGATGTAGTTGATGAGAGTCAAGGCTTGGCATTAGGTGCCTGCGATTATATCCAAAAACCTTTCCATATTGATATTGTTCGTGCGCGTGTTGATTTACATTTAAAATTGGCTGAGCAGCGAACCCAACTTGAGCAGTTAGCAAATGTAGATTCATTAACTTGTGTTCCTAATCGTCGAAAGTTCTACGAAATGTTCGATCTTGAGTGGAAAATGTCTGTCAGAGAAAACACCCCTTTATCTCAGATTATGATTGATATAGATTATTTTAAAGAATATAACGACCAATACGGGCATGCAGCAGGAGATCAAGCTTTAAAAAAGGTGGCACAAGTAATTTTTAAGCAATTAAAAAGACCTTTTGATTTTGTTGCACGTTACGGAGGGGAAGAATTTGCGGTGTTGCTACCAAACACTCCAGCTCAAGATGCATTTAATATAATGGAGTCTTGTCGTCAAGCTGTAGAGGATCTGAAAATAGAACACGAAAAAAATACAGTGAGTAAATATCTGACTATTAGCATTGGTGGTGTTAATAGCTTTCCAACGCCATTAATGTGCTCTGCTGCAACATTTAAGTTGGCTGACGATATGTTGTATAAAGCAAAAGGAAAGGGACGGAATTGTGCTGTATGGCATCGTTAATTTTGACTAAATAACTCATTGCCTCCTGCTTATCTAAATATCCACTACTTAAATTATTACTCATATTAGCTACTTTATTTCAGACATGGATATAGCCGTGAGTACAAAATTTTTGGTTTTAATCCGTACAATTTGTTTCAGAATAAAGTCTGAGTTTTCTATACATATTTATATCTTTAGGTAATATACCAATATGCAGGTGAGTTCGTAGTGGTATATTAATTCATTGCAGAGAAAGGAACGTAGTGAATCTGAAGTAAAATAATTTTAGTGTGTTTTTTAGTAATAAGATTTAATACGCGATGTAAATATTCATGAAATTTTATAGTTAAGGATAAATGATGATTAAACCAATACTCACGTTATTGATTGTTTCAGGACTCTGTGGAACTATTTTTGGAACCACTGCGGCACAGGCAGCAGATGTAAAAGTGACTTGGACAGAACCAGGTAAATATAGAGATATATACTCTGGTAATCAAGGAAGGAAGCGATTCCAAGAAAGTACATTCAAGGAGCTCGAGAAACATCTGTTAAAGCTTGCTAAAGCACTGCCTGAATCTCAAACACTTAAAATAGATGTAACTGATGTTGATCTAGCCGGTGATGTTCATGCTAGTCGTATGCGCGATATAAGAGTTATTAAAGAGATTTATTTTCCCCGTATAAAATTTTCATATAAATTAATAAATGAAGAACTAGCAATAATCCAAAGTGGCGATGTAAACATAAAAGATATGAACTTTATGATGGGTATCAGCTCGAGATATAGAAATAAATCACTGGGCTATGAGAAAAAATTACTTGATGATTGGTTTAAAGATCAATTTTTAGACAATATGAAGCAGTAAGTATTACTACTATGAATACACATAAAAAAATGCAGCCATTTGGCTGCATTTTTTATTTATGCTTCTGTAATAAAGCAACTAAATTAATGGCTAACGTTAGCACTGTCTTCAAAATTAGCTAATACAGTAAAAAGCTTTTCTATTTTTTTTACTGTGTCGATAAGCGTTTGTTGATCTGATGTTTTTTGCCAAAAAATCAAATCATTTGCGACTTCTTCCACATACGGCTGGAAAGTATTTGCAGAACATTTAAAACCTGCATTTTCTTTAAATATAGCGCCAAAACCTGCTTGTTTGTTTATTCTTAACTCGGCTAAGTTTGCATCAGCGGTTAATGATTTCTTTAAAATAATTGAAATATTTTCAACAAGTTGTTTACTGACCGTTTCACTCATAATGTCTCTATATTAAATATTGTTTTGATAATAACGTTATTATGCCAAATTGATTGGCGTTTTGTTAGCTTCTCCAGCAATTTCTCTTACTAATTTAGGCATTAAAAAACCCGGTAATGTAGCCATCATTTTTTGTACTATTATTTTTGCCTTGTCTTCACAAATGTCAAAATGCGCAACACCTTGCACAGGATCAAACATATGTAGGTAATAAGGCTGAATACCACTGTCAAAAAGTACTTCGCTTAATTGGCATAAAACGTCTGCATCATCATTAATTCCTTTTAATAATACACTTTGGTTAAATAATGGGATCCTTGCTGTGCGTAATTTATCAATCGCATTTTTTACATTATCGTCAATTTCATTAGGGTGATTAACATGTAAAACCATCGTTGCTTTTAATCGAGTTTGAGACAACATATTCACTAAAGTAGTTGTTATACGTTGGGGGATAACAATAGGTAAGCGGGTATGAATACGTAAACGGCTAACATGTTTAATAGGTTCAATTTGCTCAATCAGCCACTGTAAATGTTCATCACTTGCCATAAGCGGATCGCCACCACTGAAAATAACCTCGTTGATTTCAGCGTGATCTGCAATGTAATTTAATGCAGGCTGCCAGCGAGCTTTATTCGGACTATTTTCATCATAAGGAAAATGCCGACGAAAACAATAACGGCAATTAACGGCACAGCCCGACTTTATAATCATCAATACCCTATGTTTATATTTGTGTAATAAGCCTTCGGCAACTGTCTCGTGTTCTTCTAACGGGTCTGTTGAGTAGCCTTTGGTAATAATATATTCATCAGATAATGGCATTACTTGCATGAGTAAAGGATCAGAAAAGTCACCTTTTTTCATTCGAGAAATAAAAGGTTGCGGCACACGAACGGGAAATAACTTTCGCGCTGAATAATGTTGTAAGTAATCCACGTCACTAATTTCAAGCATTTCTAAAAGCTTTTTAGGATCCGTTACAACATTACTTAACTCTTTTTGCCAAGAAGTGTGCAATTGATCGCTGATTTGGGTTATTATCTGCGGCATTTCTAATTTCAATTTAAATCTCTGCGTTATCTGTTTGAGTATAAGAGAACATTAATATGGCTAATTTTAGTACAAACCAATTTAAGGCTGGCCTTAAATTAATGATTGACGGCGAACCTTGTAACATTTTAGAAAACGAATTAGTAAAGCCGGGAAAAGGCCAAGCCTTTAGTCGCGTAAAAATTCGTAAACTTATTTCTAATAAAGTCTTAGAAAAAACCTTTAAATCAGGCGAGTCTTGCGAAGGCGCTGATGTAATGGAAACCGAACTTGCATATTTATATGCTGACGGTGAATTCTGGCATTTTATGAATAATGAGACTTTTGAGCAAATTGCAGCTGATGAAAAAGCGGTTGCAGATTGCCTTAAATGGTTAAAAGAAGGTGATATTTGTACCATTACTTTATGGAATGGTTCTCCTATCACAGTAACAACTCCTAATTTTGTTGACCTTGATGTTACAGAAACAGATCCAGGATTAAAAGGTGATACTGCTGGTACAGGTGGTAAACCTGCAACATTAAATACTGGTGCTGTTATTCGTGTGCCATTATTTATACAAATTGGTGAAACAGTGAAAGTAGATACCCGTTCAGGTGAATATGTATCACGTGCAACTAAATAGTAGCTATCGATACTTGGTTAAGATGTTTATAATTTCTTAATAACATTCAAGTCATTATTATTAAAAAACCTGCTTTTGCAGGTTTTTAATATATCAACATTACTCGTTGATCTTTTTAGTATGAAACTTTAAATATTCAAAAAGTTCTTTATAGTATTTACCTGGCTTTTCAGATTTCTTCTCTTTTGAGGCTTGACGTACCAATTGACGTAACTTTTGTCTTTCCATTGATTCATGTTCAGTAAGTAAAGCTTCAATAAAATCACTCCCTTGATCAACCGCATTATCGCGCATTTTCTCAAGCTTAATGAATTTTGCTGTTTCTTGCTGATGCTTATTAGCCATAACGTCAAGCGCATGCTTAATCGGCTCTAAATCAGTTTCAGATAAAATTTTAGCTAAATGGCGAACATGACGACGTAACGCCTCATGTTTATTGTTAATTTTATCAGCTAAAATTAGGGCGTCTTTTATATCAGCAGTAAACGGGATTTTACTTCGCTGATGTTTAGATAAATCTATTAGTTTCTGTCCAAAGATTTGCAATTGGATCATTTCGCGCTTTACTTCAGATTTACTTTTTAATTCTTCATCTAATTCATCGATATCGTTTGAAGAGTCGGGCATAATATTCATTATTAAAGTGATAATTATCGCTATTATACGCGTAACTGCTTATGGTATACAGTGCATATTTTCTAATTTCCGCATTTATAGAAGAAAACAATAAATTATGACTCAAACGACGACCCCTAAAGAATCGATGAAAGAACAAATATCGCAAGTTGAACAACGTGTTGCTCAGGTACTTGAGTTAGCTAAATCGCTAGGCGCAGATGCGGCAGAAGCTTCTATAAGCCGTCAGCAAGGCTTAAGTGTTGGTACCCGCTTAGGTGAAGTAGAAACCGTTGAATTTACTAATGATGGTGCTTTAGGTATTACGGTTTATCAACAAGGTCGAAAGGGAAGTGCTTCCACGGCTGATTTATCTGAAGCAGCATTAAAGCAAACCGTTCAGGCTGCTGTTAATATAGCCAAGTATACTTCTGTTGATGAATGTTCTGGCTTAGCAGATAAGAATATGATCGAAATGTCACCGGCTGATCTCGACTTATATCACCCTAAAGTCTTATCAACGGATGATGCTATTCAATTGGCAAAAGAGTGTGAAGATAGTGCGTTAGCTTTTGATCCTCGAATCACTAATTCTGATGGTGCATCACTTGACAGTTTTGAAGGGTATAAAGTGTATGGAAATACCAACGGTCAAATTGTTGGTTATCCCAGTTCACGCCATAGTTTAAGTTGTGTCATGATTGCCTCAGAAGGTGATGATATGCAACGTGATTATGCTTACACGGTCAATCGTGATTTTGATTTAATGGATAATGGCATTGCCATTGGTATTCAAGCTTCAAAAGAAGCGTTATCTCGATTGAATGCTCAGAAACTTCCTACAGGAAAAGTACCTGTAATGTTTCGTGCAGATATTGCTAATAGTATTTTTGGTCACTTTATTGCCGCAATCAGTGGTGGTAACTTATACCGCAAATCTTCCTTTTTGATGGATTCTATTGGTAAGCAAGTATTCCCTGAGTTTTTAAATATTAGTGAGCGTCCGCATATTCTTAAAGGTTTAGCGAGTAGTACTTTCGATAGTGAAGGGGTAAAAACTGTCGATCGCGAGATTATCGTTGATGGTTGTTTAGAAACATATTTATTGACCAGTTATTCTGCCCGTAAGTTAGGCCTAACGACAACAGGGCATGCTGGTGGCATCCATAATTGGCAAATTAATGCCAAAGGCTCAGCCAATGGTGGTGACTTTGATGCAATGCTTAAGAAATTGGGAACTGGATTTCTAGTCACCGAATTGATGGGACAAGGCGTTAATGTCGTTAATGGTGATTATTCTCGTGGTGCTGCTGGTTTTTGGGTGGAGAATGGCGAAATCGCTTATCCAGTTTCAGAAGTGACTATTGCTGGTAATTTATCAGATATATTTAAAGGCTTAGTGGCTGTTGGTAGTGATGTCGATTTACGAGGTAGTATATTAACGGGCTCATTACTCATTGAAGAAATGCAGGTTGCTGGTAGCTAATTAAGCACTGTCATTTTGAATTTAGTATAATAACCTAAACTGAATGAGATCTTGATAATGTTCAAGGTCTCAATAATTAACCACTCGCTTTTTTAAAAGTGAGTTAAGTGAGTAATAACGTTGCAGTACCTAAGAAGGCAAATATCCCTACCACATCAGTGATCGTTGTTAATATCACACTACCTGCTAAAGCAGGATCAATGTTTATACGTTTTAAAAATATAGGTATCGCAACGCCTGCTATGCCAGCCGCAGTTAAATTCATTAGCATCGCAAAAGCTATTACGCCACCTAGCATTAAGTTTTGTTGCCAAATAGCAACAACAGTTGCAATTAAAGCTGCCCAAATAATGCCGTTAAGAAAACCAACCGCAAGTTCTTTTTGTAACAGTATTCTAGCATTGTAGTCGCCAACATGGCCAAGGGCGATGGCTCGAATAACCAATGTTAATGTTTGATTACCCGCAACCCCTCCCATGCTTGGAACTAACGAATTTAAAATCGCTAGAATAGCGAGTTGGCTTAATATACCTTCAAACATGCTTGATACAGCAACCGCGAGAAGTGCTGTAATAAGGTTAACACCTAACCAAATAGAGCGCTGTTGGGTACTTTTTAATACAGGAGCAAAAGTATCAGCTTCATCATCTAGACCCGCCATACTCATCATTGAATGCTCTGCATCTTCACGGATAATATCAATAACGTCATCGATGGTGATACGTCCAAGTAATCGGCCTTTATCATCAACTACAGGGGCAGAAAACCAATCAAATTTTTCAAAGAGCTGTGCAACATCACTATCAGATAAATGCGCTTGAATCGCTTCAATATCTTTGTTTATTAATGTGGAAATAATAATTTCGGGTTTGGCGGTAATTATTGCAGCTAAAGAAACAGCACCAATAAAGTGATTTTTACGATCAACAACATAAAATGAATCGGTAGCTTCGGGCAAGTTACCACGCAGACGTAAATAGCGTAATACTACATCCACAGTCACATCAGGACGAATGGTTATGGTATCTGTATTCATGATACCGCCAGCGGTATCTTCTTCGAACGATAGAGCTGCTTCTACTCGGCCTCTGTCTTGAGAGTCCATGGCACTTAATACTTCCTGATAAACACTATCTGGAAGGGTACGTAGAACTTCTGCTAAATCATCGACGTCCATCCCTTCAGCTACTTCAGCTAATTTTTCAGGACGAATGTTTTTTAAAATACCTTTTCGAACTTCTTCGTTTAGTTCCTCGAGAACCTCACCGTGATTATCAGCATCGATAAGCTGCCATAACACAGCACGACTTTTTGGGTGAGAAGACTCTAAGATCAAAGCAATATCATAGGCAGGCATATTCTGTAATAATTTACGAACGTGCACAAACATGCCGCTACCAAGTGCTTTATTTACTTGTTGCAGGCGTTGATGGTTTTGTTTTTGCTCTGAAATTTCCGGCATAAAGTTTTCCTGTGCCGCAGTAAACGAAAATTATATAATTATTATAGCCACATTTTTTGGCTAAAATGGCTTAATGAATAATAACTTAACTCTATTTTTAATTCAGTATTTATTTCTATTCACCTTCATCAAACTTGTCAGAAAATAATTGGCATACATCAGAGAGTGCTTGTTGGGCATCTTCACCTTGTGTAATTATTTCAACTGTTTTGCCAAAACCACCTGCGAGTAACATTAATCCCATAATACTGCCTGCAT
The DNA here is from genome assembly GCA_913020705.1 of uncultured Colwellia sp. Next base: position 8,600 of record CAJWBY010000024.1, read on the forward strand.
CAGCTTCTTTTCCTTCTAAACTGATCGTGACTTTAGCATCAAATTTCTGACTTAATTGTGCAAGTTTGGTTGCAGCACGAGCATGTAAGCCAAGCTTGTTACTGATGGTTAATACTTTATTATATTTTGCCATGTTCTATTATTACTAGGTGCTTTTTATTTTGATATCACGGTGATGAGATTGAACATCATCACGCTCTTTACGAAGATTGTTTGCTAATAACTCGGCAATATAAACAGACCTATGTTTACCGCCTGTACAACCTATAGCGATGGTGATGTAACTACGGTTATTTCTTTCTAAGTGTGGTAACCAAGTCATCATGAAACTATTGATTTGCCATATAAATTTAGTGACTATTGGCTGACTAGCAAGGAAATCTTGCACGGGTTGATCTAAACCTGTGTAGCCTTTTAATTCTTTATCCCAAAAAGGGTTGGGAAGAAAGCGCGCATCAAAGACGTAATCTGCATCTTGTGGCACACCATGTTTAAAACCGAAAGATTCAAAAACAACAACCATCGAAGCAGACGTTTTACCCAAAATTCTCTCACGCACTAAATCAGATAACTGATGAGGTGATAATTGGCTTGTATTTATATACAAACCTGCGCGTGTTGAAATGGGGTCTAGTAGTTTTTTTTCTAAAGAAATAGCTTGATCAAGTGGGATGTTTTGTTTAATCAATGGATGTAAACGACGAGTTTCACTAAAGCGACGAATAAGGTCAGAATCATCTGCATCTAAATATAGAATATCAAGTTCTACCGTTTTCGGGAGATAGTCTAGTATTTCTGAAACATCAGTCGGATCATTTGGTAAATTACGAACATCTAAGCTTACAGCTACCTTGTCATAATCATTAATAACGGTATGTGCCAATGCGGGTAATAAATTTACAGGAATATTATCTACGCAGTAATAGCCTAAATCTTCGAGCACACGTAATGCAACACTTTTACCTGACCCAGAGCGACCACTGACTATCATGAGTTTCATTTATATATTCCTGAATTTATATTGAGTTTATTAATGTGGAGCATGCTTTATGATGTCAAAAATTTCTTGGGAACTTTTACTCTTTCTTACTTTTTTTGCTGTTTTTTTATCACTAAATATTTGTGCGATACTTTGCAGGGTGTCTAAATGTTGTTGGCAGCTTTCTTCGGGAACAAACAATGCAATAATAATATCTACATTACGATTATCTATCGCATCAAATTCAACGGCTTGTTCGCTTGTTAGCAAAACAGCAATAACTTGTGAGGTATTTGACAATCTACCATGAGGAATCGCGATGCCATTACCTATGCCTGTGGATCCTACTTTTTCACGAGCCATTAAGCTTTCGAATAATTGATGAGTATCGAGATTCTCGATTTTATCTGCCGCAGTTGTGCTAATTATTTCTAGGAGTTTCTTTTTACTTGTTCCCTTGACAGCACACAGGGTGCAATCAAGGGTTAGAATATCTTGCAACTTCATTATTCTACTTACTTACATTTATTGGTTAGAGGAAAGGCGTGAAACAGCATTAATGCTGATTTGTTTTACCTTTGTATTTTAATATTTGTTTATCAAGTTTACCAACAAGGCTATCAATAGAGGAATACATATCGGCATTTTGAGCCTTCGCATGTAAATCAGTACCGTTGACATGAACAGTCGCTTCAGCAATTTGGTTTAATTTTTCAACAGTGAGAACTACATGAACATTATTGATATGGTCAAAGTGTCGGGTCAATTTTTCCATCTTTGTATTGACGCTTTCTCGTAAAGCTTCGGTAATTTCAACATGGTGTCCAGAAAGGTTAATTTGCATAAGCTTAATTCCTCATCTTTTCGTTAAAGTAAACTTTTTCGTTGATTAGAAGGTGGAATAGAAAGTGACTCACGATATTTTGCAATCGTACGTCGAGCAACATTTATTCCTTGTTCGGCTAGTAAATCAGCCATTTTACTATCACTTAGTGGTTTTGCTGGGATCTCAGCGGCCACTAGTTTTCTAATTAATGCACGAATAGCGGTTGATGAACATTCGCCACCATTTTCTGTGCTAACGTGACTTGAGAAGAAAAATTTCAGTTCAAAAATACCACGTGGGGTATGCATATATTTTTGTGTGGTTACACGGGAAATAGTAGATTCATGCATATCGACGGCTTCTGCGATGTCATTCAACACCATTGGACGCATTGCTTCATTGCCATGCTCGAAAAAGCCAATTTGTCGTTGAACAATACAGTTTGAAACTTTGAGTAAGGTATCATTTCGACTTTCTAAGCTTTTGATGAACCATTTGGCTTCTTGTAAATTCGAACGGATAAATTGTGTGTCAGCAGATGACTTCATCGACCGTGTCATAGAAGCATATTGCTGATTTACAGAAAGTTTTGGCGCTGTGTCTGGGTTAAGTTCAACTATCCAACGGCCATTTTTCTTTTCAACAGAAACATCGGGAATAACGTATTGGTCATCACTTTTGATCACACTGTCACCAGGTCGAGGATCAAGTGTTTGAATAAGGCGTACTACTTCACGAAGTTGATCTTCTTTAAGTCGAGTTTTACGCATCAATGTGCGATAATCTCGGCTACCTAAAAGGTCAATGTAATCACGTAAAACTAATTTGCTTTCTTCTAACCAAGGCGTTGCGGGATCAAATTGGTTGAGTTGAATAATTAAACATTCTGAAATTGAACGTGCGGCGACACCAATAGGGTCAAAAAGGTTAATACGCTTTAACACTACTTCAACTTCATCAAGTTCAAGATCTTCAATGGCAACACTTTCTAAAATATCATCACTGGTAACGGTCAAATAGCCAGCATCATCAACGGCATCTATTATTGCCATAGCAATAGCACGATCTGTCTCAGTAAACGGACTTAACTCCATTTGCCAGCGCAAGTGATCTTGAATTGAGTCTTGAGTTTCACCTTGGTAAGTATAGTCTTCTGAAGCCGGGCCTGAACTTGAACTAGCCGCTCCTGCGGTATAATTGTCATCCCAAGTTGTATCCATGTTTAATTCTTCAGGGATATCTGTTTTGTCCATTGCTTCAGTTGTGGTGATTTCATCTATAGTAGGCGAAGAGTCTTCACTTCCATCAGAAGTGCTTACTTCTTTTACATCGCCAGTACCAGAGGTATGAGCATCTTCAATGTTATCAGTGCTTTTTTCTTCAGCATTGTTAGCAGAATCGTCCATTTCTAATAATGGATTACTCTCTAAGGCTTCTTGGATTTCTTGCTGAAGCTCTAACGTCGATAATTGCAGCAATTTTATTGCTTGCTGCAATTGTGGCGTCATGGTTAATTGTTGTCCTATGCGGAGTTGTAGAGTAGGGCGCATTTAGGTCATTAACTTCCTATTATTTTTAATTGAACATTTTCGTTATACGAAGACATTCTTAATTTATTGACTACTATAGCGTGAATTGTTCACCAAGGTATACATCTCTTACATGTTGATTTGCAAGAATTTGATCTGAATTACCTTCAGCAATAAGTTCGCCATGACTCACTATATAGGCATGTTCACATACATCGAGTGTTTCTCGTACATTATGGTCGGTGATCAAAACGCCAATGCCACGTTCTTTTAAGTGTAGAATAATTTTTTTAATATCACCTACTGAAATGGGGTCAACACCTGCAAAAGGTTCATCGAGTAAAATGAATTTTGGTTCAGCAGCTAAAGCTCGAGCTATCTCTACTCGACGGCGTTCCCCACCAGATAGGCTCATGCCTAAGTTATCTTTGATATGACCAATGTTAAATTCTTCTACTAAATGCTCTAATTTTTCTTCACGTTCTGCATCAGATAATTCTTTGCGTGTCTGTAATATGGCCATTATATTATCGTAAACACTGAGTTTTCTAAAAATTGAGGCTTCTTGTGGTAAGTATCCAATACCTTTTCTCGCACGTTCGTGCATAGGGGCTAGTGTGAGGTCTTCACCGTTTAAGATAATTTCACCGCTGTCGCTTTCGACTAAACCTACAATCATATAGAAAGAAGTGGTTTTACCTGCACCATTCGGGCCCAACAAACCGACTACTTGCCCAGCTGATACCTGCATGCTTACATTTTTAACGACTTTTCTACCTTTGTATGCTTTAGCAAGGCCTTTCGCCATCAGTGTACTAATGCTCATAAATTATTTTTTTCCTGAGTTACTGGCGTCAGTTATTTTTGCTTTTATTTTTTCTTTAGGCTGAAAAATTGTCTTCGTGCGTTCATTCGTTTTACTTTCCGCATTTACATATTGAGTGTCAATATTGTAAGTTATTTTACTACCACTGACTTCACTGTCTTCTTGCTGTAATAAAGCATTTCCTGAAATGATAACTAAATTGTTGCCAGGCTCATATCGTATTTCATCGGCTTGCAAATTAAGTGGAGTACCATCGGCTAACGTTTGTTCAAATGTTGCTGGTTTACCTTTCGCAATATAGGTTTTCTCTTCACTTCCAGTCTGAGTCAGCACTTGTACTAAATCGGCATGGATGATTAATGAACCTTGGGTAATAACTACGTTGTCGATATAGCTGAAAATTTTATTTTTAAGATCCGCAGCTTGTTTTGACGCGTCGATTTCAATTTTTTGCGAGATATCAAATTTTTCAGCAAAAGCTGATGAAAGCAAGGTGCCTGATAACATTAAGCAAAGTAGGCTATTTTTTAACAATTTCATAAATGGATTTCACATGTTTAGTTAGTGTCATTTGGTTGGTGTTTAAGTCGACAATTAAACCCTTACCATCGATGGTAAATCCTTTACCAATAATTTTAATTTCTTGTTCAGAGCTTAAGATGTTAGTTTTTAGATCAAGTTCAAAGTATTTTCCTTGGACCTCTTGCAATAAACTGTTTTGATCTGTTGCCATCACACGAACATGATTTTCAAGTTTTACTCTGTTGTTATTATACAATATGCCTTCATTTGCAGAGACTTTCCAAGCGGGAGCATTATTCTTTGGATGAAGTGTATATTGAGGAAACTCAAAGTTGGTAATATTTAGTTCAGGGTAATGTTCCATTCTATGCGCATCAACAACATAAGCTAAACTCCCTTTACTTTTATAAACATTACTGTGTAAATTTTCAGCAATAAAGTCTGGCGTAATCGTTTTATCAATAGTTTGTAATTCTGGTACAGCAGCATTTCGCCACTCAATAATTCCATAAATAGACCCAGCAATTAGAAAGAACACTATGGTTAAACTATAGAGCCGATTCATATACTGGCGCCACTCGCATTGGCTAAAGTGTTTTGGCTTAGCATAATTAAATCGCAAATTTCTCGAACAGCACCAAAGCCACCACGGTTGAATGTTGTGTAATTGGCGATGGATAAAATGCTCGGATGAGCGTCTTGCACAGCAATACCCAAACCAACATAATCGATACATTCATGATCGGGCATGTCGTCTCCGATATAAGCAATTTCATCGAGAGATAAATTTAATTTTTCAGCCATTTTCTTTAATGCAGGTAATTTATTTTCCTCGCCTTGCACTATGTATTTTACATTTAACGCTGTCATACGTGTTGCAACAATGTTTGAGGTTCTCCCTGTAATAACCGCAACATCAACACCGCTGGCGCCTAATGCTTTTATTCCGTATCCATCTTTAGTGTGAAAAGCTTTTAATTCTTCACCATTGTTACCTAAATAAATACGTCCATCAGAAAAAACGCCATCAATATCACAGATCAAAAGTTTGATTTTTTTCATTGCATTAAATGCGGTATCAGTAATTTCTCCATATAATGTATTCATATTAAATAACACCTGATTTTAATAGATCGTGCATGTTCATTGCGCCAATAGGCGTGTTATTATCATTAACAATAATTAAACCATTAATTTTTTTGTCTTCCATGATTTTCAAACCTTCTGCGGCGAGCATATCTTGATGAGCAACCGTAGGGTGTTTAGTCATCACTGATTCAATATTGTCGTTATGAATATCGACACGTTCATCAAGAATACGACGTAAATCGCCATCAGTGAACAAGCCTTGTAATTGATGTTCATCATCAATTATTGCTGTCATGCCTAAACCTTTCAATGACATTTCAACTAAAGCGTCTTTAATTTTAGCTTTAGTATTGATCACAGGTAAGCGTTCATCGCTATGCATAATGTCACTAAGGCGTAATAATAGACGTTTTCCTAAACTACCACCGGGGTGAGAAAGCGCGAAATCGTCAGCGGTAAATCCACGAGCATTTAATAAAGCGACAGCGAGTGCATCTCCCATTACAAGTGTTGCGGTAGTGCTGGATGTTGGTGCTAAACCAAGTGGACAAGCTTCCTGTGATACAGCTACACACAAATGGATATCACCGAGCTTCGCTAAGGTTGAGGCCGGTTTTCCTGTCATAGAAATAAGTTTTGCGCCAATGCGCTTTATCACGGGTACTATAGCTAAAACTTCACCTGTTTCGCCTGAATGTGAAATGGTGAGGACAACATCATCATTAGTTATCATACCTAAATCACCATGGCTTGCTTCGCCAGGATGTACAAAAAATGAGGGGGTACCTGTGCTGGCTAATGTAGCAGCAATTTTTCCACCAATATGGCCTGACTTACCCATGCCAACAATAATAACTCTACCTTTGCAGTTAAACATTAACTGACAAGCATCTTCAAAATTCTTATCAATATATTGGCTAAGCTCTGCAATAGCTTGTTGTTCTATATGAATAACATCCAATGCGAGTTGTTTGAAATTGTTCATCATCTGCCCATTTTCTATTGTATTAAAATAACGACTATGAATATTATTGCTTTAGTTGGCTAAAAAGTAATAGTTGATAAGCAACAAAAGCACCGATCAATAACATACCTTTTACACGGGTAATACGAAAACTTCCAGCACGTCGAGTAAAACACAGAATAAACAACAATACTGTAACACCTAGCATATAAGGTGCATCGCGATTGGCCGCGTCTGAATCTATTTCCCCTGGCGCAATAAGGCCAGCAAGAGAAAGAACAGCAAAAATATTAAAGATATTAGAGCCAATAATACTGCCTAATGCTAAATCATCTTCTTTTTTAATGATACTCATAATGCTTGCAGCAAGCTCTGGTAAGCTAGTGCCAATGGCAACAACCGTTAAGCCAATTACAAGATCACTAATGCCAAAAGCTTTTGCTATAAAAACTGAAGAGTCGACTAAATAAACAGCACTCATTGGCAATAGGATCATACCAACGACTAACCAGAGTATTGATATAGGTTTACTAACTGCCTCGGGTACTTCTTGTTCTGCTTCGATGATGAGTGGGTCGTCAACGGCAGTATTTTTAGTTGCTCTTAACGTTATTAGAAGTAAAGCGATAATATAAACAAAGAACCCAATCATTAACGATAAGCCTTCATTAAAACCAAAGTAACTGTCAGACAACATCCAATAAGCTAAAGCAGTTATAAAAAGAATAAGTGGAATTTCACGTTTTACTGTAGATGAAGAAACCATTAGTGGCTGAAATAATGCAGTGATACCTAAAACTAAAGCAATATTGGCAATATTAGAACCAATCGCATTACCAATAGCTAAGTTAGGATTGCCGTCTAAAGATGCCGTTGCCGCGATCATCATTTCTGGTGCTGAAGACCCCATAGCAACAATAGTCAAACCGATAATCATGGGTGAGATGCCAAAATTTCTTGCTAGGGATGAGGCACCAAAAACAAACTTATCGGCACTCCATACCAAAGTAACAAGTGAAACAAGTAAAATTAGAATCTGTATTAACATTAAGGGCTCCTATATTGAGAGGGTAAATTGTCGCTGGTTGTGAAAGAAAAACAAAGAAAAATAATCGAATCAGCAAAAATAAATGTTAAAAAGTCCGTTTTTTATATTTAGAAGCTAAAAATTAGCCAAATTGAGGGTTACTATAAGGTATAAATTTGTAACGCAATGTTGAAACTTACACTTTATTACGTTTTAACACGCTTTCTTACGATTTTTATTTACATTTTTAACGCAATTTTAATGACGTTATTTGATTGCTCATGTAAAATTCCTGTAAATCCGTTAATAACAAACAGTGACGTTACAAAAATCTTATGCTAGAAAACTTGGTCGATATCCAAAACCTTACATTCAAGCGCGATGAAAGAGTGATCTATGACGATATTAGTTTGTCGATCCCTAAAGGAAAAGTTACCGCGATAATGGGACCAAGTGGCATTGGTAAAACTACTTTGTTACGTTTAATTGGTGGTCAATTAAAGCCAAATTCTGGGAAGATACTTTTTGACGGACAGAACATCCCAACGTTATCTCGTAGTGAACTCTATGAAGCACGAAAACGTATGAGTATGTTGTTTCAAAGTGGCGCATTATTTACCGATATGAGTGTGTATGACAATATCGCTTTTCCTATGCGTGAACATAGCACATTATCTGAATCACTTATTGAGAAAATGGTGCTGATGAAACTTGAAGCTGTTGGCTTACGCGGTGCCCGCAACTTGGCTCCAGGTGAACTTTCAGGTGGTATGGCACGCAGAGTTGCGCTTGCTCGAGCAATAGCTTTAGATCCAGAACTCATATTATATGATGAACCTTTTGCAGGACAAGATCCTATTTCTATGGGGGTCATCGTTCGTTTAATTAAAGACTTAAGTGAAGCTCTTGGTTTAACGTCAGTTGTTGTTTCGCATGATGTTACTGAAGTGATGAGTATCGCGGACTATATTTATATTATCGCAGAGAAAAAAATTATTGGTCATGGCACACCGAAAGAAATAAGCCAACAAACATCACCATTGGTTCAGCAATTTATTCAAGGTGAAGCAGATGGACCAGTACCATTTCATTTTCCAGCTGCATCTTATCAAGATGAATTACTTGGTAAGGAACCATTATAATGAATAGTTTACTAGGTTTAGGGCAAAGTATTATTGGCACAGTCTCTGGTTTGGGGCGGGCGATAATTTTATTAATTTCTGCATTGTTACATGTGCCTAATTTCCGTAAAGGATTTCCTTTATTGATGCAGCAGTTATATGCCGTTGGTGTACTTTCTTTGATGATTGTTATGGTGTCAGGTTTGTTCATTGGCATGGTTATTTCATTGCAGGGTTATACCATTTTGGTTGGCTATGGTGCTGAAGGTAGTTTAGGTCCGATGGTCGCATTATCATTATTGCGCGAATTAGGACCTGTAGTTGCTGCTTTGTTATTTGCTGGTCGAGCGGGTTCAGCATTAACTGCTGAAATTGGTTTAATGAAAGCAACAGAGCAATTGTCTAGTTTAGAAATGATGGCAATCGACCCGTTACGTCGAGTCATAGCGCCTAGGTTTTGGGCTGGATTTATCAGTTTACCTTTGCTCGCAGCCATTTTTTCTGCAATCGGTATTTTAGGCGGTCATCTCGTTGGTGTTGAATGGCTAGGTGTTGACAGCGGAACTTTCTGGTCGGTAATGCAAGACCAAGTTGACTTTGAAAAAGATATTCTTAATGGGGTAATCAAATCTATTACGTTTGCTTTTGTTGTTACTTGGATAGCGGTTTATAAAGGCTATGATTGTATTCCAACATCTGAAGGTATTAGTAGAGCAACTACTTCAACGGTTGTGCAGTCATCGTTATTAGTTTTAGGTTTAGATTTTGTATTAACGGCATTAATGTTTGCTAGTTAAATTTGCGGTTAGTTAATTTTTAATAATTTTTTATTTTTAGGTTTGGTGAAAGACATGTTGTCCAAGAAAGTTGAATTAATGGTAGGTTTTTTTGCTGCATTAGGTATAGCGGCGTTACTTATGCTTGCTCTAGTTGTGGCTAATAACGGTATTTCTGGTAATAGTGAAACATATCAGCTTTATGCTAAGTTTGATAATATAGGTGGCTTAAAAGTTAGGTCAGCTATAAAAGTAGGCGGCGTTGTTGTTGGGCGCGTTAGCAGCATTACACTTGATGCAGAAGATTATACTCCAGTTGTTACACTAGATATTTATACACAATACAATAACTTTTCTGAAGCAACGTCGGTATCGATCTTAACGGCAGGTTTATTAGGTGAGCAATATATCGGTTTACTACCTGGTTTTATTGATGAATCAGTAGGTACGTTAGTCGCGGGTGATTATATTGAAGATACTAAGCCAGCTTTAGTATTAGAAGAGTTAATAGGACAGTTTTTATTCAGTCAAGGAAGTGACGATTAGGTTCGTAAATGGAGAATATTAAAATGATAAAAAATTTATTTCCAGTAATAATAGCGGTAGCTTTATTTAGTAACTTTAGCGTAACAGCAAAAGCTGTCGATAAGAAAAATCCTTATACCATGATAGAAACAGTGGCAAAAGTTACTTTTAAGCGTTTTGCTGATGAGCAAACTGAAATAAGAAAAACGCCTGACATATTGAAAAATATCGTTCGTGAAGAGTTAATGCCTTATGTTGATTACCGTTATGCAGCGTTAAAAGTTATAGGTGTTAAAAACTATAAGCAAACAACTAAACAAAGTCGAGCTGACTTTGTCACCGTATTCAGAGAATACTTAGTGACTTCATATGCGCAAGTTTTTACATTATATAAACAACAAAAAGTTGAGTTTGAGCCAGAGAAAAGTTTTAGCAAATCAAGAGTTATTGCCGTTAGAACCTCAGTTTTAGATCCAAATAGACCGCCAATTGATATTTCGTTTCGTGTAAGAAAAAATAAAAAGACACTCGAATGGAAAGCTTACGATATGGTGGCTGAAGGTGTGAGCCTACTTGACAGTAAACAAGCTGAACTGAGTGGTTTGATCCGTCAGAAAGGTTTGCCATACGTTACTGAAATGTTAAAAACAAAAAGCGATAAAGAAATCGTTTTTAAGTAGCGTTATTAAGCTATTTCTGTGAAAATTAGGGATTGAAGTGAAGCCAATTAGTTTTATTGAAAAAGATTCACGAATTATTTTTAGTGGAGAATTAACGTTATTAACTATTGATAATTCATTTGAAAAAAAATCAAAGCGTTTGATTAAGTCAGGGAATGTCATCTTTGATTTAACGAATATTTCAAAAGTTGACACGGCTTGTTTAGCATGGCTATTAGCCATGTTAGAATTAAGTGCTCAGAAAAGTTGTCAATTAACTTTTGATAACTTACCAAAAGATTTAATTAAGTTAGCTCAGTTAAGTCGTGTTGATATGTTTTTACCAAAAACTGATAAGTAGCTATAACAGTAATCGGAGATAAATGTGGAAGTTTCAGATATAGAAAAATTACTTAACGATGCCATTGAACTTGATGAGTTACATGTTGCATTTGATGGATCACAGTGTAAAGTGATCGCGGTTGCAGATTTTCTTGGTGACTTAAGCCGAGTAAAAAAACAACAAGCAATTTATGCACCTTTAGCAGAAACAATTAAATCAGGTGCAATTCATGCGGTATCGATTAAAACATTCACTACGTCAGTTTGGCAACGTGAAAAAATGTTTAACCTTCCGCTTTAAATTTTCCTAACTAGATAAGATTACTCTATTGGACGCATTCAGAATAACAGGTGGTACAGCTCTTAACGGTGAAGTGACCATTTCAGGCGCTAAAAACGCTGCTTTACCTATATTAATGTCAGCCATTCTCTCTAAAACACCTATTACTTTTAGTAACGTACCTAAGCTAAATGATATTGAAACCACCATTCAACTATTAAGTCAATTAGGCGCTAAAGTTCATTGGTCAAGTGATAATGAATTAGTGATTGATGGCAGTACTATTGACCAATGTCGTGCTTCGTATGAGTTAGTTAAAACGATGCGTGCTTCTATTTTAGTTTTAGGGCCATTATTGGCTCGTTTTGGTCATGCTGAAGTATCATTACCTGGCGGTTGTGCCATTGGCGCAAGACCAGTGAATTTACATATTCACGGCTTAAAATTAATGGGTGCAGATATAGATGTTGAAAATGGCTATATCATTGCTCGTAACAATGGTCGATTGAAGGGCGCAACCATCTTTATGGATACCGTGAGTGTTACGGGTACCGAAAACTTAATGATGGCAGCAGCATTAGCAGAAGGCATTACCACAATTGAAAATGCTGCACGTGAACCTGAAATTGTAGATTTAGCTAATTGCTTAAATGCAATGGGTGCTAAAGTTTCAGGTGCCGGCTCTGATACATTAAAGATTGAAGGTGTTGCTGATTTATTCGGCAAAGAATATAGAGTCATGCCTGACCGTATTGAAACAGGCACTTTTTTAGTTGCAGCGGCAGTTACTCAAGGTAAAGTTAAATGTCTGAACACTGATCCTAAAGCATTGGAAGCCGTAATCAGTAAACTTCAAGAATCAGGCGCCGAAATAACGACCGGTGACGATTGGATCGAACTTTCGATGAATAAGCGGCCTAAAGCTGTCAATATTCGCACTGCTCCACATCCTGCTTTTCCAACAGATATGCAAGCGCAATTTGTTACATTGAACGTGATTGCTGAAGGTACAGCTACAACGACTGAAACTATATTTGAAAATCGTTTTATGCATGTTCCTGAATTACAACGTATGGGAGCTGATATTAGCCTTGAAGGTAATACCGCTATTTCTTGTGGTGTTGAATCATTAAATGGCGCGCAAGTTATGGCAACTGATTTACGTGCATCAGCAAGTTTGGTTATTGCCGGATTAATCGCTACAACTGAAACGCAAGTTGATCGTATCTATCATATTGATCGCGGTTACCAAAATATTGAAAATAAGTTACAAGCTTTAGGCGCTAATATTACGCGTATAAAAGCAAATTAACCCTTTTTTAATATAAAGTACAATCTATATAAAGCACCTTTTAGGTGCTTTTTTTTGTGCGTTTAAATGCTAAGTGTATGAATAAATATGGTCATCTTAGCCATAGTATTTATAAGCTGTTAGAATTGCCGTATTGAGATAGAGTAGAAAAAATTTAGGAAATATAATGTGAATATTTTTCATCATTACCACCTGTTGTTATTGGGTCAATATGTTAAAAACCTTTAGTGTTAAACGTAACTAAATAACATTACACCTATGACCATTTAAAAAATTGTTCGCTACATTGGAGTATGATTGATGAATAGTATTGATTTATTTGTAAAAAATTGGGGGAGCAAAAATGCTATGGTTCCAATCAAACTTGATGATATAGAAGAAGTAGAATCAAAGTTGAATGCTTATTTGCCTGACTCTTACAAATACCTACTGTCAACATATGGCTTGGTTCATACGCCTAATGTTCTGACTAAAATATGTGATTTAGGTGTCGATGTCTCTGAAGTACAAGACTTCTTAAGTTTAGATGATGTATTTTCACTTTCAAAATTATATGAAATGAGTGGTATGCCAAAGGGGCATGTTTTATTCGCATCAGATTGCAAGGGCAATATGTTTTGTTTCAAACTAACTGATTGTTCAACACAACAAGATGACAGTCCGGTATGGTTTTATAATCATGAATTATGCACGGTAAAAAAGGTCTCTAATTCTTTCGCTGAATGGCTGGAGGCGTTTAATGAACTTTAACCTTTCAGAGCTTGGCATCCAGGAAAAATATCGCTTATTAAGTGGTGGCGTAACGCCAAGACCTATTGCTTGGATAAGTACGCGTTCAAAAAGTGGCGTTGACAATATTGCTCCTTATTCATTTTTTACCGTAGCAAGTTGTAACCCACCAGTACTTCTCTATACACAAGTCACCCAAAGAAGTGGAATTGATAAAGATACCCTACAGAATTTAAAAGAAACGGGTGAGTGTGTTATCAATATAGTGAATACGCACTTACTCGAAAAAATGAACTTAACGAGTGCTAGCATCGATATTGATGAAAGTGAGTTTGATCTTGCTGGGTTAGAACACAGTACGAGTAATGTAGTTAACCCGCTTTCGGTAAAAGAGTCGCCAGTACGTTATGAATGTACTTTGCGAGAAATTATTAACTTAGGCGATTTACCTACGGGAGGAACCCTTGTACTTCTAGATGTAAAGTTCGTTTATGTTAGAGATGACCTCTACAGTACTGAAGGCATCAACCAAGCATTAATTGACTCAGTCGGTAAAATGGGTGGAGATGGCTATAGCCCGACATCACAGTCTATAGCCCTTAATCGACCTTAACCTTACCGTTAAAAAATTAGCTAAAATAGATAACCGCGGCCTAGTAATAATCTACATAAGAAAATTAAATACAGCGCTAATATCTTGATCACAATAATATGAAAATTTATTAGCACTTAACAAGAGTAGCTTTCATGCATTCAAAAATACAACTTAGCAAAGACGATCTTAGACAAAATAAACCGACACGAGATGTATACTTAAGTCAGACTAAAACGCCCTTAATCGTCGTATTAGATAACGTGACTAATAGTTATAATATCGGTTCTTTTATTCGCTTAGCTGATGCTTTTGCTATCGAAAAAATTATTGTCTGTGGAGAGTTAACGATTTCAGATAAGAAATTAAAAAAAGCATCTCGCAATGAAGCTAAGTGGGTAAGCATTGAATATAGTGACAGTACAACATTAAGCTTACAAACATTAATCGATAAAGGTTACACTGTTTATGGTGTAGAACTCTGTCATGAGTCTGTTGATTATAAAGAGATTTCTTATCCGTCTCCCTGTGTATTGGTTTTAGGGAATGAACGAAAGGGTGTGAGTGAAGAAGCGTTAAAATTAACACATCATCAAATACATATTTCTATGTTTGGCATGGGGAACTCACTGAATGTATCAACTGCAGGTGCTATTGTCTTAGCCGAATGCGCAAGTCAACTTCGAAAAAAATAACAGCCTGAACTAATATTTAACAAAGTTAATGTGTTTAAGTGTGTTTTAAACCTATTATTTAGCATTAACGTTTATATCTTCGTATAGGCTGATTAAGCGCGTAATAACCAGAGTCGAGTTAACATCATCAATCAAATTGATAAAAATGAAAAAAACAAAATATTACCCTCAAAAAGCGCATCAAATCTAGAACTTAAAATTGCGACTTTTAACATGTTCAATTATCTTGAACCACCTAATGCTTATTATGATTTTGAGCGTATTTATAGTGCAGAGCAATGGGCGAAAAAGCAACGCTGGGTTACTGAGTATTTACGTGAATACCAACCTGATATTATTGGCTTTCAAGAAGTTTTTAGCCCTGAGTCTTTAAAAGAGTTAGTTGCTTCGCAAGGCTACGAATACTTTGCAGTGGTTGATCAACCCGTTGTTGTTGACGATTTTATATATAGAAGTCCCGTTGTAGCAATTGCTTCTCGTTATCCCATTGTTGATATTGCAGCAGTAAAGCCAAATACGGAGCTTGCTCAAACATTAGGTTTAGCGAATGACTTTTCTTTCAGCCGAAAAGTGCTCAGAGCGACAGTTGAAATACCTCATTTGGGTAACTGTGATTGTTATGTAGTGCACTTTAAATCTAAACGTTCAATGATCGAACTAGATGAAACCAATAAAAGCCGCTCGCCAGAACAAACAATTATTGACAGTTTTAAAGCACAAGTAGCGGGTAGTTGGGGGTCAACTATAAAGCGTGGTAGTGAAGCGACCTTACTCATGATTGACATGATTGAACGGCGAGAAGCAACAGGTAATCCTATGGTATTAATGGGGGATTTTAATAATACACTAGCTGACGGTGTATTAAGTCACTTACTGACCAACACACTACGCTTTGTTTCATCTATTGACCGTGATACCTACCTTGCCAAGTATTGTTTAAATGACGCGTGGAATTTGTTTGAAGTGGCTCTAAGTAATGAAGCTAATGATACTGTTTTAGAAGAAAAACCAATACGTAAGCCAACACATTATTTTGGTGCAGGTAGTTCAGTACTCGACTATATACTATTATCTTGTGAATTTGATGCCAGTTATCACGACAGCCTCTATCAAGTCAGTGGTTATGATACTTACGACAGACATTTAATTAATCCTATTTTCGAACGTGATGGAGAAAGTACAGACCACGGTATAGTGTTAGTAACGTTCACTTTAAGATCATAATGTTTTGAGCCTGCTTTGTGGGCAAAAAATATAGATAAAATTAGACGTTATTGTTCGCTTTGATCTTAACTGGATAGACTATCTATATTAGTGAGGTTTGTGCTTTTTATAGAGGTTTTGGTAAAGTTTATAATTAATGAATGACTATTCATAACCCATGTAAATAAACGATTTTATTATAGAACGTTTTCTTTAGGCAATAAAAAAGCCTTACAAAGTGTAAGGCTTGAATTGCTCGCTGTAGGTCTAGTTTATACTAGCTTCTTTTTAGTTATTTCTTTTATTATTATTATTTGGTGTTCTTCTTTAACGCGGGACAATTTATAGCAAAGCCAAAAAGCTAACGCAACAACTTTAATAGAGCATTTATTCCACGAGTTTTTTCGTACAAAGTAACTTTCGTTACGATATTTTTAAACGCTCATTTTAAGTACCTGATAACTTTATCTCTTATTAATAATTGATTGTTTTAGACGTAATTATTCCTTATAAGAATTGATTTAGAATATAGACCCAAAAAAATGCTAGTGCTAGAATGTGCGCATATAAAAATGGGAATACATTTAATGACTGAATTAAAAAACGATACTTATTTACGCGCACTTTTGCGTCAGCCTGTAGATTACACACCTGTATGGATGATGAGACAAGCAGGGCGTTATTTACCTGAATACCGTGAAGTTCGCAAAAACGCTGGTGACTTTATGTCAGTATGTCGTGATGCCGACTTGGCCTGTGAAGTAACTATTCAGCCATTACGTCGATTCCCACTTGATGCTGCCATTTTGTTTAGTGATATTTTAACGATCCCTGATGCGATGGGATTAGGTCTATATTTTGAAACGGGAGAAGGACCTAAGTTTGAACGTCCTATCACTTGTAAAGCAGATGTAGAAAAAATCGGTATTCCTGATCCTGAAGTTGAATTGCAATACGTAATGAACGCAGTTCGTACTATTCGTAAAGAATTGAAAGGTGAAGTTCCTCTTATTGGTTTTTCTGGTAGTCCATGGACATTAGCGACTTACATGATTGAAGGTAGTAGCTCGAAAGCTTTTACAAAAATCAAAAAAATGATGTTTTCTGATCCTAAAACGTTACATTTGTTATTAGACAAATTAGCTGACTCTGTTACTTCTTATTTGAATGCACAAATTGCAGCTGGTGCGCAATCGGTTATGGTATTTGATACATGGGGCGGCGTATTGTCTCCACGTGACTATAACGACTTCTCATTACAATACATGGCAAAAATTGTTGATGGCTTAACACGTCATAATGATGGTCGTAAAGTGCCGGTAACGTTGTTCACTAAAAACGGTGGCATGTGGCTAGAATCTATTGCAGCAACAGGTTGTGATGCCGTTGCGCTTGATTGGACCATAGATATTGAAAATGCAAAAGCACGTATTGGTGATAAAGTTGCTTTACAAGGCAATATGGACCCATCAATGCTTTACGCACCATTGCCGCGTATTGAACAAGAAGTTAGCAAGATACTTGCTGGCTTCGGTGAAGGCGGTACAGGTCACGTATTTAATTTAGGTCACGGTATTCACCCTGATGTGAACCCTGAGCACGCCGGACATTTCATTGAATCTGTACACCGTTTGAGTAAGCCTTATCATAAATAATCTATTTATATTTAAGCAATAAGGAGTCAAAGAGTATTTTTGCTCCTTTACTCCTATAATAATTAAACAATTCTTAATATTTATTTCATCTAGTGGATATTTTACGTAATTATAGTCATGATGATTAGTATTAAATTAGCCTATCTTGAATGTGTTTTATGACAGAACCATTAAATAACGAACTTGATAATTTGAACGAAAACGATAATCTTTTAGCAAAAGAAGCTATTTCGTTGCTCGACAAATACCGTAAACTCGAAGACCGTTATACTGCGCTTTTTAAGTTAAATCAGTTGTCGCATGATTGTGCTGAGTTAAGTACTTTCTTTGCACAAGTTCATCAGTCCTTTGCCTCTATTATGCGGGCTGAAAATTTCTATGTTGCTTTATATGATCAAACATTATCTACGTTAGAGTTTGCTTACCATGTGGATGAGAAAGATGACTACCCTTTAGGTAAATTCTCCCTTGATGAGTTTGAAGGTTCGATGACGTGTTATGTTATTGAAACTGCTCGTTCCTTATTAGCAACTCCAGAAGTTGCTGCAAAATTAATAAGCAATAAATCAATTAAACGTGTAGGTACAGACAGTACTGATTGGCTTGGTGTGCCATTGTTGAATAATGGTGTGGTTATTGGGGTAATGGCTGTTCAAAGTTATTCTGAAGAAAACCGTTACCAAACGGTCGATCTTGAGTTAATGGAATTCACTGCTCAACATATTGTCTCTGCGATGACACGATTGCAAGACCATGAACGTTTACAAAATGCAGTAAATTCTCGTACCCGCGAACTCATGCAGCAAATTAGAGAGCGAGAAAAGTCAGAATTACTTCAAGAGTCACTTTTTAAAATATCAGAATTAACGAACGATGCGACGCTACAAATTGATAAATTTTATTCAATGGTTCATAACATCGTAGGTCAGTTAATAAATGCACAAAATTTTTATATCGCCAAGTACGATCAAAAATCAAAAGAGTTATCATTTGTTTATTACTTAGACCAAAACTCTAAAAATGCGGAAATAGATTCTAAATCGAGAACATTTGGCAACGGTTTCACTGAATATATTATTCGAACAGGTGAAACACATTTACTTAATAATCAGCAAATGTATGCTTTATATGAGCAAGGTGAAACAAGAAAGCCGCAAACAGCAACTAAATCTTGGCTTGGTGTACCCTTATTACATTCAGGTGTTGTTCTGGGAGCAATGGTATTACAAAGTTATAATTTATCTACAACATTTACTGAACAAGATGCTGAATTGTTAAAGTTTGTTTCCCAGCATGTCTCTTCTGCCATTAAGCGCCGTGAATTATTAGAATTTGAACGACAATCTCATATTCTTCTAGAGCAGCAAGTTAAATTAAGAACTGTGGCTTTAGAGGATGAGATCAAACAAAGAAAAGAAGTAGAAGAGCAATTACAACATACCGCTTCGCACGATACGTTAACGGGGTTACCCAATCGTACATTGTTTATTAATTTACTGAACCATGCTATTGCTTGCCATAAACGAAAAGCTGATTTGAAATTTGCGGTGCTGTTTTTAGATCTTGACCGCTTTAAAGTGGTTAATGACAGCTTAGGGCATCATGCAGGTGATTTACTTTTACAAGAAGTTGCTAAAGAGCTGAAAATACTAGTTCGAGACAAAGATACGGTTTCTCGTTTAGGTGGAGATGAATTTGTCATTTTGATTGAAGATCTCGATTCTAATGATGAAGCCTATGAAGTTGCTCAACGAATTACTGATTTTTTAGCTGCCCCTTTTATTATTGAAAATCAAAGCATCTTTATTGGTACAAGCATTGGCGTTTTAATTAATGATGAACGTTATGACAGTGCAGACATTATGCTTCGTGATGCAGATACCGCAATGTATCATGCAAAAGATCAAGGTAAAGGTCGTTATGAAGTTTTTGACTCTAGCATGCAGAAAAAGGTTCAAAATGCTCTAGAGCTGGAAGCTGATATTCGTGACGGTATAGCAAAAAGTGAATTTTTGCCTTACTTTCAGCCAATTGTTGATTTACGAAATGAGAAGGTTGTAGGGTTTGAAGCCCTAGCTCGTTGGAACAGTGATAAACGTGGTTTTGTTTTCCCGAATGACTTTATTCCTTTAGCTGAAGAAGCTAATTTAGTCACGGCAATTGATTTTCTGATTATAGAAAAATCCTGTCTGCAGTTAAAAAAATGGGAAGCAATTTGTGGTCGAAATGATTTATACGTTAGCTGTAACTTATATGGAGACCATTTTTTTAGTGCAACGTTGTTAACCGATATTCAAGAAATACTTCAACGTGTTGGTCTTAAACCGAGTCAATTAAGAGTTGAATTAACCGAGCGTGCTTTATTAGAAAATAGTGATTTAGTGCTAGAGAATATGAATGCATTAAAAACACTTGGTGTTAAAATCCTCTTGGACGATTTTGGTACTGGTTATTCAAGCCTCAGTTACTTACATCGTTTTCCTATTGATGTATTAAAAATAGATCGTTCTTTTATTAATAATGTTCATGAGCATGATAATCATCAGGCCATCATAAAAACTATTATAGATTTAGCCACTAATTTGCAAATGGGCACTGTTGGCGAAGGTATTGAAAATCTAGCTGACGCTCAGTTATTAACAGCAATGGCCTGTATGTACGGGCAAGGTTATTATTATGCTAAGCCAATGCCTGCAAATGAAGCAGAAAATTACTTATTAAAATGATTTTAATAAGCGTAATAAAAAAGAGTTATATCATTTGATATAACTCTTTTTTTGTTTTTAATAAGTTGCTTTTAGAAGAAAAATAATATTTTTAGATATTTATGAGTGGATTAAAGGCAAAGCTAACCAGAAAAATTTATATAATTACCTGCAGAATATGTTGGTGTATTTTTTAAATCTGAAGTACTTTATAATTCAAAAAATAACGTTTACACATAATAAGTTTTTAATATGAATACAATTAAACCTCGAACTCTTGATCGTATTGATTTAACAATATTAGACACCCTACAAAAAGATGGTCGAATTGCGAACAATGACTTAGCAAAAAAAATCAACTTGAGCGCCAGTCCTTGTTTAGAAAGAGTACGACGCCTAGAAAAAGAAGGTTACATTGAGCGTTATCGTGCTGTACTGAATTCCATCAAACTTAACTATGGCATGTCAGCATTTATTCAAGTAACACTTGATAGAACGACTAGTGATGTCTTTGAAAAATTTAAAGTCGAAGTAGTCAAAATAAAAGAAGTTGTTGAATGTCATATGATTGCCGGTGGCTTTGATTACTTACTCAAACTACGTTTCGCCAATATGGAAGCTTATCGTGAAGTGTTAGGCATGATAGTTGAATTACCTGCTGTATCACAAACGCATACTTATGTGGTCACTGAGAATGTTAAAGCTGATAAAGGTGTACCTATTTTTTAATGTTCCAATCTTTAAATAATATTATTACAAAAGTAGCGTTTTATTTTACAATGATGATAGTGATGTCCATATGCTATTTGATATCAGACATCGTCCAAAGTTTAACTAATAACATGAAGAAGCCAATGAAATTTAAATTAATAGCTAGTGTAAGTTTATTAAGTCTTGCGTTTTTATCTGCGTGTGGACAAAACAATCAGGCAAAAACACCGAACGCTGAAAAAACACCCCAAGTAAATGAAAAAAACATCAAAGCACATATTGAATTCTTAGCTGACGATACCTTGTTAGGGCGAGATACCGGTAGTGCAGGCTATCAAATAGCTGCTAATTATGTGAAATCATATTTTAAGCAACTAGGCTTAACACCTATGGGGGAACTTGATGGTTTCGAACAAAAAGTTACTTTTCGTAAAGCGTTTCTTGAAGAAAATAGTGCTGAGCTTTCTATAACTAATGCTTCAGGTACTGTAGAACTAGCCTTCAAAGACGCCTTTATTATGTCTGGCGATAGTATAGTTACAGAAGCTACAATTGCTGCTGAAACAGTTTTTGTGGGTTACGGTATTGTTTCAGAAGATTTTGGTTACGATGATTACAAAGACATCGATGTAAAAGGTAAAATAGTTGTTGTTTTAACAGGGCGTCCTAAGGATTTACCTTCTGAAGAAGGTGCTCATATAGGTTCAGGTGGTGAAAAAATAAAACACGCAGCGAAAAATGGCGCTGTTGGTTTTATCACAATTCACACACCTAAACGTGATGCTGTTCGTACTTTTGCTAAAAGTGCTACTTATGCAGATGCACCACGTTTAAGTTGGTTAGACAAAAAAGGAATGCCTTTTGGAAAGTATCCTGAAATTAAAGGTGGTGCCTATTTAAGTGGTGAAGAAGCGCATGCATTATTTGAAGGAGCAGAGCGTAAATTAGAAGACATCTTTGCTGATGATACTAATAATATTGCTATTAAAGGTTTCGCATTGCAATCAACGGTTAAAATGGCAAATAAAAGTCGTCATGAAGAAATTACTAGCCCTAATATCATCGCGTCTATTGAAGGTAGTGACCCAACATTAAAAGATGAGTATGTTGTTTTTAGTGCTCACCTTGATCATATCGGTATCAGTAGCCATAGCGATGAAGAAGATAAAATTAATAATGGTGCGTTAGATAATGCATCAGGTGTTTCAATTTTATTAGAAACAGCCCGTTTATTATCAACCATGCCAGAGAAGCCTAAACGTTCTATTTTGTTCGTTGTTGTTACGGGAGAAGAGAAAGGATTACTTGGCTCTAGTTATTTCGCCACTAATCCAACAGTACCTGCTATGCAAATGGTCGCTAATGTTAATTTAGATATGCCGTTAATTTTATACCCGTTTGCCGATATTATTGCTTTTGGTTCAACGCATTCAAGTTTAGGTCCTATAGTAGCAAGTGCAGCGGAAAAAATTAACTTGTCGCTAAGCGATGACCCTATGCCTGATCAAGCATTATTTACGCGCAGTGATCATTACAGCTTTGTAAAAGCGGGTATTCCATCGGTATTCCTAATGACAGGATTTAAATCTAAAGATCCTGAAATTGATGGTGGTGCGGTATTTGGTGACTTTCTTAAAAATCATTATCATCAACACAGCGATGAAATAACTCTACCTATTAATTACGATGCAGCGGCAAGCTTTGCTGAAGTGAACATGATGATAGGTTTGGAAATTGCCAATGGTGAAAAGCGTCCAACGTGGAATCAAGGCGATTTCTTTGGTAAAACGTTCGCTCAATAACTCTTAAATATTGAAATGATGAAAACGCAGAGATGAAAATCTCTGCGTTTTTTGTTTTCTGATTTAAAGCAACAAGCTACACTGTCAATATGACTTTATAGAAAATACTGATAATTACATGGATGCTAAAAAATACGCGTTACAAGCCAATGGTTCTTTTGCTCTTCCCGATGCTTGCTTTAAGATAAAAGCATTAATGGAAAACGAAAACTCTGCGATTGCAGATTTTGCCAATGTCATTAGTGTTGACCCTTCGATGACTTCTCGTTTATTACAAATTGCTAATAGTGCAATTTATAGTTTCCCTGGAGAAATTAGTACAATTTCACGTGCAATCACGATTATTGGCACACAAGCTATCTACAATATGATGTTAGTCGATGTTGCGGCAACAGCGTTTAAGCATTTTTCCAATCAGGCGATTGATTTAAAACGCTTTTGGCGAATGAGTATCTTTTGTGGTTTAGCCACTAAAAACTTAGCGATTAAAGCGGGTATCCGGGATATCGAACGACTTTTTGTTGCGGGTCTTTTACAAAACTTTGGCGAATTGATTGTCGCTAAAATAACACCTGAAATTGCACAACAATGTGAAAAATATTCACCTGAGGACTTACCTTGGGATCTACAAAAAAAGGCGTTGGGTTATACTTATACTGATATCTCTGCAGAATTACTGAAGATATGGAAATTACCTGAGAAAATTATTCTTCCTATTCGCCACTTCAATGAAGCAAAAACAATTCAAATTAATAAAGACGTTAAAGTGCTTTATTTAGCATCACGATTAGCGTTAGTTGATAGTCATCCTGACGAATTTAATTTTGATGATAGTATTGATGAAACCTTGTGCAAAAGTTTGAATATTTCTAGCGAAGATTTAGCGCAGTGTGTTGATATTGCCTCAGAAGAAGCTGAGAATATTCTTACTATTATGAATGGCGGACTTTTTTCAAAATAATATAAGCATACCAGGCAAGGCTCTAAGGACGATAACCTTACCAAAATCACTGAGTTTCTTCTGATACCTTGAAGACTTACCTCTAGCTTTCTAAGTGCAACTATATTTATACACTTAATTACTAATACCTTCGTGCTAAAACAAGACATTAATTATAAAGCCTGATAGCATCAGGCAATTCTTTTTTCGTATAGTTAATAAACTGTACAAAATATGCCCTACAAATAATTATAATTAAGGACATTTATGAGCGCATCTAGAGAGCAATTTAGCTCTAAACTCGGATTTATTTTAGCCGCAGCAGGTTCTGCTGTTGGAATTGGTAACTTAGTCGGTTTTCCTGTTAATGCAGCTAAAAATGGAGGTGGTGCATTTTTAATCATGTACGCCATATTTGTTTTTTTAATCTGTTTACCGGTAATGATTGCCGAAATGGCCGTTGGCCGTAAAACACAAAAAGAACCTGTAGGTGCTTATAAAGCGTTAAGCGGTGGCAGTAGAGGTTGGGGAATAGCTGGGATTTTTGGTGTACTTACGCCATTCATGATTGCTGTTTTCTATATGGTGTTAACCGTATGGCTTTTTGGTTATCTCGCGTTAACATTGTCGGGTCAGCTAGACTACTTAGCTAGCGGTAATGGTTTCAGTGAATTTATTAATAGTCCTTATTTATTTATTGCGATGATTGTTGTTGCAGCCATTGTAAACTTCATCTTAGTGGCAGGTGTAAAAGAAGGAATAGAAAAAGCAGCAAAAATACTCATGCCTGCACTATTCGTTATGCTATTAATCATGGTGGTTTATGTATTAAGTCTTGATAACGCTATTTCTGGTGTGAAATTTTTTATTATTCCTGATTTTGATAAAATTACCCCTAGTGTTATTAACGGCGCTTTGTCGCAAGCCTTCTTTTCACTTTCATTAGGTATGGGTATTTTAATTACTTACGGTTCGTATATTAATAATAAAACTGACATTGTTAATTCTGCTAAGTTAGTCGCACTTACTGATACCGCCGTTGCCTTCACTGCTGGTTTAATGATTTTACCTGCCGTGTTTTCATTCAACCCTAATGTTAACCCTGCGGAATTAAGTGATAGTTCTGTATCGCTGATCTTTACGTTTTTACCTAAAATATTTTTAGCGTTACAAACGTCTATTGGTTATTTTGGTGCGAGCGCCGTTGCTGCATTCTTTTTTCTTCTCGTATTTTTCGCGGCGATTACTTCGTTAGTTTCAATTATAGAAGTGCCAGTTTCTTATCTAGTAACAGAAAAAAAACATAGCCGTAAAAAAGCTTTATCAATTTTAATGATTACGGGTGGCTTGTTAACTATTTTTGCCACACTTTCGTTTGGTATGGTGTCATTTTTCACTGAATTTACAACCTATGCAAATGGAACTCGTTCATTCTTCGATGTAATTTATGACATTTTCTACGACACGATTTTGCCACTTAATGGTTTCTTATTATGTGTGTTTGTTAGTTACCGTTGGAAAAAACACAATTTGTCTGACGAAATTGCTATTGGTAATGAAAACTATAAAGGGTCTTGGATCGAGACATACGTTAACTTTTCTCTAGGCACCTTTATTCCTGTTATCGTGTTAGGTATCTTCATAAATACAGTGGCGCAAAAGTTCTTTGCATTTAGTATTTTTGGATTTTAGTTTTATTGTTGTAATGTAAACGTAAAACGATTTGAACGTAAAGCCGTATAATTTGTTATTATACGGCTTTATTTTTATCTTTAAAAAATAGTGCTATGACCCAAAATCTTCAAGAACATCTAATAACCTCCATAGAATCCATTAACCAATCGAATGGCTTAACTGATTGCCAGCGATTATTTCATGGCAGAGGACATGCTTACCCAGAGTTATCACATATTAATGTTGACTGGTTTTCGCCCGTTGTTCTCATTACGCTTTACCAAGAGGTTGATGAAACTTGGTTAAGTGAACAGGTCTGCGTTATTCAACAATTGATACCAAACTGTACTTCTATTCAAGTACAATTTCGTAGCCGAAAATTCGCCCCCAGCGAAGTCTTATGGGGCGAAAATATTACAGAATTAAGAGCGCAAGAGCATGGTTTGGAATATCATATTAGTTTAGGCAAAGCTCAAAACTCTGGGCTTTTTCTTGATATGGGAAATGGGCGTGAATGGGTAAAAAATAATAGTGAAGGTAAAAACGTTTTAAACCTTTTTGCTTATACTTGTGCCTTTTCTGTTGCTGCTATAGCAGGTGGCGCCAAGCAAGTTATTAATATAGATATGAGTAAAAGCTCATTATCTAAAGGCCGTGAAAATCATAAGCTTAATAAGCAAGATGTCAGTAAAATAAAATATGAGGGCGTTGATATTTTTAAGTCGTATAATCGGCTTAAAAAACATGGACCTTACGACTTATTAATTTGTGATCCACCTTCTTTTCAAAAAGGTAGCGTAAATATAGAGCGTGATTACAAAAAAATTATTAA
>CAJWBY010000025.1 GCA_913020705.1 uncultured Colwellia sp.
CCAAGCACTTCACTACGACAATGTTCAATACCCGACATCACTTTGAGTTGTTCTAAACTGACATGACCTGCATGCGATTCACGCCAATGTTGGCCGTGTGCTCGAAAGACATCGGCCACTTCCAGTTTTGATTGAGCCATGAGCGGCTCAATGCCTTATCGACAATGAATCTAAGGGGCTGATAACTTGTCGGAGTAAATCCGTGGCCACTTGCGTATACCGCGCCGTGGTATTCAGTTGAGCATGCCCCAGTAATACTTGGATCACGCGAATATCTACACCTGCTTCAAGTAAGTGCGTAGCAAAACTATGACGTAGCGTGTGCATTGATACATTCTTCTCAATATCCGCCGCTTTAGCTGTTTGCTTACACACTCGACTCAAGTGGCGAGACGTCATGTGGTTGATTGGGTTCAAGCCTGGAAATAACCAACTACCTGCAAACATTTGACCTTCATGGTTCGCAAAGCACCACCAATCCCGAAGATGATCAACGAGAGCGGGTGATAACAGCGCATAGCGATCACGACTGCCTTTACCTTGCTCAACACGCAGGATCATACGTTCACTATCGATATCACTCACTTTTAAAGCCACCACTTCACTGACACGTAATCCCGAGCCATAAGCGACGGCTAACGCGGCTTTGAATTTAGGATGCATGGTACAAGACATAAAGCGCTTAGCCTCTTCTAGACTCAACACCACAGGCAATTTACGAGCAACCGTCACGGGACAAACCCGTGCGATGACTTCAGGTTTATCGAGTGTTATTTTGAATAAGAACTGAAGTGCGGTTAGCGTAGCATTGACGGTGATACCAGAAACACCGTGAGTGACCATGAAAAGTTGGAACTCACGCAACTCTTCTTGGGTGGTGGTTTCCGGTGAGTGTTGTAAAAATTCACAGAGTTTATTAACACCACGGATATAAGAAATTTGTGTGTTAGTGGCGAGTTTACGTAGGATCATGTCTTCGTTAATACGCTGACGCAGTGGTGCTGAAAAGTATGGGCTGATGTTCATGGGTATTCTCCAAGCTAAGGTGAGGCGACATGCCTCAATACTTAGTTTAGGAAAAAGGGGGCGTGTTATCGGGATGAGTGGTGCTTGCCAAACACACCATTACCGCGGAGCGGTTTAGTTCTTTGTGCGCATTCCTGACGTTAGCTACTGGTTGTTCTTTAGGTCAAGTGCTAGCCAATCTCGGACATTAAGCCTTTGCAAATCCAGGAGTATATTTAGGGCAATATTAACCTCGATTATCTACTTACTTATGGAGCTGGTTTAAGCTCATCGCAAACACTTCCAATATGTTTTTTAGGATTGTAGCCGTCCTAATTTGATGCATTTTTTTACGTTAAGTGGTTAACATTCTGGGCTAAGTTACTGGTTAGTTAAATGCTATTGAGATGGCTTTAGGTTATAATATTTGTGCGCAAATAGTCGCTAAATTTATTATTTAACCTCATTTTCAATATGCTATTAGAGAATTTTTATGTCAAATAAGCCTGTATCTGCAGCGCCAACGAATACTTCAGTTTTTACCAACCGTTTACCTTTATTTATTTTAGTTGCTATTTTAGTGGCCTTAATTATTTATTTGCAGTGGCCTGAAGCTAAACAGGAAGAAAGCAAATTTAAACGTGTCGTTGCGGTAAAAATGGTGCCAGTAGTACTCGCTGAATTTATTGAGAGTGTTGAAGCTGTTGGTACAGCACGTGCCAATGAACAAGTGATTATCACCAGTAAATATTCAGATCTTGTAGATGAGATTTATTTTGACGATGGTCAAAAAGTAAAAAAAGACGCTGTACTAGTTAAGCTGAATAATCAAGAGGAACTGGCAAAAGTTAACGAGCTAAATGCCAACTTGTCAGAATCACAGGCACATTTAACGCGTTTAACAGAGTTGCTTTCTAGTAAAGCAATATCTAAGTCTTTAGTCGAGCAGCAAGAAGCAAAAACTAAAGCGATTGAAGCGCAACTTGTTAGTGCAAACGGCAAGTTAAATGATTTAATTATTCGTGCACCATTCGCTGGAGTACTTGGTTTTCGTGAGGTGAGTAAAGGTGCCTATATTGACGCCGGTGATATTATTACCAGCTTAGATGACTTGAATAGTATCAAGGTAGACTTTCATTTACCTGAGCGTTTACTCACCCATATTCATGTGGGTCAACAAGTGACTGCTTTTAATAGCGCCTATCAAGACAATGAATTTATTGGCAAAATTATTGCGCTTGATAGCCGTATTGATTCAAGCACCCGTAATATTAAAGTCCGCGCTTCCATCAATAATAAAGCGTCCAAACTTCGTCCAGGCATGTTGCTTAATATTAGCGTGCTATTACAAGTAGAAAATATTCTGCAATTACCTGAAAGCAGCATTATTCCTATAGAAAATAATCACTACGTTTTTGTTGTCAAAGAAGATAAAGCTGTACGTAAAGCAATAAAAATTGGTCGACGTCACCCCGGAGTGGTAGAAGTTATATCAGGTCTAGTTGTAGGTGAAAAAGTGGTTGTAGAAGGAGCTCTGAAACTTCGTGATGGCTCTGCTGTAAGTATTAGTGGTCAAGAAGCTGAAACTGATATTTCTGAAAATAGGAGCAAGATCTAGTGATTTTATCTGATTTATCGGTTAAAAGACCGGTTTTTGCTACCGTTATAAACTTACTTATCATCACCTTTGGTATTGTTGCTTTTTTAATGCTGCCATTACGAGAATATCCTGATATTGATCCTCCTATTGTTAATATCAGCACTAATTATCCGGGCGCATCAGCGGCCATTGTTGAGACTAAAATAACCCAATTACTTGAAGACAGAATTAGTGGTGTTGAAGGGGTTAAGGCTATTAACTCAAATAGCCGTGTTGGTCGTTCTAGTATTACTATCGAATTTAATTTAGATCGAGATATTGATGCTGCGACTAATGATGTTCGAGATAGAATTTCACGTGCACTAAATAACTTACCAGAGCAAGCCGATCCTCCAGAAGTATCTAAAGCCAATGATGATGAAAACGTCATTGTTTGGTTTGTTTTACAAAGTGAAACCATGAGCACACTAGCGTTAACTGATTATGCAAATCGATATATTGTAGACCGATTTGCTGTTGTTGATGGTGTCGCTCGCATAAGGGTTGGTGGTGGACGTACTTATGCAATGAAAATACGCCTAAACAGGGCATCAATGGCAGCGCGTAATATTACCGTGCAGGATATTGAGCGTACTTTGCGTGATGAGAATGTTGAATTACCAGCGGGACGCATTGAGTCAATTGATCGAGATTTTTCTATTCGTGTAGAGCGCAGTTATTTATCAGAACAAGATTTTTCCAATATGGTTATTGATCGTTCTGAAAGTAATTCACTGGTACGTTTAGGTGATGTTGCTGAAGTATTTATTGGTGCGCAAGATGATGAAAACATGTTTCGTGGTAATGGAAAAAATATGGTTGGCTTGGGTGTAATCAAACAATCCAAGGGTAATACCTTAGATGTTGTTAAGTCAGCAAGAAAAGAGATGATCGCTATTCGTGATACTTTACCTGTTGGCACCACTATTACTAATAGTTACGACAGCTCTGTTTACATTCAAGGCTCGATTGATGAAGTATACAACACGTTAATTATCGCCATGTTAATGGTGGTATTGGTTATCTTCTTATTTTTAGGCAATGTCCGAGCTACCCTTATACCCGCAGTTACAGTACCTGTTGCTTTAATTGGTTCAATGATGGCGCTGTCATGGTTTGGTTTCTCTATCAATCTATTAACACTACTCGCCTTAGTACTCGCTATTGGCTTGGTCGTTGATGATGCCATTGTAGTACTTGAAAATATTTACCGCCGTATCGAAAATGGTCAAACACCATTGATGGCAGCGTATGAAGGGGGTCGTGAAGTTGCTTTTGCTGTTGTTGCCACTACGTTAGTGTTGGTTGCCGTATTTGTACCACTCGTCTTTTTATCAGGCAATATGGGGCGATTATTTACCGAATTTGCTATTGCTATAGCCGCCGCAGTAATATTTTCAAGTCTAACTGCTTTATCGCTTACACCAATGATGTGTTCAAAAATGTTAAAACACAGAGAGCGGAGTTCTTCCTTTGGTCAAAAACTAGATCGAGCTTTTGCTCGTTTTGAAGCGTCTTATGGTCGGGCCCTGAAAAGTAGCATTCATCAACCTATGCTTATCGTACTCGTGTTGGGCTTAGCACTAGCCGCAGTATTTTTACTGTTTAATAAATTACCTTCTGAATACACCCCGAAAGAAGATCGCGGTAATTTCTTTTTAATGATGCAAAGCGCGGAAGGTGCAAGTTATGAAAATAACGTTAAAAACATGCATAAAATTGAAGAGAAACTTTTAAGTTACCAAGCTGAAGGTGAATTGGAACGGGTGTTAGTGCGTGTTCCTGGTTTTGGTGGAAGCGGTGGTATTGCTATTGTTGGTTTACCTGAATGGGATAAACGTAGCATTGATACATTCAGTTTTATCAATAAAATAAACGCTGATATGCAAAGTGTGACTGATGTGCGTGCCTTTGCCATTATGCGCCGTGGTATTGGTGGCGGCGGTGGTGGTAATAACCCTGTGTCTTTTGTTTTACAGGGGAATACCTTTAAAGAGCTAGCGCAGTGGCGTGATATTTTAATCACAGAAGCGCAAAAAAATCCTAACTTGTCGAATATCAACAGTGATTATCAAGAAACATATCCTCAGTTATTAGTTCAAATAGATCGTGAGCGTGCCTATGATTTGGGTGTAACAGTGGGTGATATCGCCCAAACGCTAGAAACCATGTTAGGCCAACGTCGCGTTACTACGTTTGTTGATCGAGGTGAAGAATATGATGTAATTGTTGAAGGTGATGAAAAGCAATTTCAAAGCCCTCAGGATATTGATAACTTATATATCCGCTCTCGTACTACCGACAAGTTAATTCCATTAGCTAGCGTCTTGAATATTGGTGAAAATGCCACATCGTCTCGACTCAATCGTTATAACCGCTTGCGAAGTATTACTGTTACGGCAAATTTAACTGATGGATATGCTTTAGGTGACGCGCTAGATTTCCTTGTAGACGTGACTAAAAATAAACTACCAGAACATGTACAAGTCGATTATAAAGGCGAGTCTTTATTGCTTAAAGAATCGGGTAATTCCATTATGTTTGTTTTCTTGTTGGCACTGTTAATTACTTATTTAGTATTAGCTGCGCAGTTTGAAAGCTTTATTCACCCTTTTGTTATTTTACTTACCGTACCGTTAGCACTGGTTGGTGCACTTGCGGGTCTCGAGTTAATGGGCATGAGTTTAAATATCTATAGCCAAATTGGTATTGTCATGCTGATTGGCTTGGCTGCTAAAAATGGTATTTTAATTGTAGAATTTGCCAACCAGTTACGTGACAAAGGTATTGCTTTTGAAGAAGCATTAATTAGTGCTTCACAGCAAAGATTACGCCCTATTGTTATGACAACATTTACAACGGTAACCAGTGCTATTCCTTTAGTGTTAGCAGTCGGTCCTGGAGCTGAAAGTAGAATGGTTATTGGCGTGGTGATTTTTGCGGGTGTGTCACTAGCGAGTATATTTACCTTATTTATTGTTCCGGGCGCATATTATTGGTTATGTCGTAACACGGGCTCTCCGCAGGCTATTGCTAATAAAATTGAACAGCAAAGCTAATGGTTTGGTTTTTAATGTTTAAATAGATAAACAAAGCCCTAGCAGACGTGAGTCGTTTATTACTAATAACTTATTACTGTCGCAAAGAAAAAATGAAAACAAGATAAATAAAATAAACCTCCGAAGAAATCAATGCTTTCTCCCACCGCAATAAAAAGCCAACAATTAAGTTGGCTTTTTTGTTTTTAATATCAACTATTCGATAAAATACCTATAGTTTAGCGATACATCATAAACCTTTTAATATATCACTTACGGTTTCTTTTGCATCTCCAAATAACATTTGCGTATTATCTTTGAAGAATAATGGGTTCTGAACACCCGCATAACCTGTGCTCATTGAACGTTTGAACACAATAACTTGCTTTGCATTCCAGACTTCTAACACTGGCATTCCTGCAATTGGACTAGTAGGGTCTTCAGCTGCAGCGGGGTTAACCGTATCATTGGCGCCGATAACTAAAACCACATCAGTTTCAGGAAAGTCGTCGTTAATCTCGTCCATGCCTAGTACAATATCATAAGGAACTTTCGCTTCAGCAAGTAAAACATTCATATGCCCCGGTAACCGACCTGCAACTGGATGAATTGCAAAACGTACATCAATGCCTTTGTCTTTCAATGCTCTAGTCATTTCATAAACGGGGTATTGAGCTTGTGCTACTGCCATTCCATAACCTGGAGTAATAATAACTGACTTAGCACCACATAAGATATCAGCAACCGCTTCTGCTTGTACTTCGACATGATCGCCATAATCTGTGTCATTATCAATCACTACATCCGTACCAAAACCTCCGGCAATAACACTGATAAATGAACGATTCATTGCCTTACACATAATGTATGAAAGTATGGCGCCTGATGAACCAACCAATGCACCCGTAACAATCAATAAATCGTTATTAAGCATAAAACCTGCGGCAGCGGCAGCCCAACCAGAATAAGAATTAAGCATAGATACGACAACTGGCATATCTGCTCCGCCAATTGAAGCTACTAAGTGCCAACCAAATACAAGTGCAATTAATGTCATAAAGTACAATGCACTTACAGAGCCATCACTTTGAACAAAGCTAATCATTAAAATAAAAGTAACAACACCCGCCACTAAATTTAATTTATGACGATGAGGTAACATAAGTGCAGAAGAACTTATAATTCCGCGTAATTTTGCAAAAGCAACAATTGACCCAGTAAAGGTAACCGCGCCGATGAACACACCTAAAAATACTTCAACTAAATGAATATTTGTCGCCATCTGTTGCGTATCAGTTAAGTTAGCGGTTAACGAATGATCCATTTCGAAATAACTATTAAATCCAACTAGAACCGCAGCTAAACCAACAAAACTATGCAATATAGCAACAAGCTCTGGCATTTGTGTCATTTCGACTTTTTTGGCTAAATGTAAACCAATAAATGCACCTACTGACATGGCAACAAATATAACTAAAACATTATCAACACGTGGATCAGCAATCGTTGCAATTAATGCAATAGACATCCCGATGATCCCGTACCAATTACCTGTCTCTGCGGTTTCTTGTTTGCTTAAACCTGAAAGACTAAAAATAAATAACAATGCAGCAACAATATAAGCTGCGCTAATTAAACCTTGAGAAAATTCCATCAATGCGCCCCTTATCTTCTAAACATTTTTAACATACGTTTGGTCACTACAAAGCCACCAACAATATTTATTGTGGCAATAAGCACCGCAATCCCCGCAAGTATTTGCACCACCACATTGTCTTGCCCTATCTGCAATATGGCGCCAACAATGATAATACCTGAAATGGCATTGGTTACACTCATTAACGGTGTATGTAGTGAATGACTCACATTCCACACTACGTTGTAACCGATCACACAAGAAAGAACAAAAACAGTAAAGTGCGATAAGAAATCAGCAGGAGCAACACTTGCTACCCAGGCAAATAATAAAGCGCCTATGCCCATAAAAATATGCTTTTTAGTTTGTGACGTGGGTTCTTCTTTTTCAACAACAGCCTCAACTTTGGCAGCAACGGGTTTAGCAGGTGCAGCACTGACTTGTATTGGTGGCGGTGGAAAGGTAATTTCATCAGCATTAACAACTGTCATGTTACGGACAACTTGATCATCGAAATCTACTGTGATGGTGCCATCTTTTTCAGGACAAACTAACTTAACTAAGTTAACCAAATTATTTGAATAAAGCTGTGAAGATTGATTTGGTAAGCGAGAAACTAAATCTGTGTAACCAATGATTTTAACGCCATTGATATTAGCTACCTTCCCTGCCACGGTAAGTTCACAATTACCACCGCCAGCAGCGGCTAAATCAACAATAATTGATCCGGTTTTCATTGAATGAACCATTGCTTCAGTGATCAGCTTCGGTGCAGGTCTACCGGGGATCATCGCCGTAGTAATAATGATATCAACATCTTTTGCTTGTTCAGCAAAGAGCGCCATTTCCGCGTCAATAAATGCCTTACTCATTTCTTTTGCGTAACCATCACCAGAGCCAGTATCTTCGGGCTCTTCATAATCTAACTCAAGAAATTCAGCTCCCATACTTTCAATTTGTTCTTTTACTTCAGGCCGTGTATCAAAAGCACGAACAATCGCACCTAAACTTCCTGCGGTACCAATAGCAGCAAGACCTGCAACACCAGCACCAATGATCATGACTTTTGCTGGTGGCATTTTACCTGCAGCGGTTATTTGTCCGGTTAGAAAACGGCCAAAGTGATGAGTCGCTTCAATAACAGCCCGATAACCAGCAATATTAGCCATTGAGCTCAGTGCATCCATTGACTGAGAACGTGTCATACGGGGAACCATTTCCATGGCAAAGGTTGTAATCGATTTTGCGCGTAACGCTTCAAGTAATTCAGGACTTTGCGCTGGGGCAATAAAACTAATTAAATGCGCACCATCTTTCATTTGCGCGACTTCTTCAAGTGATGGAGCATTCACCTTAAAGATAATATCTGATTGCAAACATACTTTTTTAGTGACAAGTGATGCTTGTGCATCAAGAAATTCTTGATCGGTGAAGCTCGCTTTAGTACCTGCCCCTTTTTGTACTTGAACGCTAAAGCCTAATTTAAGTAGTTCACTTACCGAAGTTGGTGAAGCTGCTACTCGATTTTCTCCTGACAACGTTTCCTTAGGTATTCCAATATTCATAAGCCACCTTTATTTAGAGGTAACAGTTTCATCGAAACTAAGATGAAGCTATACCTATTATTTTTCTTATGGGTTTTATAATATATTTATTATGACCAATGTTTTACCATTAATCGAATGAATTTCATACACCTAAAAGTAATAATGGGTATTCTTACAAAAAATGAAGGCCGCTTCAAACAAGCATTTTTTTTCGCATGTGTGTTGATCATAAAACGAAATAACGCTAAACGTATATCTAACTGACTCAATTTGAAACTTTACATTATTTATATAATTAACAATGCAATTATTCAAAGGTGACAGATATTTGGGTTCCTCTATCACTTGAAAGCGCTAATGACCAATTTTGGTGTTCACATAAACGTTTAACTATCGATAAACCAAAACCATAACCTGTGCTTTGGCTTCCTTTTACAGCAGGGTCTGTTATTTCACCTGTAATACTTTGATCTATGCCTGGCCCCGTATCAGCCACAATAAGTGTCCTATTCATAATATCAATCGTGACCTTTCCTTCTTGAGTATATTGAAATGCGTTGCCAATTAAATTGTCTAATAATACATTTAACATGCCTGACTGTGCGTATATTTCGCTATCACAATTGTCACTTACTTCGACTTCTATTGGTTTGTTATTGATAAGATGATGTTGGTCAATTATTGATTGTTCAATTAATGGCAATATTTTTATGTTCTGCTTGTGTACGTCGGTATGCTCTTCTCTGGCAAGCGTAAGTAATGTAGTAACCGTTTGCTCCATTTGAGTACTTGCTTGAGAAATACGCTCGATAACCGCATTGCTTTTATCAGCAGACTGTTGATTACGATAAACTTCTACGGCATTTTTAATAATGGCAACCGGCGTTCTCAGTTCATGGCTGACATCTCGCGTAAAGCATTTTTCTCTGAGTAAATTTCGATTGATTTTCGCCATGGCGCTTTCTAATGTTTGCGCTAAGACCCCTATTTCATTATTTGGAAATTGCTCTGCAAACTTATCGGGGATATTTTCTGGGGCAACACCATTCACTAATTCGGCAAGCTGTTTCAATGGTTTAGCAGTATTCCTGCCGATTTGCCAAGCCATAATAAAAGCGATAAATACTAGGCCTAATCCTGAAGTCATCATGACTTGCAATACGCTACCACTGATAGGACGAACTAATAATATTTCACTTACTTCTGCGACAAGATAAGTACTTTCTGTTTTTGGTAAAGCGAATAAGTGATAGTGACGATCGTTTTCACCTGAAAACTCTTTTCTTCTTGGCTCGGCAATGTAACTGTCCCTTATATCTAGAGGCAACGTATTTTTTGAGAAGTATAGCTGCATGTAACTTAGTCGAGATTCTGGCCAATGGTTATTTTTATCAAAACTTTGCTGTAAATATTGCGCCTCGTTTCTGACTTCCCGTTCAATAAAATCGTCTTCAAGACTATACATTAGCATGAAACAAAAAATGCCATATACCGTCGAAATAAATAGGGTGAACAAACAAAACTGTCTGACTATTTTTCGACTTAAACTATGAAATTTAGTTGGCTTTTGATTTTTAACTTGATTTTGATTCATTATTTTATTCATCGCTTTTTACGTCTAAAACAAAACCAATACCATGCATGGTTTTTATCATCGGATAGTCAAAAGGCTTATCCAACAAATTTCGTAACTGATATATGTGAGATCTCAGTGCATCAGATTCTGTTGGTTCATCACCCCATAGTTTTTGAGACAGTTTTGAGCGGCTAACCACTTGCGGATATGCTTCAGCCAAAATTATAAGAATACGGTAGCCCATACTGTGTAACTCAAGGGTTTTTCCAGCACGTGTTACTTGTTTCCTTTTTCTCTCAATAATTAGCTGATCAAATGTTAATATATCATTGGTTTGTAATAAATGGCGTCTTGATAAAGCAAAGCAACGAACTTCAAGCTCTTCTAAAGAAAAAGGTTTAGTTAAATAATCATCTGCACCAGTTGTAAAACCTGATATTTTATCGTCTATACTGTCTCTTGCCGTTAACATGATAATAGGCACATGATGACTTGCCTTTTCACGAAGTTGCTTACAAACCTCAAGACCGTCCATTACCGGTAAATTTAAATCGAGAATGACTAAATCATAATGATGAGTTAATGCCAGTTCCAATCCTTGTGCGCCTTGATTAGCAAAATCTAAAACATGACCTTTGTCTTCCATATAGTCCGCAATATTCTGTGCAATACTTTGCTGATCTTCAACGACTAAAATATATAAAGATTGATTATTCATTTAGTTTCTCAAATTAATGAGCCCTTAAAAGTTTCTATTTGGAAAATACTAAGGGCTGATTTCATTACAACGTTTTTAACATACTTTGTGCAGGTTTGTAATCTGGCTTTTCCGTAATCAACTGATTCAACGTTGCTTTGGCATTGGTTAGTTGTCCAAGCTTAGCTTGAGTTTCAGCTATTTTCATGTCTAGATTTGGACTGTCAATCGCTTTTTGGGCCACTTTCATCAAAGCTAATGCTTGTTCAAAATCAAGTGTTGTATCCGCAATTTTTAAGAAATAGAAGCCATACATTCCAACAAGCGGAATATAGTATTCATCCTGTTTATTCATTAGCATGTCCAATGCTGACTTATCACCAGCAATGTATTTAGAGACCACTGCCATGGTTTTGTCTTCAATTTCAATTTCTGATTTAACAGGTGTTAACCCTAAGCTTTCAACTAACGCTGTAGCAACATCTACTGTTGATGTTGGATTCTGTCCTGTTATTAATCGACCGTCTATAGCAACATGACTTAACATGATTTCACTTGATTGAAAGTGAGCGCCACGTTCAGCCAATTTATCTTCGAGCATGAAGTCAAAATCGTTTATCCATTTCTGTCCAAACAGTTTTTCTTCTTGGTTGGTAAAGCTGTTTATCGCTTTATTGGCAACCAAATAACTACCATCTTTTAGCTTTACATGTACAAGTGCCGCAGGACCATGACAAACAGCTGCAACAACGCCTTGTTGTTGATATATTTGGGCTATAACATTTTGTAATGCCAAATCCTTAGGTAAATCAAACATCGCTCCTTTGCCGCCAACAATAAAAACCGCATCATAATCTTTAGCATTTATTGTGCTTGTCGCGAGTGTATTATTAAGTTCAGCCATAATAGCTTTATCAGCTAAGACAACAGCATTATAAGGTTTCTCTGGGTTGTATTTATCTGCTTCTACTTGACCACCTTTGGGGCTAGCAATATCCACAACAATACCGTTATCTTTAAAAACGGAATAGGCTTTTGAAAACTCATCAAATTCATAACCTGGTTTTTCTTCTCCTTCTTTTTCGTTCTGCCCATTACCACTAACGACCATTAACACTTTTTTGGTATCTGATGATGCTTGTACCTGCGATGTAATGGTTATCAAGGTAGCTATAATTAATAAAGTCTGTTTTAACAATTTTTTCATAGGATATTTTAAAGTATTCATCAATTTAATTTCTCTTGTCTTAATTGTGAAACAAGTATGACAAAGGCAAAGTGAAACAGATGTGAAATCACTTTGCCTTTAAATAATGATTAATTTTAGAAGACTATATTAATTATCAGCCATTAATTGCTTCACTGAACTTTTTAAACTGTGACGACTGGCGTAAATACCTAATAGTGTTACCGTGCTTAAAATAATGGCTAAAGTAATGAACAGAATTAAAAAATCAGGTTTATAAGAAAGGGAGAATTGAGACTGATAAATTAACATACCTGTAATATAGGTGCCCGCTATAGCTCCGGTTGCGATTATTAACGCCGTAATTAACCACTCAATAATATTTAGCTTTAAACAGGTACTTTTCAAAAAACCAAAACTCATAATTACACTGTTTTTTTTCTTTTCCTTACCTTCAAGTGCATTAATTGATGATAAAATTACAATAATGGCGAGTAGAATAATCATCATGGCAAAACCACTAATCACTTTCGTGATCATTGCTAAGATAGCATCAAATTGTTTTGTTAATTCTTGTAGAGATACCATGCGTATTGTTGGATGTTTTTGCCACAATTGGCCGAGCAGTGGCCATTGTTCATCCTTAAGCTCTAAACTAGCCATATTGTAATGGGGCGCGTTTATATGTTCGATTGCAGCTTCAGGCATAAGTACCCAAAATATAATTGAACCCGCCCCTGATTTATAAGCATGGCTTGCGTTAATTGTGAAGGTAAAGGTTTGTTGATGAATAATAAAAGTTAGTTTATCTCCAAGGGTCAAACCTAAATCTGTCATCACTTCTTCTTCTAGTGATATTTGTTGCCAATCTTCAGTGTCTTTTTGCCACCACTTCCCTTGAACCAAGCTGTTGGTTTTTGGCAGTGTTTGAGTCCAATGGAGTCGAATAGAGTTCGATAACGTTGCTAAACTATCACTGGGTTTTGTTGCAAATTCATTAAGTGTTTGGTTATTAATTTTCACGACTTTTGAATACAAGTAAGCTTTAGATTGACGCAGATTAATATCATACGTTTTAGACCATTCTTCAATCGCGTCCATTTCTGGCTGACTAGCTTGCGAAACCATAACATTACCATCATGTGTTCTTTGGTATGCCCCCATCGTGTCGCCTAAGTCTTTTAAAAACATTAACGTAAACAATAATAAAAATGTACTTAAACCAATACCTAAAATTTGGGTGCTTTTACTTAATAAACGCTGTTTCATCATAAACAGAGTAAAGGGCACTAATCCTGAAAACTGTTGAGTCGTTTTTTCACCCAAGGTTAAAACAATCCAACTTATACCTGCAATCAGAATTACGGTAATAAAAATGCTGCTTACTAACATCATGGTTAGTAAGCCGTTGTCAGAATAATTGACTGCCACCAAGACGAGAACAAGCAATGCACATATTTTAACGAGACCTAAAGAAATACTTTTTTGATTTTGATGAAACAATTTAGCCACTGATGTTTGGCATAGTGTTAACCAAACAGGAGAATGAAATACAGCAAAGAGTAATACACTTGTCGCTATCGTTTTAATCGTAAGCCAAGCTTCTAATTGCCAAGTGATTTCGATAAATGTTTCCGATAACCAGTTAACAACCAACCAATGAAATACCCCAGACAAAATAGCTACTACAGGTATAAGTACAATTATATTAATTAACCATTTGAAGAATGACAACTGTAAACCAGTCGCTTTTGAAGCACCTAAACTCATACAAATGGCCGAAAAGTATTGTTCCTTTTTTATGTGAACTTGCGCTATTTGTTCAATAGCAATAGCGGCCATAAAAAATAGAATAATAGAAGCCAATCCCAAAAAATTTTCAGTACGTTTCCAAAATAAAGCTAACGGATGGGCTCCTGATTTATGGTTGATTTTAGCAGCAGGAAGCTCTTCTTCTTGCCAATCGATAAGTTGCTGTACTTTTGATTTTGAAGCAGAAATAAGGTATCGATATTGAATAAGATCTGTGGGAAAAGCTAATGCCTCCATATCATTCATATTAACGATAGCTCTCATAGCAACGTTATGTCCTTCCATCAATCTATCAGGTTCATGCAATAGCACTCTGGAGACGGCAAATGTTTCCTCTCCTAATTTAATAACGTCACCAATTGACAGCGTTAAACTGGCTAATAATCTACTGTCTAACCATATATAACCCGCTAAAGGTCCACCTCTTGTGATTGTTGCAGGACTTTGTAACGAAGTTGATGTGAGTAATTCTCCCTGTAAAGGATAATCATCTCCGACAGCTTTTAACTTTGCGCTTTGCCATTTTCCGTTAAATGTTAATGTTGCATTAATCTGCAATGTATTGACCACGCTATCACTAAATTTTTCTAATGATGCCATCTCTTTAGTCGTTAGTTTATTTTTTTGAGTTAGTACCGCATCAGCGCCTAATAAGTTTTGTAAATTCCCTTGTAAGTACTGCTGAATGCTATGACTTGATAGCGTTAAGGTGACTATAAAAATCATTAAAATGGCTTGTACCCAACGTAATAACTTTTGATGCGGCTGGCTATATTCTTGTTGGAAATAATGCCAAGCTAATTGCAGATGATGGCTTAACATGACGTAGCCTGCTTATCTTCAACTTGTTGCTCGTTAACTGAATCGGAGGATGAGTTTTTAGTTAGCTCACCATTTGCAAGCGAATAGATGTTCTGAGCTTTATTAGCCAGTACACTACTGTGAGTAACAATAATTAAACCTGCGTTGTTTTCTTTGCAACATGCAAATAAAATATCAGAAATTTCGTTAGCATTGTGTTGATCTAAATTACCAGTGGGTTCATCGGCAAATATAAATTTGGGCGAAAATACTAATGCACGAGCAATAGCAACACGCTGCTGTTCTCCGCCACTTAATTGTGATGGTTTATGATTAGCCCTCTCTAACAGCCCTACTTTTTCTAACCAGTGTTCTGCTTTTTTGATCGCCTGCTTATCCCCCCGTAATTTCAATGGTAAAGCAATATTGTGTAAAGCGGTCAATTCCGGCAATAAATGAAATTGTTGAAAAATGAAACCTATTTCTGAGCGCAAATTATCAAGTGTTAATATGTGATTGTCATTG
The DNA here is from genome assembly GCA_913020705.1 of uncultured Colwellia sp. Next base: position 15,463 of record CAJWBY010000025.1, read on the forward strand.
ATGAAATTGCCTTGACCTGAAGTTGGTGCTTCTAATCCAGAAAGTAGCATAAGTAAACTAGACTTACCTGCACCAGAAGGACCCGTTATCGCATATGATTGCCCCTGATTTATTGATAAATCAAGGTTTTCAAATAAGGTAATAGTCGAAGTGTTTTTTTCAGAAGCATTACTTCCTGAATAATTATTATCAAATGACTGAGAAACATTTTTTAATTCAATTGAACAAGACATAAAGTAGCACCACAGTAATATTTCGTGATGCTATCGTATTAAAGTGGTTGTGAAACGAATGTGAAATTCAATAGACGCATTATGTAAACGTTATAACCTAGCGTCCAAAACCAATAATTCTTAACGAGTAAAATAAATAATACCCTCAATATAAGCGTTTAAATCACTCAATTATCTTCAAAATCGATCTATTATTATTTATAAACGTCATAGTTTTTATCGATGTTCTTGGTAAAACTTAAAACAAATAGTAATTGGATAAATAGCCCTGTCATCACAGAAACATAAACCTGATTCAAATCAAATGTTCTTATTAAGCAAATACCTGCAATAAAAATACTGTACAGAATAAGGAAAGCGGCAAGGGTGTTACATTTTTTGGCGATAACCTTTAGACGATCTTCACTAGTAATAAAATTGTCTTTCTTCTTTCCATAGAGGCTAACAAATAATAACCAAGCTAAATATATAACCATCGTGGTATTTAATAATATTAACAACAACGCTTTATTTGAGTGCTCAAGCCATAATTGTTCAATAAAAATATAGAGCGAAAAAATTAACGTTACCGAATAACTTAATACTGAAAATATCAGCTTAAGTGGTGAAACAAAATCTATAAGTTTACGCTGTTCAAAACTGCTTTTTCGTTTCGTTGAGGGAAAGTTTTTAGCCATTAGTCGGTTATTTTCTTTGCACCAATAGTTGCTTAACAACCAAGGTAATAATTGTATGGCGGCAATAATTAATATCGAAGACGCAACGACCTCCAAATTAGCTTTAGTTAGATAAAAGAAGATAACAGCACTAAGGCTAATAAATGCAATAGAGTAGTCCATTAGCTTGCGTAACTTTACTCTATTAAACTCAGTATTTGATGATTGAACATACAAGTTTGGATAATCTTTCGGTGGGTACTTTGTCAATAAAGACACTTTTCTTTGAGACCATTTGTTAGCTAAGAACACTGATATTGTAAAAATTTGACTGATAACCGCCAAATAAACAATTGCGGTCATTAAATCTGGATTAAATAATGTCATCATTAGGCCTATTTAGCTTGCTTCATTACAGATGAAAAAATAATTCGTATTTCAGAATCGGTTAAGCCAAGCGCTTGCATATTTATAATTGAATCACTCAAAATAGTTATCCCTTTAGCCGTTAAGTTTACTTCACAATTTTCTTTTGCATTATCATGAATAAAAGTTCCTCGATAGCCTCGGGCTATAATAATAGAGTCTCGCTCTAATACTTTGTATGCTTTAGCTACCGTGTTTTGATTCACGCCCAATTCATTAGCCAACTGTCTTATTGAGGGTAAAGAAAACCCAGCGACAAGGTCACCTTTAATAACACGCTCTTTCACTTGATTGACCAACTGAGAAAATATTGGCGTGCCATCATCTATGTCAATTTCTATATCCATTTATTACTTCTTTTTCTTATAAAGTTTACTGCACAAGGAAGTATAACATCAGATTATTGCAATGTACTACTTGATCTAATAATACAACTGACATATGATAAGAAAACAATATGTACCACACGAACTACTAGTACAAGTAACGAGTAGCTTATTTAAACTTAACAACAAGAGTGAACTTATGAGTAATTTAAAAGATAAAAAAATAGTATTAATCCATTCAATTATTTGGGCAGCATTGATGCTCGTTTTGGCTTACCTGATTATGGGTACTGATAAAGCAAATATTATATTCATCTTTATGGTGGGCGGTTGGTACATCTCTCATTCCATCATTCTAAAATTAACAAAGGCCAAAGAACCCAGTGAGGAAAGTAAATCAAAAATATGCTGTTTATAATTTGTTAATTAACTAAAGGAGGAAAAGTAATGAAAAAGACAATAAAGTGCAGTTTTCCTCCTTCAAACAAAACATTTAATAATAGAAATAGACGGAGTAAATTACTTTTTAAAATAGCATGAATAACAACCCCTTCTCAACAAACAAGTCATATTAAACAAACGATCCAAAAACGTATTAAATTTATTTCGAGCGAGGGATTATAAAAATCAATTCGGTTTCACCTTTATTTCACATCTAAAAGAATACGCTTTCATTCTACTATCCAAAAGGTAAAAAATGATGAAGAAGTATTACTTATTATTGATGTGCTTTGGGCTTGTGTTTAATGTCAATGCAACAGAAGAAACTATAGATGAATTAGCCTCGTTTAAAGAAAAAATTAATCAGGCTATTATAAAAATTGAGCAGACTGACAAAAAACTTTGGTCTTATAAAGTTTCTCGCTATGAAGACGAGGAAGGAGATATAACAAGTAGTATTGAGCAACATTCTCCGCAATTAAATGAACAGTGGTCCCTCAAAGAAATTAATGGTCAGCTACCGACAAAAAAACAAATTAATAAATTTGCAAAAAAGAAGCAAAAGCTGGCCGACAAAGAGATAAAAGAAAATAAGCAAGAAGTAAACATACAACTTCCATTACGTAAACTCATTAATCCTGAAAGTTTGTCTTTAGTCTCCAATGACGAAAAAAGTATTATGATGGCATTTAACGTTTTTATCAAAAAAATGGGGAAAGACTCACAGGGTAAACTTCAAGGGACCCTAACCTATCAAAAAGAAAATCAATTTATTGAAAAAATTACTATTTGGAATAATGCGGACTTTTCGCCAATGTTCACCGCAAATATAACCGATTTAGCGCTAACTTTTACTTTTGTTCATATAAATGGGTCAGTACTCGTCAAACAAAATGAAATGAAAATGAAAGGTAGTTTCGCTTACTTCACCGAAATAAATGAAACCTCATTAGATAGCTTTTCAGATTATAACTATGAAGGTGATCAAGTGAAGATCAATGCTTCACACTGATTTGACGTTTTGATCATTAAACTTGTTTTAAAATTAAAGAGAAAAATTCCATGTTAAATAAATATCCAAAAACCAAAATAACATTAATCAGCCTTCTGAGTTTGATTATATTATTAGTGGCTGCTGTCTTCTGGATAAGGAGTATTATTCCTTCTAGTACTTTTCACAAAGACTTTACGAACTCCACCCCCCAAGATCTTGTCTATTTATCACAAGGTGTAAAAGAACATCGCGGTAATATATACTTGCCGTGGTTACAAGTACCGATGTCATGGGCGATAGCGGCAAAGATACAGGATATGAATTAACCGAATTGGCACGCGCCTATTATGTTTTTAACGCCAATGGCTTTGAGGTTGATATTGCTAGTCCTGAAGGAGGCAAACCACCAGTGGTGTTAGATGACGATGATATGGGTAAATTTGATTATGCTTTTATCAATGATCCAGTCGCGCAAAATAAAGTAGATAATAGTTTAGCAATAGCTGATGTTGACACAAGTCAATATCAGGCTGTTTATTTTGTAGGTGGTAAAGGCGCAATGTTTGATTTTCCAGATAACGCAGCGATCAAATCATTAGTGAGTAATTATTATCAATCGGGCAAAGTGATTGGAGCTGTTTGTCATGGACCAGCTGCATTGGTCAATGTCACATTAGATGACGGAACACCTCTTTTAACTAATAAAACAGTCTCTAGCTTTACCAACGATGAAGAACTGTTATTTATTCCAGATGCAAAAGAAGTATTTCCATTCTTGTTACAAAGTAAATTAATTGAACAAGGAGCAAACTTTGATAAGGGTAGTGTATTTTTGGAAAACACGGTTCAAGATGGAAATTTAATCACCGGACAAAACCCTTGGTCGGTATGGTCAGTTGCAGAATCTATGATTACACAATTGGGTTATTCTCCCGTTAAACGTCAGATCACTGCTGAAGAAAATGCAATTAATATAATAATAACCTACGAAGAAGAAGGCATCGAACAAGCTAAAGCAAAAATAACAGCAATGTTAGCCAGTGAAGAACAATCGTTCGATATACTTTTATTCGCTATGCACGCTGTTGTTTCTGGAATGCAATGGGAACTAGGCAAGAGCATTGACATGTTCCGTTTACTTTCTTTTGCAGATCATGATTAATTATTATCTAGTCAATTTAATCGTCATATTGTAGATATAATGAGACGCCTCACTCGGTATTATATTTTCTGAGTGAGGTCTAAATCGTGGAGAATAGTAATGCTAAGTCGTATATTTTGTTAATTCAGCATCGCCAACTTTTGCTTTGCACCTTGTTCTTTTTCAACGTAGTGAAACCACTGTTTTGCCGTTTTTGCCGAACTTTTTACTTTTTTCGCTTGGTTAAATGCTACTAAAGATTGTTCAAAATTTTGCAAGTTAAAGGCGGCCATACCTTTAACCAGATACATATTACCTTCAGTAGACTCTGAATCTAGCTTGCCACGTTCAAGCGCTTTATCAGCAGAATTAATGGCAAGTTGCCACTTTTCTAAATTCAAATAAGCTTGTGCTAAATGCGCATCAAACTTTCCTGTTTCACCTATTTCAGCCGCTTTAATTAAAACCGGAATTGATTTCTCATCATCTTTTGCTGCAATGTACGCTTGTGCGAGCATATCTAAATACTTTTCTTGGGCAACCACTTTACCATTGTCTATTGCTTCTGCGAGTAGGTTAGCCGCCTTAATAGGCACATTATGATAACGATATAGTTGCACTAACGTAATAATGTCGGTTGACTTAGTTACATAACCTGCTTGCCATGAACTTTCCATAACAGCGAGTTGTTTTTCTTCTTCACCTATTTCGCCATACATCGCAGAAAGCTGTAACCAATACTTAGGCTTATTGTAATAACGAACCAAATTTTCAATCACCCGTGTCACATCAATAGGCTGTTTTAATTGAAAGTAACTCGCTCGCTGAAGTATTAACCAATTTTCTTTTGGTACTTCATTGGCGGTTTCACTTTGTTCTATAGCTTTTGAAACATAACTCAAAGACTGCTTATATTGTTTATTTTGATAATGAACCTGTGCAAATAAAACCTGCTGAGTATTCGTCATTTCTTTCGGATTATTTTCTTTCCACGTACCTAAAAACTTTAGAGATTGATCGAAGTTTTGTAATTGCATTGAAAGTTGCGCTAACGAATACAATGTTGATAGTCTCAATGAACTAGGAATTGCTTTTTCATTGACTACTTTTTCAAAGCTATCAATGGCTGAAGCTATATCGTCATTGCCGTAATACATGAAACCATAAAAATTCCAAAACATTGCACGTTCATAACTGTTTAAACTATCAATGCGGTCTTGCACTTCATCAAGCACATCGAACCCTTCGAGGCAATTACCTTCATCAGCAAGTTTTTGTGCTCGAGCGAGTTGTGTATACACCCGATTTCGCATTGCAGGCACTTTCACGGAGGTCGACTTTTTAGCTGACGGATTTTGAGCTTGAGCAATATTACCGCCCATATTTTGGCTTAATACTACGGGAGCACTAAAAAGTAACGCGATTGAAAAGCACGATATTACCTTTCTTTTTAATATTGTATTTTTTGTCATTACAGACCCCTTAACCTTCTATTTGGAAAGAAATTTTGTTCTGCACGCCAGCTACTTCCATAGCTACGCCATCAACTACCCGTGGTTTATATTTAAACTTTAACGCTGCATCCATGGCCGCTTGATTGAATATATTTTCAGGTTTAGCTTCAATAACAATTGCGTCTCGAACAGATCCATTTTTGGTCACAATAAATTCAACAATCACATAACCTTCGATACCACGAGATTGTGCACGACGAGGATAAATAGGAGCGACTTTTACGATAGGTAAATAATCACCGTCACCTCCACTTAAACTTAATCCACCCGCCAAACTTAAGTCAGCTTGAATATCAGCACCAAAACCTGTATTTGTACTTAATGCATTTGGGTTCGCTTGTTGCATTTGCGGTTGTTGCATTTGTGGTGGTGGCGCTTTAGGCACCGGTGGTTTTTGTGGTTTACGGTCTTTTTTTGTTAATTGCTGCTCTTTTTTTAATCGAATAAAATCAAGGACATTCCCGCGAGGTGCTTCTGTTAAGGCGTTATTCCCACCAGAAATCAATGCTTGCATCCCCCATAAAAGCAGAAATGTCATCACGACTGCAAGTAATAACCCTATGCCATAACGAGCTGGAGTATTCATCACGGTTGCCATTATTTATCCCTCTTGTGCAGCAATTGAAACATCGTAAACACCCGCTGAACGCGCAGCGTCCATCACTTTGATTAACGTGTCGGTAGTTGACTTTTGATCCGCTTGAATAACGACAGTTCCTTGTGGATTTTCAGCTTTCAAACGTTCAATATTAGCTTGTACTGCTCTAATATCGATACGACGTTTATTTATCCAAATTTCACCTTTGTCACTTATCGCAACTAAAATATTGGCACGTTCTTTTTTAACCGCTGTCGCTGCTTCAGGGCGATTAACTTCGATGCCCGCTTCTTTAACAAACGATGCAGTAACAATGAAAAATATTAATAGAATGAAAACCACATCTAGCATGGGTGTCATATTAATTTCTTCCGCTTCTTCTTGTTCTTGTAAAATATTTGATAATTGAGAACGCATTACGCTTCTCCTTATTTTAAGGTCAAATTTAAGGTGTAGTTACTGATGAGCCATCGGAAGGCTATCTTCCATTTGCTCTTTTCTACGTTTTGTTTTACGTTGCAACCAAGTCACCATAAATACACCCGAAAGTGAGCCAACCATGCCAGCCATTGTTGGAATAGTCGCACGAGAAACGCCTGAAGCCATTGAACGCGCATTGCCACTACCTGAAATAGCCATAACGTCGAATACTTCAATCATCCCGGTAACTGTGCCCATCAAACCGAGCAGTGGACATAACACAACTAAACACTGTATTAGCGTTACATTAGTTTTTAGCATTTCAGTCGCTCTTGATACATGAGCAATTCTTATGTGTTCAGCATTCCACGAATGTCTTTCTGTGCGTGTAAACCAACTTTCAATAATATTTTTTTTCACTGCTTTGTAACTGTGCAAGTAAAAAAATAATCGTTCAAAAATCAGTAGCCACATTAAACAAATAACACCAGCGATAACGCTTAACACTAGCCCCCCCGTATCCAAGAATTCTTGGATACGATTCATCATTTCGATGAAGAGGATCATTGTTTACGCTCCTTGCTCTGATGCTTTGGCCGCGTCAGTACTGTCTGCGTTTTCTGAGCGTTCCGCTAATATTCCGGCACTTTGTTGTTGCAAAATATTTATAATGCCGCGGCTTCGGGTATTAAGTAATGTTGAAATAAATACCATTGGAATCGCGACAACTAAACCAAGTACTGTTGTTACCAATGCTTGAGAAATACCGCCTGCCATTAATTTAGGGTCGCCTGTACCAAATAAAGTAATCGCTTGGAACGTATTTATCATGCCGGTAACCGTACCCAGTAAACCAATTAATGGTGCAACAACTGATATAATTTTGATAAAAGTCAGTCTAGTTGTAAGTACTGGTACTTCTTTAAGAATACTTTCTGAAAGTTTTAGCTCTAAAGTTTCTACTTCATCAGTTGGGTTTTTATCTTGAACTAACATCACACGACCTAACGGATTATCGTTTGATGCATTTTCACTTTTCAATTGGCGACTCACTTTGTTGCCTATCAAGAAAAGGGTAATGAAACGCTCTATGGCAATAAGTAAACCAATAAGACCAATAGCTAAAATAACGTAACCAACCGCCCCACCTTGTTCTACACGTTCTTTTATATCAGGTGCTTGAACAAGTAATCCTAAAATAGAACCACCGGTTGGGTCTAAAGCAAACGGAACGACTTGACTAACATTTGATGTTAATTCAGTAGCACTTGATAAATAGCGACTCGACGGTTGTCTCATTAATTGAGCGACAGAACCTGTTTCATCAATATATTCAAGGTACTTTCCTTCAGACACCAAATTGAACCCCCCCACACGAATCACATCAGCTTGGCTTTTTTCGCCATTTGCTAAAACAACTTCTCGGCTGAACTTATGCACTTTACCGCTTTGCGTCATTTCTCTTTGTAATTCAAACCAAAGACGCTCAATCTCTTCAATAGAGGCTAACTTTGATGACGAGCCCATGCTTTGGGCAAATTCATCTAAAAATTCACCACGACCTGCTATTTGCGCTGAAACAACAGAGGTTTGAAACTTACTTCGAGTATCGCCAGCTACTTGCTGTAATACACCAAACAGTTCTTTTAATTCACCCATTCGATTATTAAGTGCATCGCTTTTGTTACCAAGTTCCACATCATTATCTTGAAATTTAGTTTCAAGCTGGGTACTTAAATTTATCGCTTGATCACGTTGCTGACTTGCTTGGTTTAACAGAAGAACTTGTTGACTGTTTTTTGCATTGAACTCAGCTTCACGTTCTTGATTTTGTTTGCTTTGTGCAATTTTACCTTGCGCTAACTGAGACAATAAATCATCTAAGTTAGTCGCTTGTTGTGCGATTACATTTACACTGAATATAGATAGCGCTGAAAACGTAATTGTCGATAATAATTTTGATAATTTTTTCATGGTTATTATTCCTTATTCAGCCGAATTTTGTACTACGGGTACAATAATTAAATCAGGGGCAAGTTGTTTACGCGCGATACGTAAACCTTTATTAATGTTTAAACGGTATTGGGCTGAAAGGGGTTGCCATGTTCTTGATTGGTTATCCCATAATCCTAACTTTTGTCCATCACGCGTTTGGTAAACTAAACTCACACGACCTATTCTAAGAAAATCTACATTCTGTTCACTGCCGTCGATTTCGATTAAACCTGTGTAAGCTTCAATGGTACGCCCGTAATCAACTTCAATTTGATAAGCCTCTAATACACGACGAAACTTCTCTGATATTGCAACATCTGCACGGTCCATCATATTCTTTAAACCAGCGATACGTTGATTGCGTTCAGCCGTTAAAAATTGTACATCTAAGGCTACAAAATTATCGAGTGTTTCAATCATACGTGCCATGAGAGGCGAAATTTGGCGTTCTATAATGCTGACTTGTTCCATTGAAAGCGCAATCTGGCTAAGTTCCTTTAATTGATTATCCACCTGTGCTTTCATTTGAAGGTTATAAACCGATAAGCCGTCAATTTCTTTATTAATGGTTTTAAACTGCTGTAATTTTGTTTGAATTTGGTCACTAATATCATTAACACGCAGTTGAGATTGACTTGCCGATTTGTTAATTTCTTGCCCAGCATCTACTACCTGTGTAAGTTTTTTGTCATTCTCTGCCATTATGGGTGTTGCATAACTTAAACTGGTTGTGCTTAAACTAATAAATAAACAAGCTTGTGCAATTTTTGAAAGCTTCATAGTAAAACCTTTTTGCCTTTGTTGGAGCTAGTAAGATCTAATGTGATCAACGCTATAAAATAATGTTGATTATGTTAATGACTGAATGTGACGATTAAGTTTCAGGAATATTGCCGATTTATTAAATGACAAAGTTGTGACGTTTTTCTTACGTAAAAAAATTGATCTATAACGTTGGTTGATTCATATGATTTTGAGCATAAAAAAACCACCGGAATCGGTGGTTATGACATTGTTGCTATAAAACTTATTCAGCCGAGATTAGGACTTAACAGTATTGTGAGGGCCTAATATTCGCCATGCACTAATACAAAGTACGCTGTACAAAACCCCTTCACCAATACGTTGTATTAATCCACGAAATTCAACCATGGAGTCATCCAACATATAAACAAACAATACTTGCCACAAAAATGACAGGATTACCCAGAATACTCGCTGAATAAAAGTAATTTTTGGAGTGACTGAAAGGAATAGTAACCCAAGTGATGTTGATAAAAAAGTTAACACCGCAATGCCATTATGTATCAATTGACTCAAACTTCCATCTGCTGGACACCCTACGTCACATGGAGCAAGAGCTGAACCAATGTAAGCAATGGGTTCAGCCATAAGCAACCAATATCCTATAAGGCTTAAACCGCGAACAGGCGCTTTCTGAGCAGTAACAATCAGTAATACACTTGCTAAAGCACCAAATAAGAAGAACCCTAACCAACTTATTATTCCCGAATAAGGAGTGCCAGTTTCATTTAATTCGCTGATGTATTGAGCGATGTGGGAGTATTCAGGTTTCAGTGCACCACCACCAATTAACATGAATAAATAGCTGACGATAACGGCGATGACAAGCCAACGTTTGTTGATAGTTTATCTCCAAATAAGCATATAATAAATATTCAAAACTACTGCCTCGAATATGAAAACTGAACGTTTACTTACTATAGGCAGTAACCGCTATTCCGCAGATTTATGTTTCAGAATAGAACCGTCTCAAATGGTAAGCGAAATATAAAAACCATAAATATATCATTAAATCTAAACTACGTTGAATAATACCAACAAACTCTGACTTAGGATCCAAATTCAAAAATGCGTATATACATAAAATACCGAGAATATAACTAAAGACTGTAAACATTTGAGATCTAGCCCAACCGGATGAAGCTGATGAAATAACGATTATCGATATTATTCCAGATAAATAACCGGGAAACGCAGATATCATATGAATATTATGGGAGATTGAAGGTTCAATAGGACGGCACTCATAATCGCATGGAAAAAAAGCGGCTACAATGAGGGTAACGCCATACAGCCCAATAAAGAATAATCCGATAAAGTTAGCCTTGGTTCTAGGAATGACAGAAGAACAAATCAATACGAAAGCAAGAATGAACAACTCAGTTGGCAAGAAACCTAAGTAATTGACATAATTTCCATATGGCGAACCTGTTGCGCCTAATTCGCTGATAAATTGCGAGAAATGATTATAATCAGGATAAAATAGGCCGCCGATAACAATCGTTGCAGTAAACCATAAAAAGCTCAATATCGGCAAAGTTAGGAGCAAATCTTTCTTATTCATTCTATACATACTTAATAACATCCTTATTTATTAATATATTATGCACTATTACATTCGTAAATCATTGTATTCTTTAAGTCCTCTAGGTTAACAACATTTATACAATTAATTTATCAAAAATTTTAATTTATCAAAAATTTTAATTTATCAAAAGACACACTGGTTTCTGTTATTTTATTATTGTCAGATGAAACATAAAATATTAAATGCCTCCCATAACATATTGCTCTAAATACACTAAATCACCAACATACGTTTTACTATATGCGCGCAAAGGTTTAATAATTTCAACACTGTTTTTAAGTGGCAGTTTTTCCACTGAATTTGTTTGGCTACATTAAAAAATATAAAAAGGTAAAAGACGTAAAGTGATAATTAAACTTACCTCTGCTTAAATCCTCGAACAAAAAAATGGCAATCAAATTAATTTGATTGCCATTTTTATTTATTAACAACGATTGTTAACTAATCAAAGTCCCATTTGAATGAAACATCAAAAGCAATGCCTTTGGTTTCACTACGAAATAGCGTATCTGAAAACTCTATTTCTTTGCTTTCATCAAGCACGTTTTGCACTTTTAATTTCAATGTTGTCGAGTAAGTTGGGTAGTAGGTATAAACCATATCTAGAGAATGAAAAGGTTGTTCGTATTTATCATCTTGGCCTTCTATTCCAGGAATGATAATACGGTCACCAAATACATTATATGCAAGTGTTACTGAATGATTTCCATTCGGCGCATCGTAACCTAAGTTAAGGTTAACCACATATTCAGAATGACCTGTCATTCTACGTGTTGGGTTGGTAATAGCCGCAGAAACAACTGTTTGTTCAACAACTCTTTGAGTATCAATATTAATTTCTGAATCACTTAACGTAACATTTCCAGATAAGAAGAAGTCGTTACCGTTCATACCTGAAAAATCACCAAGAAAGGCAAAGTCTTTCATGAACTCAAATTCAATACCGAATACCTCACCATCATCAGCATTCGCTATAACGATTAAAGGTGGTCCATCTTGTCCTGGAGATTGCACTGATTCAATAGGATTAATCATATCTTTATAGAACAAACCTATTGATAAATTTTCTCCTGTTCCTAGATACCATTCCCAACGAGCATCATAATTTTTGATGTCTGTTGTCTCAATACCTGCGGTACCTCTTATTGGATAATTAGTCAGTGGGTCAAGGTACGTCGTTGGGGCAACCTCTCTAATATCAGGGCGTATTGTTGTTTCACCATATGACAAACGAAACTGTACTTCGTCGCTCATAATGTAGGTCAATGCTACTGCCGAATATATATCATCTTCTTGAAACGCTAATTTTTGTAAATCTGCTTCAGTAGGTTGTGCAGGCAAATCAAACAACCCTGTTGCTGGGTCTAAAGGAGCAACAACTTGACGATAATCTTCCCAACGGAAGCCACCACTAATACGCCATTTGTTGTTAAAAAACCAGTCAGCTTCTACATAGTAAGCATCAACCATTTGTGCCGAATAATAATCATCTCCCATAACAGAAGTATCACGAATAATCGTTTCACTGCCCTGCAATGGATGATTAAGGATAACCTCATTGGTTAAAATATCATTCATTGTGTTGCCACTCAGATCAATATTATCAAACGCTAAGGTATTAACATCAATACGTCTTGAAAATGCATCACGGGTTTTTTCAATAAAGTCGCCACCAAATTTCAGCTCTAGTTCAGATTGCTTAAAAGTAAGAGGTAAGGAGAAGTTGAAGCCATAGTTTTCAACCTTATCTTCTAGGTCTTGAAAACTATAACGAGAAGCTGTTGAAGCTTTACGTAAACTACTTTCGTTGGCGAGGTCGAAAACGCCATCTTCATTTTCATCACTTAGGATATATCGCGTAGAAACATTACCTGGTGCGTAACGACTAGAACGTGCGTCTGAGTATTTCCAATCAACGCCGATATTCCACAACCAAGGTAGGTTATGTGTTCCTCGGAATTGGTTGGCAATCATTTCACGCTCTTCATAGCTCACTTCATTGTCTCGAACTCGTAAACCATCACTAAGCAATACATTGTTAGTATTACCGAGCTTATCTTTAATCTCGTCTGCAGTATCACGAAGTACAATTAAGCTATAATCAAGACGGTGATCGCGATCGTACTCTACCCCCAGATTTAACATACCTGACCATTTCACAGAATGTTCGGTTGATTCGACTTTGTCAAAACCTCGCACTAAGCTCCATGAGCCATCTGTATTGTTACGAAAATCTTGACCTTCATATAATTCACTTACTTGCCATTCATTATCGTATGACAAAGACGTTAAGAAACCAAAACGATATTTACCCTGCTCAAACCTATTGCCCAAAGCAACATCAAGTCCAAAATCTGGGGCGATACTTTCTTTGACTGGATCGTAATCTCGGTAAAGTTGCGATGCTATTTCTCGATTTTTATCTTGGCTCAGATTTTTTAATGGGCTGTGGCTATTCCATAAATCTTGTAACGCTTGAGGTGCAGCACGTGTGCCATCATCTTGACCTCGCCAGTCATCACTTCCACCATTGTAACTGTAGCCATCATCAAAATTTTCACTATTACCACCAACATTTCCAGAGATATTAAAAAGAAAGTCTGAAGGAATACTTTTTAAACGAATATCTACGTTACCGCCACCAAAATGTGCTGGCATTGAAGGTGAATATGATTTTTGTACAGATAACGATTCAATAATTGACGCTGGGAATAAATCTAGTGGAATAACGCTTCTTGTTGGATCTGGACTAGGAACAGCCGCACCGTTTAACTGTGTGCTTGAGTAACGTTCACCTAAACCACGTACATAAATAAATTTCCCGTCGACTAATGTTACGCCAGTAACACGTCTTAATGCTGCAGCAGCATCACTGTCGCCTGTTCGTGATATTTGCTCTGCTCCTAAAATGTCAGCAACAAAGGCTTGGTTGCGGCGCTCTTCAATAATAGCGCTAGCGGTTCCTTTTAAACGGCTAACTTTGACAACAACTTCTTCAATAGCTTCATCTTCTGCTGTTGTTTCTTGTGCTGCTACTTGTGTCGCTGATAGGCTTGTTAATATTGCTAGTGCTAGACCACTTAGACAAAAGCGCTTTTTATGATTGTGTACTTTTAGCTTGTTTGCACTATGCATTGATTTTCTGTTCATCGTTAACCTCGATAGAGTCTTTGTACTTGCTTTTTGATTAGCTTTATTACTTTGCTAATAGCCTGTACAAGTTAGGTTGGTTGAGTATTTGTTAGTTATGCCGTTAAAAAAAGAGTGTTGATTATCAAACGACAACCAACACTCGTTAAGCAAGTAACTAACTATTCTTCAAGACCTACTGTCCATCCTGCTGTCCAGTTTTTCGCTTCCGTTACCGCACCTACATGGTCAGCATTTTCAAAAAAGCTGTTTCCTGTAAAGTCTTTAGGTGTTGTTGTATCGATAGTGAAAATTCCGTCTAATACTGCACTAGTATTTTCAGCTGTACTATTTTCTGTATTGTCGTTTGTGAACCAACTCATTAAGTCAAAAGCAGTATCGCTAGAGTCTGCTGTGCCTTTAAACGCTTCATCACAAGCTATAACAGAATTGCTCAATACAGTATCGCCAGATTTTGCTTGGTCTACCGTTAAGCCTGCTTCAAGCTCTAAACATTCGCCCATACCTGTTGGACCGGTAATAACAAAGTTATGTAATTGAGCTTTAGAACCTTCGCGAAGATATACGCCTTCAGAGTCTTTGTCAGCAGTATCAAACGTGTTGCCAATAATGGTCATGTTCGCAATGCTTGGGTTTGATTGTGGTAGCTTGTTTGGTGTTGAACCGTCGTTGTCACCTTCGATACCACGGTTTGCTTCACCATTTGTTGGATCATGCTTAACTAATACATATTGTAAGTTGCCACGAAAACCATTGTCCCAATCAACACTGTCATCTTTGTTTGAGGTTAAAACCACATATTTAGCACTTACTGTTCCACCAAAGAATTCAATACCATCATCAGCGTTTTCATGTACTTGAATGTATTCAACTTTCGTACCTGAGCCAACACCACCAAATGTAATACCGTTAAGTTCGTTGTCTGGTGCTATTTCATAACCTGCATGTTTAACAACAACATAACGGAGTGTACCTGAGCTGTCAGCGTCGTCTGTTCCACCAAATACGGCGCCGTCTTGAGCACCTTCAATTTGAAGTGCACAGTCACTGCCATCAGTAGGACATTTGTTTGAAGTAGCGTTACCAAGGAGAACAATACCACCCCATTGACCCGCACCTGTTTCAGTGCCTTCCATATCTTGGCTAGAAGTAAAGGTTATTGGTGCTGATGCCGTTCCATTCGCTTGAATTTCAGAGTCACGACTCACGACTAAGTAATCACTACCTGAACGACCATAGATTGTAGTGCCCGCTTCAATCGTTAGGATTGCAGAATCTGTTTTATCGCCCCCTACAAATACAGCCCCATCTAATGCATAAACGTTATTAGCCGTTAAGGTTAAATCGCTTGAGATGGTACCGCTAATTTCACAAGTGGTATTAGAACCGTTTACTGAAGATATTGCTGCAGTACCGGTTGGACAACCTTGTGTTTCTGCTTGAGCAGTAACAACACCACCGCCATAACCAAATGCCCAGCCCTCACGCCAATCGTTACCCGCATTATCAGCACTGTCAAAAGCGCCAATGTAATCAACTGAATCAAAAAATGCACCTTGCGTATTAGCAACATCTTGACCAGCATTCTCGGCAACTAATGGAGAAGTAGCATCTGGAATACCATTTTCATTAACTAAAATAGAGCTACTGATACTGTTTGAAGTTTCAGCACTAAACCAAGCAGCAAGATCAAGCAATACTGTGCCATCTTCAGCTTTAGCGTTTTTGAAGTTTTCGCTATTGTTACAGGCCATAACGCTGTTCTGCATAACAATTTTTCCGCTGTTAGCATTATCAACGGTAACAGAGCTTGTTGCGCCACCTTCAATTTCTAAACATTCACCCATTTCGCTCGTACCAGTAACAACAGTATTAAATATTTTTGCTGCTGTTCCTTCACGCAAATAAATACCTTCAGAGTCTTTGTCGGCACTGTCGAAGTTATTACCTACAATCGTTAAGTTAGCAATAATAGGTGCTGACTGAGGCTCTTTGTCAGGCGTTGAACCGTCGTTATCACCTTCAATACCACGATTTGCTTCGCCGGCATTTTTTGCATGCTCTACGTAAATATGTTGCAGCATACCTTTGTAACCATTATCCCAATCAATGCTGTCGTCTTTGTTGGCTGTTAAGACTAAATGCTTAACATTAACTGCGCCGCCAAAAAATTCTACGCCATCATCTGCATTTGAGTGCACTTGAATATAGTCAACAGTTGTTCCCGAACCAACACCACCAAAAGTAATACCGTTGAGTTCATTATCTGGGGCAATTTCATAACCTGCATATTTCACTACAACGTATTTTAAAACACCTGAGTCATCTTCCCAGTCTGTGCCACCAAATACAGCGCCTTCTTCAGCACCTTCAATTTGCAGTGAACATGCACTGCCATCAGTAGGGCATTTATTTGAAGGTGCATTACCAAGAATGACAACTCCGCCCCATTGACCTGCTGAAGTAACTTCACCTTTCACATCTTCAAGTGAAGTTAAAATTATTGGGTTCGCTTTTGTACCTTCAGCCATAATTTTTGCATCACGATGGACAACAACATAGTCACCACCTGATTGACCAAACAAAACGACACCTGGCTCTACCGTAAGGGTTGCACCTGCCATAACTTCTAACGCACCGCTAATAGCATAAAATATCGGTTTACTATCTGCACTTGCTACCAAGGTCATATCTGTTGTGATTTGACCATCAAGCACCTGTACAGCAATATCAAAGCCTAAAGCACTAGAAACATTTTGCCCTAATACAGAGTTAGATTTACCTGGTAATTCAGTAACGACTGGAACAGTAGCCGCTGGATTAGTAATTGTTGTATCACCCACTGAGTTATTAACGTTAGATGAAAGATTAATATCGCCACCACCACAACTTGCTAAAGTAATGGCACAAGCTAAAGTACTTATTTTAAAGAGTGAATTGATTTGCATGTTAGTCTGCTCCGCAGAAATTATTAGAATAAAGTTGCGGCTATGCTACTGCGGTTAAATGACAGAAATGTGGAAGTAATATGTATTTTTTATTTAAGGAAAGTTACACAGATATGACAAAGAGAATATTGATTATTAATTTTGATCAAGTTTAGCTATAAGAAGGTATTATAATATTAGTAACATTAAATAATCTCAAGTAGGTTATATCTTCCATGACATTTTTGAGAATGACTTTTCACTAAGATAACTCCCAAATTTTTAACTTAGCAGATTCAATATTGAATCTGCCTTTTTTACATATTTAATTATAATTTATTATAAACTTAACCTTTTAATACAGATATAAACACCTGATCTTCAAATAAATTTTCGATTAGTTTTTGTACTAAACCCACATAACTCGCTTGAGCATTTGGTATAGCTATTGCGCCTATGAATGAAGATTCAAAAGTATGCTTAGCTGAGATAGTTTTATCAAATATTACCTTATTATCTCGTGTAACAACAAACTTGGCCGATGCTTCTCCGGTCCCTTCTGAAAAGCCGGATACATCAATATCATTAGTTAACATCTCTCCAGTAATAACCGTAGAAGAAACAGGAGACAATAATTTAGCTAATTTCAACTCATCTTCTAAAGCTTTTTGGAGATATGCTCCATAAGACTTATTGACAGGCGATAACATACTAGAACCACGTAAAGATATACTATCTAGCTGTTTGTTTGATGTAATTGTGCCAACTTTTACTTGTTTAACCTTAGCCTTTTTTATGTTTTGTACATTTTTTATGGATACTTCGTAAGGTGGAGCTTGCATGGAACAAGCTGTAAGTAACAAACTCAATGCAACTATAGTAATTTTCATTATTTTAATCATTCTTCAATTACTCCGTTAATTTAATAAAGAAACTTCTTGTTCTATATCTTTAGCCAACTCAAGAAAAACCTGCTCTGCTGCTCTTCTCGCAGACAATGAAAAATCCTCTTTGAATTCATCATATTCAGCTTCTCCCGTTTTTATGATTTGCTTCTCCCAAACTAGATCTCCACTAGAATTTACTGCTTTCACAGTTAAATCAATAACAAACTTTGTCGGTGGCCAAGTAAATGCACTACTCGAACTTGATTGAGTAATTATTTCAGGGATAAATATTAGTTTGATTTCATTTTCTTTAATGAATGCATTGTCATCTAGATTTTTTACCAAATACACATCTTCAAATTTATTTGATAAAACAGTAAATAAAATAGATTCTGTATCTTTATAGGGACTGTAACTAACATCATCTCCACCACCACCATCTGTTGTTACAATTTTTTTCCGATCTTCATCTGAAATATGGTAACCAACCGTGGTGTTAATTATCTTATCTGAACTAACGAATGAGTCAGTATTTGGGTTGAGTTGTATTTGATGGGCACACCCTGACAGTGCTGCTATAGCCGTTATAATGGCTAATGACTTAAATATATTCATTGTTCTTATTCCTGTAAATTTCATTAAAGTAAGGCACAAACTTAACAAAAAAACTTGTGTCTAATACACTGTTTTTCTAAAACCTATAAGCCAAAATTAGAGCACCTGATGTAGCTGACAATTCCTCTCCATCATCAAATATATCTTCATAATCTCCAGTTGAACGCAAACCTATTGAAAAGTCTAAAGATAGTGACTCCCAGTTGTATCCAAAGCCACCACTAATTTGAACACCGGTAAAGTCTTCATCAAAATAATTAGCTTCTATAGACTCATTATATAAACCACCACCAACATAAGCTTTAAA
>CAJWBY010000026.1 GCA_913020705.1 uncultured Colwellia sp.
TAAAAGCATTAAAGGAAAGAAACTCTCCTTTATTGGCTGCATAAAATACTTGTTGAATGCCTCAGGGCGTGAAGCTGTCAAAACCACCTTAATGGATGGTAGCTAGGAGTCGTTGCTGTCATCAAGCTCTTAATATTACTTATGGAGCAATCTAATTTGAACGCAAAAAGGGTTAAAAAATATAGTATTTAATTGGTATTAAAAACATGTACTATATTTAAATAATACCGAGCTTAAGTAAGTTAATTATGAGATTTTTAGCATTATTACTACTATTACCATTTATATGTTTTGCAGAAACCTTAAATGTAGCTTTGTATGAAAATCATGATAACTATATAAAACACTCTAGAGCTTATAAAGTAAATTGGGAGCTCTTAAAGTTATTGGCAAAGGATGAAGGCTTAATTTTACGAACCAAGCCATATTTATGGGTAAGAGCTTTGGATGCACTTAAGAATAACCGAGTTGATGCTGTAATTGGTGCATATTATTCCGAAGAACGAAATGAAATTGGTCATTTTAGTCCTCCCTTTGCATTAGATGGGATTTTTTTGTATGCCAAAAAACAAAATTCACTATCGTTAAATGAAATTCTATCTAGCAGAGCATTAGTTGGTGTAACGACAAGCTCTATTGGTGACTCGTTAGCAGCAAAGCTTAAATTTACTGATGTATATAGGAAGCCCAGCTCAGAACAAGTATTTGAACTTCTTATCAAAGGGAAGTTAGATTATGCGATTTTTTCTAATTCTGTAGCTAGAACACATTGTGAAATGAAAGGAAAAAGTAAACTAAGTGAAAATTGTTTATTTGCTATAACTCCTCTTATGACAACTAATACTTTTCATACAATTTATAGCAATACAGCCGAGAAAAAAAACATTTCAAAACGGCTGGAATTGGCTACTAAGAGACTTATTAAGGAAGAAAAGGTTAAACCGATATTTATAAATTCAGGTTACAACGAAGAAGAATATCAAAATTGGCTTGAGACAAGACAAATTTGGATTAATAGGTTTATGTGATAACTTTCCAATTTTTTAACTAACAGCCTAATAACTACTCTAAAAAGCAAGAACCAAGAAAAGAGCAAATCCTGCCCCCATCGTAATTAGCGATGTTTTTCGGTTACGTTTGTTAGATAAAGCTAGAATCATTCCTGTCAGTAAAATCAACACTAATCCTATCGCGGTTAATTTTTGCAACGTTTTAAATGCTAATGGACCATGGCCTTTATGTAATTCCACCAATGTTTTTATAAGATCAGGTTCAACTTTTGTTAATGAATAGCTGTCATCTTTCATGGTAATAACAAATGAATCTTCTGATGTAGGTCGAGTAAAGATACTATTGCCACCTTGCTTAACATATTCAAACGATGAGTCTAAGCCATGGTGATCTAATAAGTCTCGAGCTGCTTGTTCGCTATTTGAACCACTAATATTGAAAGCATAATTTGAATCACTTTTTATTATTGTATTTTCAGTAGAGCCTTTAAAGCCAAATAAATATAATCCGCCAGAAATGCTGATCATTAAAATAATCGGTGCTAAAAATGTAGCAACATATAAATGAATTTTTGCAGCGTTTTGTCTTAACATTTGTATTCTCTTTTAAACATATTTAGTTTTTATCTTAAATAAAGTTTACCTGTTGCCAACGTAATTGCAATGCTAATAAAAATTTCCCATATATTTTCTAATACATTATGTTTCTTACAGTTCTTTACAAATCTAAAACATAATATAGACATTCTAATATATCGACCCAAGCTACAATGGAAAATGTAGAAATTATAGAATCAGTTTTCTGGATCCTACTCACATTTTAGCCAACAATTACAATCCTTTAATGGAGTGTAATGTCTATAATTAGGTGTTTCCGAAGTACCAGGGATGAAGTATGAAAATGAATAAATTAAAAGTTATTGCATTAGCTATATCGGTAATAATTACTGGTTGTGCTTCAAGTTCAAGTTTGGAAAAAAGAGCTAACATGCATTCTAAAACAGGAAGTTATTATGAATCTATTGGTCAACCAACCGTTGCAAGAGAGGAGTATAAAGCAGCAAGGGAATATCGATATGCTGCGAGTGATATATTCTCTATAATTGTTGATTTGTTTAACCACTTTAATAAAAAAAGTTAATCGTAATAAACACATGCAAGCCACTCAAACCCGATGAATAACATTATTGCCCCTTAGTAGGGCGTTATCTTTTCAATAATAAAGTAAGGAACACTTTTTGAAAATAAATAAGCTCGCTATATTCTGTCTATCTATTCTACTTTTTAATACTTCTGTTTTAGCAGAAAATAACTTTACTACTGGTATCGGTATTGGAAGTTTGTATGCCGGAATTGGTTTAAATGTCGGTATACAATCCTCAACCGATTTTAAGTATATTTCATCAGGTTGTATGTCATATTCATCAATGAACGGTTCAACTTGTGGTTTTGGTTTAGGCTATATGACGACAGAATTATTTGATTATCAATCTAATAAACATGCTGCAAACTTCTATATTGGAATAGTAGGCAGTGAAAGAGATAACGTTGACGACAAAGCACTTTATGGCGCGGGCATAGGTTATAGCTATTTTTTTAGTGGTATAAATAAATCAGGAGGAAATATTGGTTTCACTGTTGTAAGTGCAAAGAAAAATGATGGTTTAGAAATTGGCGGGATGTTACAGGTTGGTTATCAATTTTAAACATAAGCCATTCAATCGTACAAAAATAGTTGTTTTTCACTTCGTTCAATATTATGAACCAACACTTATTTGTAGATTAATGTGGCGTTAGGTGTCACAAAATCTAATTGTCAATCTTGAATGACGCTTGTTGGCTAAGGTCAACAATGCGGTATTAGTTATCCTCAGTTTCAATTTCACTTGGTGATTGGCAATATCAAACATTATTCGTAGTCAAACGAGTTGAGTGAGAGTTACCTAAGTTTGAACTTTACTTAATGGTTTGGGTTTTAAATTCAGAAAAATACTTCCCACCTTTAATTTCAATGACCAATCTAAGCTTATAACTGTCGCCTTTATTTTTAACTAAACTGCCGAGAGGTGTTTCTCGCTTCCAGTAGTAAGGGCTGTCTTTCATTCCTAATGGAAAGGGTGTTGCTTCACTGTTTTTATCAACAAGAAATAGTGTGGCTTTGTCGATAGGGAATGTAGAGTTAACCGTTGTTATGCCCTTATCATCCATCACGTTCACTTCAAATTCACCGGTTTTTAAAATACATTTTTGCTGGGCAACGTCACAATGTCCAAAGGGCACTAATTCAAAGGCACGCGATTGACTGGCATTATTTTCTTCCCATAAATCAGCTAATGCAAAACCGAGTATTGTTAATATAGGAGCAACAATAATGGCTGTTTTAGTGTGTTTGTTCATAAGGTTACCTATTTGATTGGCTTATATTTTCGAGAGTAAAAAGGCTAGATGAAGTATCTAGCCTTTTATCATTCACTTATTTTATGCGCTTATCTTATTTGATAATTTGCGATAAAAATAGGCTTAGTGGTCATGTGCTGCAGATACGCCACCATGTGGAGTTCGGAAGTTTTCAACCATTTGTTGGATATGAGCTGGCGCTGGACCTGTTACTTTCAACATAGCGAAAGCTACTGCGAAGTTAACAAGTGCACCGACTGAACCAAAGGCATTTGGTGAAATTCCGAAGAACCAGTTAGGACCCATGTCACCAAGGAATGAAGTTCCTGGGATAAACATAAAACCTTTATGTTGGAATACATACAACATAGTTACACCGATACCTGAAATCATACCTGCAACCGCTGCTTTACCGCTCATTTTCTTAGCGAATATACCCATCATTAACGCTGGGAATATTGATGACGCGGCCAAACCAAAGGCGAGTGCCACCGTTCCTGCGGCAAAGCCAGGCGGATTTAAACCAAGCCAACCTGCAACCATAACCGATATTGTCATGACAATTCGACCTGCCAGTAACTCGTTTTTCTCTGATAAATCAGGTGTTAATATACCCTTCATTAAATCATGGGAAATAGAGGATGATATGGCTAATAATAAACCGGCTGCGGTAGACAATGCTGCTGCTAAACCACCCGCTGCGACTAATGCTATTACCCAGTTTGGTAAGTTAGCGATTGCAGGGTTAGCCAATACCATAATGTCGCGGTCAACTTTAACCATTTCATTGGTTGCTTTGTCTGCAGTGTACTGTATTTTACCATCGCCATTTTTGTCTTCGTATTGTAAAAGACCTGTTTTTTCCCAGTCTTTAAACCACTGAGGACGTTCAGCATATTCAAGGTTTTGACCCGCTGCTGGTTCAATAGTATTCATTAAGTTTAAACGAGCCATTGCGCCAACTGCTGGAGCAACAGTGTATAACAAAGCAATAAAAACTAATGCATAACCTGCTGATTGACGTGCTGCTTTTACTGAAGGCACAGTGAAGAAACGCATAATAACGTGAGGTAAACCCGCAGTACCAATCATCAGTGATAGAGTATATGCGAACATATTTACTGAACCGCCCATGTTGTCAGTGGTGTATTCTTTAAAGCCTAATTCAGTTACAACAAGGTCTAACTTATCAAGTAAATAAACACCGCTACCGTCAGCTAAGGTTGAACCTAAACCTAGTTGTGGAATAGGGTTGCCAGTTAACTGTAATGAAATAAACACAGCTGGAATAGTATAAGCAAAAATCAATACAACGTACTGAGCAATTTGCGTGTAAGTAATACCTTTCATTCCACCTAATACCGCATAAACCCAAACAACGAACATACCGATGTAAAGACCTAAGTCATAATCAACTTCTAAGAAGCGAGAGAAAGCAACACCAACACCTTTCATTTGGCCGATGATGTAAGTTAATGACGCGATGATTAAACAAACTACGGCAACAACACGTGCAGTTTTTGAGTAATAACGGTCAAAAATAAATTCAGGTACGGTGAATTTCCCATGTTTACGCATGTAAGGTGCTAAAAGCATGGCGAGCAATACATAACCACCCGTCCAACCCATTAAGAAAACTGAACCACCATAACCTAAGAAAGAAATCATACCTGCCATTGAAATGAATGACGCAGCACTCATCCAATCGGCACCGATTGCCATACCATTTTGCATGGGGGTTACGCCACCACCGGCAACATAAAAATCACTGGTTGAACCTGCGCGGGCCCACCACGCTATACCGAAATAAATGGCGAAAGAACCAAATACTGCAATGTATGTATAGAGTTTTAACTCATCCATTATGATTCCTCAACGTTGTATTTTTTATCAAGATCGTTCATCTTTTTGGTATACCAAAAAACTAAACCGACAAAGGTGTAAATTGAACCTTGTTGTGCAAACCAGAAACCTAGTTTGTATCCGCCGAGTCGAATTTCATTTAACGGTTCCACTAATAGCAAACCGAAACCAAATGAAACTACGAACCAGATAACAAGACTTATAAATATTAGGCGCAGATTCTCTGACCAATATGATTGTTTATCTTCCATCATCCTCTCCTAGCAATTTAACTTATCTGAGCGATAACCTTTTCGAATTATGCCCAGTTATTATGTATAGCGTTTATTATTTTTTTACGCTTGAATACTCACCTGTTTAACCAATTAAGGCAGTAGTTACGTTTACTATTAATTCCAATCAGAGCTGATACAAAGATAAAAATTCATAGTGAAATTTAACTATTATTGACACTAACAATCTTTTTCGACTTGAGGTATTACACTTTAGTCTAGATCTTGTGCTTTATGGTTGACGAGATAGGGTGAAATGCACTAAAAATAGCTATCTACTAAGTTTGTTTCTCGTTAAAGGCTGAAAGAATATGGACAGTGAACTCGCCGAAATTAGTGGTTTTATTCAAGCAATTCCACCATTTGACACATTACCAGAATCGCTGATTTTACAATTAGTGAAAGAAATAAATATTTGTTATGTGAGGGCAGAGCAACCTTTACCGCCAAGTGGTATCAAAGATGAGCGACTCTACATATTACGCAAAGGCGCTTTGGTTTATACCGATCATAATGGTCAGTTAGTCGGTAAATATTCTGAAGGTGAAATTTGCAGCGTTTTTTGTCGGCCAGCACAGCGCAATGAAGTGAATGTAAATACTGAAGAAGACACTTTGTTGTATAGTCTTGATTATCAGACGTTATTGTCTTTGGTTCAGAAATATCCACAAATAGATGCGTTTTTTATGCAAACCGCTGCAGAGCGTTTAAAAGGGAAAATGAGTAAAGTTAACGAAGATGCGATTATCAACTCCTCACTTATCAATAACCCCATTAGTCAGTTTTATCACAAGCCAGTATTAACGATTAGTAGTCTTCAAAGCATCCAACAAGCAGCGATAAAAATGACAGCAGAAGGGGTTTCTTGTTTAGTTGTTATAGATGACCAAGTCATTGAAGAAAACAATCGACAAATTTTAAGAGAATTACCTGTTGGCATTATAACAGATAAAGATATTCGCCGTCGCTGTGTCGCTGAAGGCTTACCTTTTACCATGCCTGTAAGCGAAATTATGACGACGGAAATGGCAACGTTACCCGAAAAAAGTAGTGCTTATGACGCTCTCATGTTGATGACTAGTAAGCGTATTCATCATCTTCCTATCACGGGGTTCAGTGAGTCAGGAGAATATGGGGAATTAATTGCTATGGTCACGATCACCGATTTAATGAATAACGAAGGTCACAATGCCGTTAATATCACGAGTATTATTCGTAAAGCGAGTACGATTAATGATTTGATCCGAATTAGTAAGTTACTTCCAAAATTACAAATTCGTATGGCTAAATTAGGCACGAGTGCTGATCATGTGGGGAAAAGTATAAGCGCAATAACCATGGCATTTACTATTCGTATTATTGAAATGTCAGAAAAAATCAATGGTAAATCGCCGGTTCCCTATGCTTGGTTAGCATGTGGTTCACAAGGGAGGCAAGAACAGCTCGCTCATTCTGACCAAGACAATGCCTTGATTATTTCTGATGATTTGAAACCTGAACATGAAGCTTGGTTTGAAAATCTAGCGTCGTTTGTTTGTGATGGGCTAGCAGCTTGTGGCTTTATACTTTGCCCAGGCAATATTATGGCAAGTAACCCTAAATGGCGACAACCGCAAAAACAGTGGCATAAATATTTTGAACAATGGGTGAATACTCCCAGCCCACAAGCATTACTAAACGGCAGCGTTTTTTTTGATTTAACTACAGTACATGGCGATGAATCTTTACTTAATGAAGTGCGAAGTCGGTTATTAAAAAGAACGAAAGGTAACAGCCTATTCCTCGCACACTTATCCCGTAATGCTTTAATGTTAAGACCGCCACTTGGTTTTTTTCGTGATTTTGTACTTATTTCTGATGGCGAGCATAAATCGAGTTTAGACATTAAGCATAATGGTATTGCGCCGATTGTTGACCTTGCAAGGATCTACGCATTGGCGGAAGGCATTACCTCAGTGAATACCATTGAACGCATACAAAAAGCAGCGGGTACGTCTTCTATTTCTAAAGAGTCAGCAGCAAACTTAATTGATGCTTATGAATTTTTAGGCATTTTACGTTTAGAGCATCAAGCCAATTTATTACAAGCAGGTAAAGCACCTAATAATTATTTGCCACCGCAAAACTTGTCCAAGCTCGAACGAGAACATTTAAAAGATGCCTTTAAAGTGATTAAAGCATTGCAAGACAGCAGACAGTCAACTGTTTAAGGGTAAATATGATCAGCAATCAGCCACTGTTTTATGGATTATTTGGTTATGAAGCACAGCGGAAAAGAGCTTGGGTCCGGGCGCCAGAAGGGGCTTTAAAAGATTTTCTTTCAATCTCATTTCCTCATCCATATACGCCTTTAAAGGATATTGACATTTTGTCGGTTGATTTTGAAACGACTGGCTTGAATGCGGTAAATGATAAGTTATTGAGTGTTGGGTTTATTGGCTTAAAACAACAACAAATATCATTAAAAAATAGTTATCATCAAATAATAAAAACCACAGAGGATCTTTCTGCGGATAACGTTATTATTCATCAAATAACAGATCAACAAAAAGAAAAGGGTGCGCCACTTAAAGAAGTTGTTGAATCATTACTTAACGCTCTCGCTGGAAAAGTAATGTTAGTGCACTTTGCCCGCATTGAAAGGCAATTTTTACAGCAAGCTTGCTTAGCTCTGTATGGCATAGCGCCGCCATTTCCCATAATAGATACTCTGATGCTGGCGAAGCGACAATTGGACAAAAAAGACATTGCCTATGATCCTTCAGAGCTAAGATTATCCGCTTTACGTCATAAGCATGGTTTGCCTAATCATTTTGCTCATAATGCGTTAAATGATGCGATAGCAACGGCAGAGTTGTTGATGGTACAAGTGAGTAATATGGAGAATAATAATCAATTGACGTTACAAGATTTGCTGCTGTAATTTTATAGTCTAGGTATGGATACGCTGAGTATTAAAGAAATTATGACGATTTATTAAGGAGAAACATAAGAAATAGCAGTGGTATTTTTCAGCGTCAATTTTCGAACTAAAAAATACCACAAGAAAGCCAGAGTGACCTTCATTGAATAAAATGCATGTTAACTGTCGATTTTGTCAGTTGATGGGGATTTCGCATTTTCTTTGATTATTTCAATATCAACGTTATCAATAAGTAATAATACATCAGCCAATTTTTTTCGTAGATCGGCAGAAAGTTTATTGGGAAAACTCGTTTTTTTAGTTACCGCAATTGACTCTCTACGAATAACGATGTCGAGTAAATTTTTAATAGAGTCGTGATTCGATAATGATAATGCAGGGAGTTTCTTTTCTACTGCTTGGTTAAAAACATCGTAAGATTCTTTTAATGCTTCTTTTGCCTGTTTTAGTCTAGCCATGTAACCACCTATTTTATTGTTGTTAGAAGCCCGTTGGTGCTTGATAAATCGGAACTTAATATACCAATAGGCAATAACTACAATAAATAGATTTGAAACTTTGTCTAGTGTTATTCGTGAGTAATTAAAGAATAGATCAGACCTTGGTTTCATTATTTGGCTTGTAAGTTATGTACAGCTTGAGTTTCATCTATCTTATTGTGTTAAACGGATAAGTCGTAGTTTTTGCTTTATTTTGTTGCGGAAAGTGTTTTTACGATTTATTTTCAGCCATAAAAAAAAGACGCTTAATGCGTCTTTTATAATTGAGTGGTGAGTAATCTTATTTTTTAGAAAACACAAACTCTTTTGGCGGTGTAGCACCCATTAAATGTTCTACGAAATAATCCCAACGCTTGCGCATCATGTAAGGTTCGCGCGCAAAACCGTGACCACGATTAGGTAGCATTAACATATCAAAGTCTTTATTGGCTTTAATTAAAGCCTCTACAACTATCAAGGTATTATAAGGGGAGACATTAGTATCGGTTGTACCGTGAGCAATTAATAACTTACCTTTTAAACCGTCAACAGATAATTGGTTTGCTTGGCTATCGTAATTACTGATGCCATCTTCATTTTTCACTTCAACACCGTGATATTTTTCGCCCCATTCGTCAGCATAGTTACGGTTGTCATGATTACCAGCCTGTGAAACAGCAACATTATAGAAATCAGGGAAGGTTAATAAAGCACGTGTTGACGCGAAACCACCGCCTGAATGTCCCCAAATACCGACACGCGTTACATCAATCCAGCTATGCTTTTTAGCCAACTGCTGAATGGCTGAAACTTGGTCAGGAATACCGCTGTCACCCATGTTGCCATAATAAAAATCATGAAATTCTTTTGAGCGTCCTGGTGTTCCCAAGGCGTCAATTTCAATGACAATGAAGCCTAATTCAGCAATCGCTTGGTTGTCTCCACGTGAAGAACGGAAATGACGACCACGAATACTACCCACCTGTGGAC
The DNA here is from genome assembly GCA_913020705.1 of uncultured Colwellia sp. The sequence goes on from CAJWBY010000026.1 coordinate 9,935, forward strand.
CTGGGTATAAATAGTTAACGACGGGGTAAGATTTGCTCGCGTCAAAATCTGTAGGCTTGTACATTAAACCGTAAATATCATTTTCACCATTTCTGTCTTTTACCATAAATTCAACAGGTGCTTTCCATCCAGAAGCTTCCAATTTGCTGATATCCATCGCTTCTATCATGTATTCTTTTTTATTATAGATGCCACGAACCATAGTTTTTTCAGCGGTTGTCGGTGTTGCCATGCGATCTAAAAAGTGTGTACCAGCTTTATTCAATGTGATGCGGTGATGCTTCTTCTCTGGTGTTAATAAGGTTAAATCAGAACCATCTTTGTTTACGCTGTAAAGGTAGTGGTAATAAGGGTCGCTGCCTTCCTTTCCTGCACCGGTAAAAATAAGTTTACCGGTTGCTTGGTCAACACTAAGCAATTCGATAACCGTCCAGTCACCTTGGGTAATTTGCTGCTTAATTTTTCCTGTAGTTAAATCAATAAGATATAAATGCCCCCAATTACTGCGCTGAGAAAACCAAATAACTTCATTACTTTTTTCTAAGTATCTCCAGCTAATGCCGCCTACACCTGATTCAAAAAAGCTTTCTTGAGTTTCTGACAAAATAACGGTTACTTTACCCGTTTTAGCATCAGCAATTTTTAGCGTCGCCTTTTTGTGATCTCGTGTTGAAGAAACAAAAGCAAAGGTTTTACTGTCATCAGCCCAATCTATATCCAATAGTTCGCCGTTGCGACCAGCCACATGGTCAGTTATTGTTGAGCGGTGAGCATCAGGCGCCATATCAAGGGGAGTAACTTCTTTTGTCTCAACATCAATCACTACACGATGAATAGCAAAGATATGTTCATCACCCGGTAACGGGTATTTCCATACATCAATATTAGGGTGACCAACAGCAGTTGAAACAATACCCATTTCACCGACTTTACGTCCGTCATGCTTAAATGTAGTGAGTTTTTTTGAATCTGGTGCCCAAGTTACAACAGGGGAGTCTCGACGAACCCAGCCTGCATTATTTGTAGCGTAGCCAAAATCTAGAATACCATCAGTAGTTAACTGACTTTCTTTATCTGTTGCTAAGTCACGTAACCATAAATTGTGGTCGCGAATAAATACTGCTCGTTTACCGTCAGGCGATAAATTCTCATCACTTTTTGGCGCTAATTTATCTTCATTACATAAATAATTACTCAAATCACATTGGTAATTTTTCATTTTTATTGAAATTTTGATGTTACTTGCGGATGTAAACTCTACTCCAGTAAAAGGAAGTTTATTGTGTTCTACTTCGCTTTCAGTGATACGAGCCAATGAGTCAGCTAGTTTTTTATGATCAAATGCGAGTGATTTTTTTTGGCTATTTATGTCAACTTTGAAAAACTGATTACCATTTTTTGTATGGCTTCGGTAAATCAAAGTGCCATTTTCTGACCATGCCGGGTAGTCAACAGTACCAGTAACTAACTTGCTTGTATGGAATGATAATTGTTGCTCTGCTTTTTTGTAGTCGTCAACACTTAGTTGCTTTGCAGACAAAACTGCAGGTGTTAGTGCGGTAATAATTGCAACACTACCGGCAATAATAAGAGACATCCTCATCTAAATTTACCTTTTTTAATTATGAGTTATTTGCTTGATGATATCACAAGCAATATTACTTTAACCCTAACATTTTCAAGTGTTCAAGCGTATTTTTTATCGTTAAATGTGCGGTTTAATACGGTGAAATAATGGCAGTTTACAGGAAGAAAAGCTCCCCTTTAGACTTATGTCTAATTCCTAAAGATGAATTATCGCTTTAAGTTATATGCATAAAATAAAAATAAAACGATATAAACAGCCAAAAGATCGCACCAGCAGTTTTCTGAGGCTAATAAACAACAAATGGGGAAAGCAAAATGTTCATTAAGAAAAAACTTTTATTAGCAACAGGATTATTAGCACTAGCTAGCACTGCAAATGCGGCATACGAAATTAAATTAGATAACGACGATAGTATTACTTTCGGCGGTTATATAAAAGCTGATGCACGTTATATCGACGGTACTGTCGGCGCAACAGATTATTGGTACGGCGGTGGTTCAGCTTTAGATGAAAGTATTTCTAACTTTGGTATTGCTGTAAATGAATCGCGTATTAATACCAAATATAAACATGGTGACTTAACGGGCTTTATTGAAATGGATTTCTACGGCGACGCTGTTAAAGGTGGTGGTAATGAAATTATTTCTAATTCATCAAATCCACGTATTCGTCATGCATTCATTAAATACAAAAATCTATTGATCGGTGAAACTTGGTCAACATTTGTTAATACGAGTGCCCTTGCAGAAGCTGCAGATTTTGGTGGTCCCTTGGTTGCCGCTGCCTTTATTCGTCAAGGACAGGTTCGTTATACTATGGGTAATTTTCAGGTGTCAGTTGAAAACCCTGAATCATACGGTGGTGTAAGTGGTAATGATTCAATGCCTGATATAGTTGGTCGTTATAACATGAAGGGTGATTGGGGTAACGTGGCTATTGCTGTCGTTGCGAAGCAATTACAAACAGTCGGCGGTAATGAAGAGTCAGCAGTGGGTTATGGTATTTCAGGTCGTATTAATACTTTTGGTAAAGATGACTTTCGTTTTCAATTCCATGGTGGAGAAGTAGGCCGTTATGTAGGTGTTACCGCTTCAAAAGATTTAATTGGTGAAGAAGTAGAAGAAACAACTTCAATCAGTGTGGCTTATCGTCATTTCTGGTCTGAAGGATTAAGAAGTACAGCATTCTACGGTAATACAACTACAGATGTCGCTGATTATGACCGTACACATTGGGGCGTAAATTTATTCAAAAATGTGACTAAACAATTATCGTTTGGTGTGGAAGTGGGGAATTTTGAAATGGCGGATAAAAATGTTGATTCTGACTATCTACAATTTTCAGCAAAGTATGTTTTATAAGTAAGATTTTTACCATGTTCTTGCGTTAGTTGACCTCCTATATTGAGGTTGTTGGGGAAGCTCTAGCTTCCCCTTTTTTATACGTAAAATTTAAATGTTTTCAGCATAAAGAGGTGAATTAAAAATAAACTTAATTATTATAATGATCTAGATCATGTTTATAGGAAATAAATGGGTCATTTAATTGATATTGTTCAATAATATAATTAATTATATACGTAAAGGAATACAGTATGTCTCGAACTGACAGCAATAATGAAGTTACTTTTTCGGCCTCAGAGCAATTGGTTTCTACTACCGATACTCAAGGTAATATTACTTATGCTAATGATGAGTTTTGCCGAGTTGCGGGTTACGCGAGTGAAGAATTAGTTGGTCAACCTCATAACACCGTTCGGCACCCCGATATGCCTAAAGCTGCATTTACTGATTTATGGCAGAAATTAAATCGCGGTGATTCTTGGCGGGGAATGGTTAAAAATCGTTGTAAAAATGGTGATTATTATTGGGTCGATGCCTATGTTACGCCACTTTATCAAGGTGACTCAGTTATTGGTTTTCAATCAGTTCGATGTTGTCCTAGTGCGGAACAAAAGCAAAAAGCGCAACAGTTGTACGATAAAATTAATAAGGGAAAGTCAGTCAATGAGAGCCTGTAACAGATTTTGTGTAACTGCCCGTTTTAAATAAAGTCCTTTAAGCGGTCTTCGAATTCAATCATAAATCGATTCAAGGCCGTTTTCCAGTTTCTTATCGGCATCGTCCATTTTTTGGATGCTTGTTCAATCGCTAAATAGATAACTTTTTTAGCCGAATCATCATGCGGAAATAGTTTACGCTTTTTAATGGCCTTACGGATAACACTGTTCAGTGACTCAATCGCATTGGTGGTATAAATGGCTTTGCGTATATCATTAGGATAGTTAAATATTGTGCTAACGTTTTGCCAGTTACTGCGCCACGAACGCGATATACTGGGGTATTTACTGTCCCAGCGTTGCTCAAATTGGTCGAGCGCCATCAAACCCTCCTCTTCGGTTACTGATTGATATATTTGCTTTAAGTCGCCAGTAACCGCTTTATAATCTTTCCATGGCACAAGCTTCAATGAATTACGCACCATATGCACAATACAGAGCTGTACCTGCGTTTGGGGATAAACGGTATTAATGGCATCAGGAAAACCTTTAAGGCCATCGACACAGGCGATGAGAATATCTTTTACCCCTCGGTTTTGAAGTTCAGTTAACACGTTGAGCCAAAACTTAGCCCCTTCGTTTTCGGATATCCACATGCCGAGCAATTCTTTATGGCCTTCAATATTAACACCTAAGGCGAGATAAACCGCTTTATTAATCACGCGTTTGTCTTGCCTGATTTTAACCACCAAACAGTCTAAATAAACAATGGGATAAACCGCATCGAGTGGCCTGGCTTGCCATTCAATCACTTGCTCAATAACGGCGTTTGTTACGCGAGAAATAAGCGAGGGTGACACATCAGCATCGTACATTTCTTTGAAGGTAGCGACGATATCACGCGTGGTCATACCCTTGGAATACAGGTATAAAATTTTGTCGTCCATCGAGGTGAAGCGGGTTTGGTTTTTCTTCACAAGTTGAGGTTCAAAGCTTGAATCTCTATCGCGTGGTGCATCTAAATCAACTTGACCATCTTCAGTTCTGATGGTTTTCGATGAATAACCATTACGGTAGTTATTTTGCTGAGATTGTTCATGACGAGCGTAACCAAGGTGTTCGTCTAGTTCAGCATTAAGTGCTGCTTCAACCGTTATCTTGGTTAACATTCTACGAAAGTCAGTTAAGTCTGCTTCCGTCTTAATTGATTTAGCCGCTTGCTTACCAAACGCTTCGAGTGCTTTCTTATTCATAGTCTGCCTATCCTTAACCCTACATGGGTATTAATAATAGGCAGTTACACAGATTTTGTTACAGGGTCGTCAATGAGTTCTCTACTAATATCAATTTAAAACGTTTATTGGCTTTGGTTGTCATTGTTTGTTCTGCTATAGCATCCACTTTTCTTATTTCATTCCCAGCAGCGATTATTCAATTGCTCAGCCTTACTTTTCTACTTATCATTTTTAACGACGAACTTATTTCATTACCTAAAAAAGTGAACCAGATTAAGCAAACCTTTGATAGTCCATCAAGATTAATATTCAGCGGCACGGGTTTGTCTGCCTTATTTGATTATCCTTTCCAATTACAGCAAGCAAAAGTGCGCACTATTTTAGGGCGTGGCAGTGATTCATGCCGAATGTTATTACAATTATCTGAGGGTTTAAAAACACGATCTACCGAATCCTTAGAGGGGTTGTTTGAAGAAAACGCACAACTTGCTCAGTTAGCCACGGCAATAACGCAAATGAGTGCAACGATTGAAGAAGTGAGCCAAAACACTACGGGTGCTCATGACAAGGTGATTTTCATCCAAGAAGAATGTAATCAAACCATGGGTGTTATTGATTCTAGTCAGAAAAAAATCAATAAGTTGTCAACAGAAGTTGAAAAAGCCGCATCAACCGCAACCCGATTAGTTGGTGACGCGACCAATATCGCCACTATTATGTCTGAAATTCAAGGGATTGCTGACCAAACTAATTTACTTGCACTGAACGCTGCAATTGAAGCTGCAAGGGCTGGCGAACAAGGTCGTGGTTTTGCTGTTGTAGCGGATGAAGTGCGGACTTTAGCTGGGCGTACACAGTCGGCCACTGAACAAATTCAATCTTCAGTGATAGAATTACAAACCACCTTACAAGAGTGGAGCGGGGTTATGTTGTCGAGCAAGGATGATGCAGAATCTTGTGTGGTAGATACCGATAAAGCAAGGCAAAGCATGGATAGCATAAAAAAAATGATGGATGAAATGGCGGATATAACCGCCCAAATAGCAACTGCCGCTGAAGAACAAACGGTGGTGGCGAACGAAATTAATAAAAATGTTTTATCTATAGATGATATTTCTCAGCAAAATACCGAAATAGCTCAACAAGTCCATGACAGCGGAATTAATGTTAACGACAGCGCGGTTGAAATTGAGTCTTTGAGTTCAACGTTTAGATAAGTGGTTGAAACAATATGAATGTAAGCAATAGAAACACTCACTTGTTAAGTGTTTCTATTGCTTTATATTGATAGTTGTTATTTTTTCAACTTAGCAAAGGCATCAGCAAAGGCGTTGCCCATCGCGGCATTATCATTTTTCTTTGCTTGTGGTTTTGCACTACGTTGCTGGTTTGGCTTGGTGTTTGTTGCCGCTTTATTTTGCGAAGCAATATGTGGCTTATGAGTCGGTTGCTTTTGTGCTTGATTGGTCGAAATTGTTTCATCTAAACGCATTGATAAACTGATGCGTTTTCTAGATGGGTCAACTTCCATCACTTTCACTTTTACAATGTCACCTGCTTTAACAATTTCACGAGGGTCACTAACAAACTTATCAGTGAGCGATGAAATATGTACCAAACCATCTTGATGAACACCTAAATCGACAAAAGCACCAAAGTTCGCCACGTTTGAAATAACCCCTTCAAGTATCATTCCCACGGTTAAATCATTAATTGTGTTCACACCTTCTTTAAACTGAGCAGCTTTAAATTCTGGGCGAGGGTCACGACCGGGCTTTTCTAGTTCACTGACAATATCTTTTAGTGTTAACTCACCAATACTATTATCTTTCAGTTCAGCGATGTTAATCTTATTAAGTTGTTCGCTGTTACCCATTAATTCAATAATATTGCTGTTTAGATGAGCAATGATTTTTTCAATAACAGGATAACTTTCAGGATGAACACCTGAATTATCTAGCGGGTTTTTACCGTCTGCAATGCGTAAAAATCCAGCCGCTTGTTCGAACGCTTTTGGCCCTAAACGAGCAACTTTTTTGAGTTCTTTTCTGTCATTAAAGCGACCATGTTCGTCACGGTAAGCAACAACATTATCAGCCATGGTTTTATTCAAACCTGATACACGGGTTAAGAGTGCTGCAGAAGCGCTGTTCAAATCAACACCCACTTTATTTACACAATCTTCTATAACATCGTCGAGGGTTTTACTCAGCTGACTTTGACTGACATCATGTTGATATTGGCCTACGCCAATGGCTTTAGGGTCAATTTTAACGAGCTCGGCTAATGGATCTTGTAATCGGCGAGCAATCGAAACCGCGCCGCGAATCGATACATCTAAGTCTGGAAATTCTTTTGCCGCAAATTCTGATGCAGAATATACAGAAGCACCGGCCTCACTTACCATCACTTTTTGTGGCTTATTTTTTTCTAACGCTTGAATCACTTCAGCAGCGAGTTTGTCACTTTCACGAGAGCCAGTGCCATTACCAATCGCCAGTAATTCGACTTTGTGTTGTTGACATAAATTCACCAAAGTTCGTACTGATTTTTCCCAGTGATTTTGCGGTGCATGAGGAAAAATAGTAGAGGTTTGTAATAATTTACCTGTTGCATCAACAATCGCTAACTTACAACCTGTTCGCATACCTGGATCTAAACCTAGTGTAGTTTTAGGACCAGCAGGAGCCGCCATTAATAAATCGCTTAGATTCGTCGCAAATACTTTTATTGCGCCATCTTCTGCTTGTTCGCGTAAATTGCCTAATAATTCAGTTTCTAAGCTCAGGCTTAATTTTATTTTCCATGCCCAGCGCACAACTTTCGTTATAAATTCTGCAGCAGCTTGGCCTGTTAAACGTAAATTATAGTGTTCACTAATAATTTGTTCTGCGCTTGAATAGCTATTACCTTCTTGTGACGGATCTACATTGAGGCTGAGTTGTAGTACTTTTTCATTTCGACCACGGAACATCGCTAAAGCACGATGTGAAGGGACGTTCTTTAATAACTCTGAATGTTCGAAATAATCGCGAAATTTAGCGCCTTCCTGTTGTTTCCCTTTGGCGACAACACTTGATAAATGTGCTTGTTTTAATAAATGCTTACGTAATTTTTGTAATAAATTGGCATCTTGAGCAAATCGTTCGATAAGTATATAGATTGCGCCTTCCAGCACAGACTTCTCATCACCAAACCCAGACTCAGCATTTATAAAAGGTTTTGCTTCAATTTCTGGTGTTAATGTCCAGTTGTTGTAAAGGTTATTCGCAAGCGTTTCTAAACCTGCTTCTATCGCTATTTGGCCTTTAGTACGACGTTTAGGTTTAAAGGGTAAATATAAATCTTCTAAACGTGTTTTGTTGTCAGCTAGATTTAATTCTTTTTCTAACGAAGGTGTTAATTTATCTTGTTGAGTAATGCTGGTAATAATCACTTTTCGGCGATCTTCAAGCTCGCGTAAATAACTTAAACGCTGGTCAATATGTCGCAGATGATTGTCGTCTAATCCTTGCGTTACTTCTTTACGGTAGCGAGCTATAAATGGCACTGTAGCACCATCATCAAGCAAGTTTATCGCTGAATCAATTTGATAAGTTTTAACATTAAGTTCTTTTGCGATGAGTTCAGCAATGGGAGTCATTAATTGACGAGCCTTTTTTGAAAGAAGAATTTTTATAGCGCTATTTTGCCATTGTTTTTTACTGGCATCAATTTGCTTGTTAGTATTTTATTAATGAAGATTAACATTGGAAAAAGAATGTTATTTATATGGTTTCTTGTAACGAATAAATTTAAACCAAGTTAAACTTGAGTGAATAACTTGGCTCTAAATTATGATGTTAAATTTCTTCAGATTCCATCATGTCAGTGTCTAATCCTGCAGACAACCACTGACAAATTATTCCGTTAGCTTGCTCTAGCCCAGTATATTTTAAAGATGAAAACGCTTGCACAGTAATGTCAGCATTTAATGAAGACAATGCTTTTTTCACCTGCAGTACTTCAGCGCTTCTTTTACCTTGAGAAAGCTTGTCGCATTTTGTTAATAACGCCAAAATGGGCAAGTCACTATCAGCTGCCCATTGAATAAGGTCCATATCAAGATCTTTTAACGGATGACGAATATCCATCAAAATTACCAAACCTTTTAAACATTCACGTTTTTCTAAATATTCACCTAATGCTTTTTGCCATTTTTTCTTCATTTCAATCGGCACTTTAGCAAAACCATAACCGGGTAAATCAACTAAGCGTCGGTTAGGAGCAACTTCAAAAATATTAATCAGCTGAGTACGACCAGGTGTTTTACTTACACGTGCTAAACCACGTTGATTCGTTAGGGTATTTAATGCACTCGATTTACCTGCATTAGAACGACCTGCAAACGCAACCTCGATACCGCTGTCTTCAGGCAAGCGACGAATATCTGGCGCACTTAAGGTGAAAGTGGCTTTACTTAAATGAATAACAGTTGATGACAAAATGGCGTCCAATGGCAAATAAAAAAAGCATTATATCTTTTTTTTATCGTGAAAAAGCAAAAAGTGTCATATTTTCAGCTTAATTTTTACTATGCTTATTACACAGGGCTGATATTAGTGTAAAATACTACCAGTTTTTTTATCCACCCTTTTGATCAATAAGACTTAAATAAGTTAAATTTTCTTAAAAGAAAGCAGAGAGCCATTCAATGAATAAAATTATTTTTTCGTTAATTCTTGCCTTAATTAGCATTAATGTAGCATTCGCAGCAGTTGGAAATGCGGAAGCCGGTAAAACTAAAGCAGCTATGTGTGCCGCTTGTCATGGTGCAAACGGGATCGGCACAACTGACACCTATCCTAACCTAGCAGGTCAGCATGCGGATTATATTGCGAAACAATTAGCAGCATTTAAAAGCGGAACACGTGTTGCCCCTTTAATGGCACCAATGGCCGCAGGTTTGTCTGAGCAAGACATGGCTGACTTAGGTGCTTACTTTGCAAGTTTAGATAGAACGGGTGGTTCAACAGCTTCAACTGAGGCAGGCACTTCGGCAACTGTTCAAGCACCTGTAGCTTATGAAGCAAGTGCTATTGCAGGTAAAAGTTTGTACGAATTAGGCGATGCATCTCGTAATATTGCTTCTTGTATTGGCTGTCATGGTAAAGAAGGTAACAGTAAGGTATTAATTTATCCAAATTTATCGAAACAACATGCACCATATATTGAAAAACAATTACATGCTTTTAAAAGTAAATCACGTACCAACTATGCAATGAATCAATTTGCTGGCGCAATGACTGATGAAGATATAGCTGATATGGGCGCTTATTTTTCTGATACCAAAGCGGTTGCGAATATAAAAGTTAAACGTGTCGCTACTGTAGCCGCGATTACTGAAGAAGTGATTGCAGGTAAAGCGAAGTCAGCGGTATGTGCATCATGTCATGGTGTAGACGGTAATAGTTTAGTACCTATGTACCCTAAGTTAGCAGGACAACATGCTGAATATACGACTAAACAATTAAAAGAGTTTAAATCGGGTGTTCGTAAAAATCCTATAATGGCAGGCATGGTTGCAGCGTTAAGTGAACAAGATATGGCTGAACTTGGTGCATATTTTGCGAGTCAAAAGTCTACACCAGGAAATGGCAATGGCTCTGAATTAGGTAAAAAACTGTATTTCGGTGGTGACGCATCACGTGGTATTACTGCTTGTATCGCTTGTCATGGTATATCTGGTAAGGGCATAGCAAAAGCAGGCTTCCCTGCAGTCGCGAATCAAAGTGTGGAATATTTAACAGCACAGTTAGCTAGTTTTAAAGCCGGTGAGCGCGATAACGATCGTAATGGCATTATGCGTAATGTATCTAAGCGTTTGAAGAAAAAAGATATTGATGCTTTAGCCCAGTTTATGTCTTCAATGAAATAAAGCATGAATTAATATAATGTTTAAAAAAAGCAGCTTATTAAGCTGCTTTTTTATGCACGGAACATTTAACAAGAAGCAAATTCGTGTAAACTACTTTAAATTAAAAATTACAATGAGTAAGGTAACCACCTCACTCTTAATTTATAGCCGCAGTTAATTAGACACATATAGAGAGCTCATCGATGAAAAGAATACTACTAAGCTTAATTTTATTAGGAACAAGTGCACTAAATATCACGAATGCTGCGGAAGGAAATATTGATGCAGGTAAAACCAAATCTGCAATGTGTGCAGCATGTCATGGAGCTGATGGGAATAGCTTAGTCCCTATGTACCCAAGCCTCGCTGGACAAAGTGCTAATTATATTGCAAAGCAATTGGCTGACTTTAAAGCTGGCATGACTTCAGGTGGTAAGCAAGGTCGTGTTAATGCCATTATGGGCGGCATGTCCATGGCGTTAAGCGAGCAAGATATGAATGATTTAGGTGCTTATTATAGTGCTCAAATGCTAAAGACTGCTGGCGGAGAAACAAGTGAAGTTGGCAAGAAGTTATACTTTGGTGGCGATGTTGAACGTGGCATTACCGCTTGTATTGCTTGTCATGGTTCGGATGCAAAAGGTATGGCACAAGCTGGTTTTCCTGCTGTTGGGGGACAAAGTGCAGCTTACTTAAAATCACAACTTGAATATTTTCGTGATGGCACACGTAATAATGACAAAAATGCGATGATGAGAAATATTGCGATGAAATTAGAAGATGCTGACATCGCAGCATTAGTGAAGTACATGTCGACTATAAAGTAACAATTTATAACGGTTGGCGTGCGCTGATGCGTTAATGTCTTAGAATACAGAATGTCTGAGGAAGGCCACCCTGAACATAAAGCAGCTATTTTTAGCTGCTTTTTTATTTTCAAAATGGCGTATGTTGAGTATTTATTGGCTAATACAGTTTGTTGTCGTAGACTTAAATATTCATTACCAAGCGGTAATCTATTGATTTAAAAAGTAAGGACACTTAATCGAATGGGACATCTTTTTCGTGAGAAATAACTCAGTTGTTAATCATATGATTGCTTGTAATCAATGTGATTCATTATTACCGAAGCCAATATTGTCTGAAGGGCAAAATGCGTTATGTGGTTGCTGTGGCGCAATGTTGTTTTCAAAAAAGAAAGATGCGATTAATCGAACTATTGCTGTCGCCATAGCAGGTTTAGTCCTTTTTTTTCCTGCTACTTTATTACCGATTATTGGCATAAGTGCAGCGGGTCTTTATAATGATGCCTCTTTGTTAGACTGCATTACTATTTTGATCAATAGCAAAAATTATATTATCGCTTTTGCTGTATTCATGTTTACCATTGCAATTCCTTCGGTTCGGTTAATCACCGCGTTATATATTTCATCGTGTATAAAGTTTAATCGTGTAAAGCCTTCGCTACTCGTGTTTTTTCGTTCTTATCATTTATTAGACACTTGGACGATGGTGCATGTATTTTTTATGGGGGTGATTGTGTCTATGTATAAACTGTCTTCGTTGGCTGATATGACCATAGATGGTGGGTTACTTAGTTTGGTTCTATTACTTGTCTGTTCAACCTTAGTGTCAGTCACCATGGACGAGCACAGTATTTGGGACGAATTGGAGAAATCACTTGAGCAATAAAGCCCTTGCAGCAGGCCTAGGCAATTGTCCTCAGTGTCACAAATTGAATGTTATGCATGCCGAAAAACAAGCCTGTTCAAGATGTTTAACGGTTTTTTCTACACGTAAACCTAAAAGCCTTGAATACACATTAGCATGGACAATTGCAGCGTTAGTGATGTTTATCCCTGCAAATCTTTACCCAATGATGGTGTTTTATACTTTAGGTAAACCTGATGCATCAACCATTTTAGAGGGGATCGCCATTTTTATTCAAATGGGTATGCTTCCTGTCGCCATTATTATCTTTATTGCGAGTTTTGTTGTGCCTTTAAGTAAGATTATGGGCTTATTTACATTGATGTATAACGCAAAAAGAAAAACAAAACTCACGCTAAAGCAACAGGGTAAGTTATATCATGTCGTTGAATTTTTAGGGCCTTGGTCGATGCTGGACGTATTTGTTGTAACCGTAATGGCAGCTGTAGTGAATTTAGGTTTTTTAACGAGTGTTGAAGTGGCATCCGGTATTACTTATTTTACTTTGATGGTGGTTTTTACTATTTTTGCTGCTGAAAGCTTTGACCCAAGGTTACTGTGGGACAATCACCAAAAACATAACCATAGAATCACAGAAACCAACCCAAAATATAACAATAAGGATGAGCTACCACATGGCAAATAAGACTATTCTTGCTGAGTCAAAAGCGATAATTAAAGATCGAAAAGGTATTTCTGCTGTTTGGTTAGTTCCCATTATTGCGCTACTTTTCGGTGCTTGGTTAATTGGAAAAGCTGTCTCCGAGAGAGGTACCTTTATTACTGTTCAGTTTGAAAGTGCTAGTGGCATTGTTATCGGTAAAACAGAAGTTCGCTATAAAGGCTTAACCGCAGGTGTTGTTAGTGATGTTGAAGTGTCCGAAGATCTACAGAGTGTTATTGTTGAAATTGAAATGATTTCTAGTTCAAAGAAAATGTTGACAGATAAAACGCGTTTTTGGTATGTAACTGCTGATGTTTCTTTTCAAGGGGTTACCGGATTAGATACTTTACTCTCAGGCAGTTACATTAATGTAATGCCTGATTTTGAAGAAGAAGGTGAAGCTCAAAGTCATTTTATTGGTTTATCTGAAGAACCTGTTTTAGATCAGGCAACTCCCGGTTTACATATTAGCCTAAAAACGAAAACACTCGGTTCATTAGGCAAAAAATCTCCCGTATTATTTAAACAAATTACAGTAGGTCATGTATCAGGTTTTAACTATGAAAAAAATTCTGACTCAATCAATATTAATCTTTTTATTGAACCTGAATATGTTGACTTAGTTAAGGAAAATTCGAGGTTTTGGAATGCAAGTGGTGTTAATATTTCTGGGTCATTGACAAGTGGGGTACAAGTTCAAACCGGCTCTTTAGCTTCTGTGATCGCAGGAGGTATTGCTTTTGGAAATTCAGAATATGAAGCTATCATGGACCCAGCTAAAAATGGTCAAAGCTTTGCTTTGTACTCTGATTTCGAAACAGCGCAGATGGGCCACGAAATTGTATTGACGCTAAATTGGGACTCAGGAATAGATCGAGGTGCAGCGATAAGGTACCAAGGCCTGACCTTAGGAAAAATAACTGACTTCATCCGTATTGATCCGCAAGCGCGGGTAATCGTTGCTAGTGCAAAAATCAATCCACGCATTATCCCTTACCTTACAAGTAAATCTCAATTTTTTGTTGTAGCACCTCAACTCGATTTAGGTGGCGTTACTAATTTAAATACCTTAATGCTCGGCGCACACATAGGTATTAGTCCTTCTGTTGATGGTGAGCCTTTAAATAAGTTTACTGTCTATAATCAAAAGCCGGCTTATCAATATAATGAACCGGGCTTACATTTAGTTTTAAAAGCTAAAGATGTTGGGTCATTAACCACAAGCTCAAGTATTTACTATAAACAACAAAAAGTGGGTGATATTCAGGCGATTGAGAATATTGGCCCAAGTGAGTTTTTAGTGCATGCTTTCATTGAGCCTAAATATGAGAGTTTTGTGTCTACCGATAGTCATTTTTGGAATGCAAGTGGCTTACATATTTCAGGAGGCCTACAAAATTTTGATATTAAAGCCCAATCAATTCAGTCAATGCTAGCAGGAGGTATTGCTTTTGATATAGGGCCTGAAAATGATAAGTCCCCCCCTAAAAATGGCGATACTTTCCAACTCTATACGAATAAAAGTGTTGCTAAGCAACGTTCAGTATTTAATCTTCATCTTACTAACGCACAAGGACTCAGCACTAAAACACGTATTATGCTTCGAGGCGAACAAATAGGCTCTATTCATCAAATTATTCGCCAACAAGACAAGGTGACTTTACAGGTTGGAATATTACCGAGTTATGAATATATCCTTCGAGAAAACAGTCAATTTTGGATGGTAAATGCTGATTTATCTTTGTCAGGCATTACGGACACTGATGCTTTATTTGGTGGAGCCTATATTAGCGTTAATGTAGGGGAAGGTAAAAAAGCGATCGACTTCATTGTAACAGCTCAACCCCCAGCAAAACATTTATCTTCAAAAGGACTCCAGCTTTCGCTAACAGCAGAACAAGGCAATGTCGTAAATCCGGGTAGTGTAATTAGTTATAGAGGTATTGCTGTTGGACAAGTTGATAATGTTTCTCTTGATAACACAGGAAATAACGTATCAATCAATATTACAGTAGATGAAGAATATCGACATTTGATTTCGAACTTCACTCGTTTTTATAATGCCAGTGGCGTAACAGTCAGTGGCGGTTTAGGGAACTTCATTCTTAAAACAGAATCTGCTGATGCGGTATTAAAAGGAGGGATAAGTTTTTTCAATCCAGAAATAAATACGGGTGAGAATGGTGTTGATGAGGGAGAGAAATTCACTTTATTTGATAATATTTCCCATGCAGAGTTAGCAGGAATTGCAATTAAAATTCATTTCAGTGAGGTTGCGGGCCTGACCAATAATTTGAAAATAAAATATAAAGACCAACAAGTCGGCGTGGTTTCTCGTGTTGATTTTGATGAAGAAGGCTTCGGTGCAACTGTATACGCTTTTTTAGATGATAATGGACGTAAATTTTCACTTAAAGGATCTCAGTTTTGGCTGGCTAAACCTGAAATTGGTCTTGTTGGTTCAACAAATGTAACCGCTATTCTTGATGGAGGTTTCATTGGAATTATGCCAGGAAAAGGTGAGCCAAGTGTAAGCTTTGAAGCAAAAAGTATTTCACCGGTAATGAGCTCTCTATCTTCAGGTTTAAACCTTTCGTTAAGTGCAAAAAGTTTAGGCTCAGTAAGAACAGGAAACCCTGTCCTCTACCGTCAAGTCAAAGTAGGGAGTGTTATTGGCGTTGATTTATCACCTACCGCAGATACGGTTAATATTTATATCAATATATTTGACCGTTATGCACCTTTAGTGAGCCAACAGAGTCAATTTTGGAATACTAGCGGTATGCGGATAGATGCAGGTGTTTTTTCAGGGGTTAGTATAGATTCAGAATCTATAGAAACGCTGCTTTCTGGTGGTATTGCTTTCGCAACGCCTGAAGTTGAAGCTAACAAAATCTTTCAGTCAGCAGAACAGGGGCAATCATTCAAATTAGCGGAAGATGCGAATGAAGATTGGCACACATGGCAGCCTAAAATTAATCTGTCACAATAATAGGGAGATATCTGTTAGCGCTATATTGGCCGAATAGGTTAATTTCACCTTAAAATTTGCTGAAATTGTTTGACCGCAATTTCAGCATTTTCACTTTCAGTGATCGCGGTAACAACAGCAATACTGTCAACGCCTGTTTGCCAAACTTGTTCTGCCCGTAGATGATTAATACCGCCAATAGCGACCACAGGAATATCAGTTGCTAATTCTAATATCTGCTTTAAGTTTTCTACTCCTTGAATTTGCCCGGTCATATTTTTAGTTTTTGTTGGAAATATTGCGCCAATCGCTAAATAGGACGGTTTCAATTGTTGCGCTAATAGAAACTCATAGCAGCCATGGGTACTAATGCCCAAACGTAAGCCAGTTTGTTGTATCGCCGCTAAATCTGCATTTTGTAAATCTTCTTGCCCGATATGTACTCCGTAAGCACTATGCTTTATGGCTAACTGCCAATAATCATTAATAAACAAACGTGTTTTATAGTGTTTACTCAGCGTTATAGCTTCAATGATAAGCGGCTCTATTTCTTGAGCGGTTTTATTTTTTAATCTAAGTTGAATGACTTCTAAGCCTAAAGGAAATAAACGTTTTAGCCAGTATAGTGAGTCAACTACGGGGTAAAGCCCAAGTTTATTTGCCTGCACATTGATAAGGTCAAGTGAAGGGAAAGCCCCTAATGCTGAGTACTTCTGAGTTAATTCGGTACTTATTCTAGGAAAGTATTCAGCGTTATTTGGCCAGCTTGTTTGCTCGAAGGCGCCATAATATTCTGAGTTGGTTGGTTCATTTTTTTCTGACTTTGCTAGGCCTTGATTGATAAATGCTTTTGTTAATGTAAAAGCGTCACGTACTAAATAGCCATGGGCTAAAAATCCGGCTAAGGCACTAGCAAAAGAACAACCACCGCCGTGGCTGCAATGGGTATTTATTCTTGGTGATGTTAACTGGTAACTAATGAGGACTTCTTTATTGTGATGTAAGCAATAATCTCGACTAATTTTCTGACCATTGCTATCTAAAGCATAACTATGGCCGCCTTTCACTATTACGCTATTAACACCAAGCTTATTGATCCGCTCAGCGAGTTCTGCAGGCTTAACAGATTTTAGGGTCGATAATTGTTGAGCTTCACTTAAATTTGGCGTGATCACGTCAACAAGAGCAAGTAATTCCGTTAAATTTTCGCACTGTAATTGTGAAAAGGCACCGCCAACACTGGCTTGGCCAACGGGATCAAAAATAACCATCAAGGCTGGATATTTACTTTTAACATCAGCTAATGTTGAGGTAAGCCAATTTACTTGAGCAATATTTGCTAACAAGCCAATTTTAATTACACTTGGTGGTTTATCATCAATTAACACACTGATTTGTTGCTGCAATATATCTATGCCTATAGGATTAACCGAAAGCAATTTTTCAGTGTTTTGTACGGTATTAGCCGTAATTAAATGGCAAACCTCAACACCTAAAGCATGACCTGTTTTTATATCGGCGGCAATGCCTGCTCCACCTGAACAATCACTTCCTGATATTGTCCACATGATTGGTTTTCTCTTAATCTTTACAGACATAAAATTATCCTTGTTGATGCCAAAAAGGTGTATCTAATGTTGGCGTACTAGGGTGAGCCGTTTGTCGTTGCTGCATTACGCCAGCGATATATCCTTGTTCACCAGCAACAATAACTTGTGCGAAAGATTTTGCCATCATTACCGGATTATCAGCCAAAGCAATGGCTGAATTTAATAACACTCCGTCGAAACCCATCTCCATGGCTAAACAGGCGTCTGAAGGTTTACCAATACCAGCATCTAAAATTAGCGTAGCTTCGGGTAGTCTTAATCGAATCGTTTCTAAATTATAAGGATTCATCAAGCCTTTACCTGTGCCTATCGGCGATGCCCATGGCATGATCACCTGACAACCTAAATCATATAAACGCTGACATATAACTAAATCATCAGTGCAATAAGGCAGCACTTTAAAACCGTCGTTTAATAGCTGTTCTGTAGCATATAACAACTCGATAGGGTCAGGCTGTAGGTTATAATCATCACCGATAACTTCTAATTTAATCCAATCAGTTTGAAAGATTTCCCTGCTCATTTTCGCTAGTGTTACCGCTTCTTTAGCTGTTTTACAGCCAGCGGTATTAGGTAATAAAAAACCTCTGTTTTCTGTAACTATTTCTTGAATATATTGCCAAATTTTAGCCCCCGCCTGTTCAGCAGGATTTTGTCGCTTTAACGATAGCGTCACAATTTTTGAACCACTGGCTAAAATCGCTTGTTTCATGATTTCTGGTGACGGGTAAAGCGCACTGCCAATTAACAGTCGACTATCGACAAGCTGGCCGTAAATATTAAGCTTTGTATTCATGGTCTTAGACATAATCACAACTAACCTCCCTGAATAGGAAACAGTACATCGACACTATCTCCTCGATTAACCGAAGTTTGTGGGTAATCAGTTTTACTTACAAAGTTACCATTAAGCGCAACCGCAAAACTTTGTTGCTGTTGATCAGGTGTCAAGTAACACTGTAATGCCACTAATAAGGTTGGTTCGTCGGTTTCAATAGAAATCGATTGTCCGTTTATAAATAATTTCATTGTACGTTTTTAACCTTTATTTATGGCTAACAAGTCACCATACGGAGAGTTTGCCATCGAACTATTCGTGAGAAATTGATCAACCGAAAACGTTAATTGCCTTAACACCACTGGCGCAATAAGGAAGCCATGACGGAATAAACCATTCACTTGAATAAGACGTTGCTGCACGGATATTTTTGGCTGGTTATCGCTAAAAGCGGGTCTTAGCTGAACAATATGCTGGCGAATATTCGCTTCCGCAAAACCTGGATGAACACTATAAGCCGCGCTGAGTAACTCCATTGAAGATCGTACAGTCATCGGTCCGCAATCTTCACTTTCAATTTCTGTAGCGCCCACAACATAAAAGCCTTTAGTTTTAGGGGCAATATACAATTGATAACGCGGGTGCATTAATCTAATAGGCCGTGTGATATGTACTTCTGGTGCGAACAATTGAAATAACTCACCACGTACACCACGCAAATCTTTTAAGGGCGAGGCCTCAGGTTTACTTTCATTATTACGCGCGCCTGCACCCCGGCAATCTATCGCCAAATCGCATTCCAACACATGTTTCTCATTGTTCTTTTCATATGTCACTAAGCAATGAGAAACGTGCTGGTCAATCTCTACCACAGGCGAATTATCCAACCACGTTAAGTTACTTTTCTCTAACTGCTGTTGCAGCGCAATAAGCAATTTACGGTTACCAATTTGTCCTTCTTCTGGCAAAAATACCCCTTGATTAAAGCTACGACCTAACTCAGGTTCAAGTTCGAGTATTTGCTGACGATCAAGTTGTTGAAGCTGATGTTGCGGATAATGATTCTTTATATATCGGACGAAACGCTGATAGTCACCTTGGTCTTGCTCATGACTCACCATTAACGCGCCCGCTTGTTGGAAATAAGTGTAACCCTCAAGCTGAGCCAAAAGTTTAGGCCACAACTTTAAAGACTCAAAACCCATTTCAACGATATTTGGCTGTGCATGCATCGCTTCACCTAGTGGCGTTAATAAACCTGCCGCCGCATAAGCGGCACTTTGATAACCTTCTTTATTATCTTTATCAATCAAGGTCACTTGATGCCCCTGATTAACCAAAGACAATGCGATTAAGCGACCGACTAAACCCGCGCCAATAACAACAATATTGGCGCAGGCTTTAGTCGGTAAGATTTGTTTTTCAAAAACAGTCACGCGTCAATTACTTCGCTTGATGGTAAATTTCACTACCGGTTGCTTTAAACTCCGCAGATTTTTCAGCCATGCCTTTTTCTATATCTGTTTGTGTAGCATCTAATACGATAACTTCGTCAAGTAACTGTATTTCAATCCTATTTTTAGAAGGAGTATCTACCTCAAGAGTTGCCGCATACTCTCTTACTTCTTGAGAAATTTTCATTGAACAAAATTTTGGACCACACATAGAACAAAAATGCGCAACTTTACCTGATTCTTGCGGTAAGGTTTCATCATGATAAGCCTTCGCTCTTTCAGGGTCTAAACCGATATTGAATTGATCGTACCAACGAAATTCAAAACGCGCTTTGCTCATCGCATTATCGCGAATTTGTGCGCCGGGATGTCCTTTCGCTAAATCGCCAGCATGCGCGGCAATTTTATAGGTCATCAAACCTTCTTTTACATCTTCTTTATTGGGCAAACCTAAATGCTCTTTTTGCGTTACATAACAAAGCATGGCACAACCGTACCAACCAATATTAGCGGCACCGATACCTGAAGTAATGTGATCGTAACCCGGTGCGATATCAGTTGTTAATGGGCCTAAAGTATAAAAAGGTGCTTCACCACAATGCTTAAGTTGTTCTTCCATATTCTCTTTGATCATATGAAGCGGTACATGACCTGGGCCTTCAATAATCGTTTGCACGTCATGTTTCCATGCTAATTTTGTTAATTCGCCTAAGGTGTGTAATTCAGCAAATTGTGCTTCATCGTTAGCATCTGCAACAGAACCTGGACGTAAGCCATCACCTAATGAAAACGATACATCGTATTGCTTTAAAATTTCACAAATATCTTCAAAGTGGGTGTATAAGAAGTTTTCTTTATGATGCGCTAAACACCATTTTGCCATAATAGAACCACCACGCGAAACAATACCCGTGACACGTTTAGCGGTCATGGGGACATAACGTAATAATACGCCGG
The DNA here is from genome assembly GCA_913020705.1 of uncultured Colwellia sp. The sequence continues at coordinate 30,797 of CAJWBY010000026.1, forward strand.
CATGAATGGTAAAATAATCAACTCCCTGCTCGGCTTGCTCAATAAGCGTATCGCGGAAAATTTCCCACGTTAAATCTTCAGCGACACCATTCACTTTTTCTAATGCTTGATAGATGGGTACCGTACCAATTGGCACAGGTGAGTTACGCATGATCCATTCACGGGTTTCATGAATGTTACGTCCCGTTGATAAATCCATTACCGTGTCTGCGCCCCATTTAGTAGACCAAACAAGTTTCTCGACTTCTTCTTCAATGGATGATGTTACTGCTGAATTACCGATATTAGCGTTAACTTTAATTAAAAAGTTACGACCAATAATCATAGGTTCACATTCAGGATGATTGATATTTACGGGGATAATTGCACGACCACGGGCAACTTCATCACGGACAAATTCAGGCGTGATTTGTTCAGGAATGCTGGCACCAAAAGACTGGCCTTTATGCTGTAGCAGTAAAGTGGCATCTTTCACTTCTTCGCGCTTTAAGTTTTCACGAATAGCAATGTACTCCATTTCTGGGGTGATAATCCCTTGGCGAGCGTAATGCATTTGCGTAACATTTTTGCCTTTTTTAGCAATACGCATTTTAGGTAAATGTTCGAAACGAATATGATCAACACCATCGTCTGCTAAACGCTTTTGTGCATAAACAGAGCTGTTAGATGTTAAAAATTCAACATCGCCGCGGTTATCAATCCAACTTTCACGTAAACGTGGGATACCTTTATGTACGTCTACTGCTACATTTTCGTCGGTATAAAAACCTGAAGTATCATAAACACAAAGTGGCTCATTTTTTTCATAAACAGGATTTTCTTTGGTGCCTGCGCCCGCGAGTAAAGTGTCAGATAAAGTGATTTCTCGCATACCGACTTTTATATCGTGAACCTTACCTTGCACGTAAACTTTTTTAGAATTGGGGAAAGATTGGTCTGATACGTTTTTTAGAAAAGCTTCTGCTTGCTCGCGACGTTCTCTGCGAGTTAATTTATTTGCTGGTTTGGTCATGGTGTTGCCTTTTAATAATTTGCATTTTTATAAATGCAGCAAAAAAAGACGAAGTGTAGATCGAGGAAAAAATAAAACAGGAATGCATAAGTGCTTTATTTTACCTTGTTCCCATACGCAGATATTAATCTGATCAGGTTCTACGGATCCCGCTTTCGCGATCTCAGCTTTGAGTATTTCTTTTAGAAATAATCTCAGCACTCCGACAAGTAAGTGTGTGATTCTAGCGTATAAGTTTAAAAATACGCAATAATAATGTTAAGTTTCGTTATAATTAATTCACGATAAAATTTGGGAAGATGCATAACATCATGCCTAAACAGTAAGCTTCACAATATAGATATTACAATGCTAATATATTGTATACATGATGCATGAGAAGTTATTAGGACATTAAGTTCTTAGGATAAAAACAATGATAATAAAAAGCATAAAAACTTCACTTGTCGGTTTAGCTTGCACTCTGGCACTTATCGGAGAAGGTGTAGCCAGTAATTGGCAGCAAGAAAGTGGAACAGTCACCCATCAAGAAAAATTACGAGGTTCCATTACGGCAGAAAGAGAATGGTGGGACTTAACCCATTATCACCTTGATATAAAAGTTGATCCTGAAACTAAGATTTTTTCTGGTAAAAATACCATGACTTATCAGGTGTTAGCTAAAGGTGAGCGACTTCAAATAGAGCTACAAGCACCTATGAAGCTTGAAAAAGTGCTACAAAATGGTAAAAAGCTTAACGTTGAACAAGATGGCTATTCTTATTTCATCACACCAACCAGTGAATACAAAGTAGGCTCAAAGCATAAACTAACTATGTACTTCTCCGGACAACCCGTTACTGCTAAACGTGCGCCGTGGGATGGGGGTATTACTTGGGAGAAAGACAGTAATGGCCTCGATTTCATTGCGACATCTAACCAAGGTATTGGCTCTAGTATTTGGTGGCCAAATAAAGATCATCCTAGCGACGAACCTAATAATGGCGTGTTAATCAGCGTGGAAGTGCCAGAGCATTTAGTTGATGTTTCTAATGGTCGATTAATTAAGACCGATCATAATAAAAAAGCAAAAACAAAGACTTATCATTGGGAAGTCGTTAACCCGATTAACAACTATGGTGTAAACCTTAATATTGGTGACTACGTTCATTTTGGTGAAAAATATCAAGGTGAAAAAGGCCAACTTGATATGGACTATTATGTTTTACGTGAAAATTTAACGAAAGCTAAAAAACAATTCAAAGAAGCTAAGCGCACGATTGAAGCCTTTGAATATTGGTTTGGCCCTTATCCTTTTTATGAAGACAGCTATAAACTCGTTGAAGCCCCTTATTTAGGTATGGAGCATCAAAGTTCTGTTACTTATGGTAATGGTTATCAAAATGGTTATTTAGGACGAGATCGTTCTAGTGCTGGACCAGGTTTGTTATTCGACTTTATTATTGTTCATGAATCGGGTCACGAATGGTTCGCTAATAGCATTACCAATAAAGATGTAGCGGATATGTGGATACACGAAAGTTTCACAAATTATTCGGAAAGCTTATTTTTGGAGTATCACTTCACTAAAGCGCAAGCCTTTGAATACATTCGTGGTCTGCGTCTGAACATTCAAAATAAGTCACCCATTATCGGTGAATACAATGCCAATCGTGGCGGCTCTGGTGATATGTACGACAAAGGTGGCAATATGCTGCACACCATTCGCCAAGTGATTAATGACGATAAAAAATGGCGTGAAATATTACGTGGCTTAGGCAAAACATTTTATCACCAAACAGTGACAACACAGGATATTGAAAATTATATCAGTGCAAACTCAGGTATAGACTTCAGTAAAGTCTTTGATCAATATTTGCGTGATATTCGCATACCCAGTTTTGAATATTTTGTGAAAGGCAAAGTGATGAAAATTCGTTGGGGTAATGTGATTAAAGATTTTGATATGCCGCTTCGTGTGATTATTGCGGGTGAGGAACGTTGGTTGTCGCCAACTACAAGCTGGTCTACGGTTGAATTGAGTCAAGAAAATCCAAGCGTTGAAGTAGATGCGAACTTTTATATTTCTACACTTAATGTACTGGGTAATTAAGTTTATAATTCAACACATTAAAAGGAGAGCAATGAGCTCTCCTTTATATGATTAACGAAATATATGTAAATTAAAATGCGTATTTAAAGCCAACTGAAAGGAAATTAGTATCGTCATAATTTTCATAAGATGCTTCAACACTTACTTTTTTATTCAGGTTATAGCCAACACCAGCGCCGACTCCAAACTCCCAATTATCTTCAGATTCTGATTCACCATAGCCACTTGCTTTTATA
>CAJWBY010000027.1 GCA_913020705.1 uncultured Colwellia sp.
CTTTTGACCTAACGATAAAATATTGTCACGAAAAATATTATTCCAACTTTCTAATGTGTACATATGAACGTTATATAACGTCGATATCGTAAATAAGCTTTCGCCGGCTTGAACAATATGTATTTTACGGTCTGGCGCTTTCTTAATTTTACTTTGGTTACTTTCAACAGCAACAGTTTTAACCACACTACTTTTAGTAAACCTTGGCTTTTCACTTATTTCTCTAGGGGTTATTGTTCTGTTTTTTTTAGGTGATAAAACCACTACACGCTTTTTAGGTGATGAAACTGTGGTATCAACATTCGCAGCTTGATAAGCTTTAGCCAAATCATCAGCTTCGATATGTTCAAGCTCATTAAGAATATATTGTTTAGCTTGATAAGAATTAGGGAACATTTTTAATAACATACCGGCATAATTTTTAGCTATACGACTATTGCGTTGTTTATCAAACACTTTATAAGCCAAAGCAAGCGCTTCAGGACTAAAGCGGCGCGTTGCTTTTTCATAGCGTTGTAAATATTTCTGGGCATTTTTGTAATCAGAAAAAGCGTACTGCAAACGAACCATTTGTAACAACGCTGACGCGCGATTAGGGCTATGTTGAATAGATTTAGTGAAATATTTTTCTGCTTTAACGAAGTCATCGGCTTTTAATTGGCAAAGTGCCAAATTTTCATAGCTTTGAGAAACCATCAAATAGGTTGGAATTTCTATCGCTTTTAACGTGTATTTTTCAGAAGCTTCATACTTTTCATTCCGACAAAGAAAAACGCCGTAGTTATTTAAAGTATCTGGATTTTTAGGATCTATTGATAACGCTTTTTCATAGGAGTTAGTGGCAAGGTTCGGCTCACCAACTACATCATAATAGTGTGCAAAGGCTGTATAGACCTCTGATAAATTAGGTGAGAAACGCTTTGCTTTTTCTAAGTTTAATTTTGCCTGAGTGGTATTACCCATGTTTAAGTAGCCAAGACCTAGCGTTATCCGAGTCATGGCCATATCGTTATTACTGGAATCGCTTTCTACAACAGGCGTGTCGCTGTCATTCTCATAACTTTGCGTTACACAGCCCGAAAGGACAGTTAACAAAACGATAACGCTCGTTATAAATAAACGCGGCATAAATTTAATCATATTGAAAAATATCACTTATCTTAATGTAATAGCTACACATTATACTTATACCAGCTCCACTACAAGGTACGTATTTAGGGCTACATACCTAGGATATAAAGATTACACAAGCTTTACTGAAATTTCTTGCTCTTTAGCAGCTTCACTTTTTGATGAATTCATCGCTGTACGCTTAGTTCTGTCAAAAACATCACCGGCCAATTGACCACAAGCTGCGTCAATATCGTCACCACGAGTTCGACGTGTTATCACCGTTAAACCATAAGACTGTAAAACTTTATCAAAACGATCAATTCGTGAATTACTTGAACGCTTATAAGGCGATCCTGGGTAAGGATTGAATGGAATAAGATTAATTTTACTCGGTAAGTCTTTCAAAGCAATAGCAAGTTCGTGCGCTTGATCTGTACTATCGTTAACATGATCTAACATCACATATTCAATCGTTGCTTGTTTATTCGCTTTTGAACCTTCGATGTAACGACCAGCTGCTGCAATAAATTCTTCGAGCGGATACTTTTTATTGATAGGTACTAATTCATCACGCAACTTATTGTTTCCTGCATGAATTGAAATAGCTAAGGCACAATCTATTTTTTCTTTCAACATATCTAGTGCAGGTACAACGCCAGAGGTACTTACCGTTACTCGTCTTTTAGATAAACCATAACCTAAATCGTTTAACATAGTATCGAGCGCTGGAATGAGGTTTTTCATGTTTAATAAAGGCTCGCCCATTCCCATCATAACAATGTTGGTAATAGGACGTTTTCCGGCGATACGTGTTGCGCCAATATCATTGGCAACACGCCATACTTGACCAATAATTTCACTCATAGAAAGATTACGGTTGAAGCCTTGCTGTGCAGTTGCACAGAAAGTACATTCGAGCGCACAACCGACTTGTGAGGATACACACAATGTTGCACGATCGTTTTCAGGGATCCACACTGTCTCGACTTCTTGTCCGCCCTCAAGACGTAAAGAATATTTAATTGTTCCGTCGTTAGATACTTGCTTTTCTGATATATCAGGTGCTGATATTTCCGTTAAACGTTGTAATTTTTCACGTAATTTTTTATTCAAATTTGTCATTAATTCAAAATCAGAATAACCAAAGTGATAAATCCACTTCATCATTTGATCAGCACGAAATGGCTTTTCGCCAAGTGAAGCAAAAAATTCACGCATCGCTTTGTGATCTAAGTTTAATAGATTTATTTTCTTATTTACCGGAGGTACGGCTTCGCTTACAACTTCAGTCACTTCACTCATAATTCACTACTTTTTAAATAACAACATTACAGAAAATAAATTGTACAACTTTTATACAAAGCATGACAATTTACATATCAATTTATAACAAACCTTAAGCGTTTCAACTAAGCATCTCGAAGTTAAAACAAAGAGTTAGCTTACTAAAAAGTTTAAGGTTTATTATAAGTCTAAAAATAACAAAAGGATTTTACTGAAAACAGTAAAACCCTTTTAATACGTTTCAATTAATATTGAATTAACAAGGAGCTAATTTTTTCAAAATTGAGAAGCGAGCGCAGAGCGTAGTTTACTACGTGAGCACTTGCGACAAAGATATTGAGCAAATTAGCAATTGTTAAACAATATTAACGAGTACGTGGACAAATTTCGTCATCTGAGAAGAAGTATGCAATTTCACGTGCAGCAGATTCTAAAGCATCAGAACCGTGAGCAGCGTTTTCATCAATGCTATCAGCAAGATCAGCACGGATAGTACCAGCAAGCGCTTCAGCTGGGTTAGTAGCACCCATGATTTCACGGTTTTTAAGAACAGCGTTTTCGCCTTCTAATACTTGAACCATTACAGGACCAGAAGTCATGAATGAAACTAAAGCACCAAAGAAAGGACGTTCGCTATGTTCAGCATAGAAACCTTCAGCTTTTTCTTGGCTTAAGTGAATCATTTTAGAAGCAACAATTTTTAAACCAGCAGTTTCAAAACGGTTGTAGATTTGACCAATGAAGTTTTTAGCAACTGCGTCAGGTTTTACGATAGAAAAAGTACGTTCGATAGCCATGATAAGCCCTTATATAAATTTTAAATTAAAATAGGTATAAATTTTGGCGCGATTATAGACGAAATATAAGTAAAAAACTACTTTATTAGGTATGAGGTATTCTATGCTTCAAATATATGTAACGGTATTATTCCAATGCTTAAATAAATAATAATAAAAAAGCCAATCATCAGATTGGCTTAGAGAGAAGCAGATTACTTATTTATCTAATATTAGTTATGTTTGCTTAATGCAACTTTAAACACTGCTTCGACGATACTGCCTATATTCTGGCTTCCAAAAATTACGCTCTATTTTCGCCAATAAGCTTTCATCATCAATCCGTAACGCTAGATCTTGATCAAATGCTACTTTCGCGACAGCAAAAGCTATTTTTTTACTTAAACTCGCAATTTCTGTTAACGGAGGTAATAATTCACCCTGCCCGGTATTAGCCAGAGGTGAAGCCTCAGCAAGTGTTTCACTTGCAACCATTAACATTTCATCTGTTACACGATTTATATTAGCAGCAACAATACCTAAACCTAAACCTGGGAAGATATAACTATTATTACATTGAACGATAGGAAACGTTTTCCCTTGATATTCAACCGGCTTAAATGGGCTACCTGTAGCAACAATTACTTCACCTTCCGTCCAGTTAATAACTTGTTCAGGTGTTGCCTCTACTTGCTTAATCGGATTACTAAGCGGAAAAATAATAGGCATTGGACAATGCGACTTCATTTCCTTAATCACTTGCTCGGTAAATAAACCCGGCACACCTGAAACACCTATTAATATATCAGGCTGCGCATTATTCATAACGTCGAGTAATGTCGCATATTCTTCTGAAACGCCCCAACTTGATACCGCACTTGGGGATTGTACTAATTTTTGCTGAAAATCACGTAAATCAGCCATGCCATCCGTTAATAATCCAAAACGGTCAACCATGAAAATTTGGCTACGTGCTTGCTCTGCTGAAGCTCCTTCATTAATCATTTGCGCGATAATTTGTTCAGCGATACCACAACCTGCCGAACCACTACCAACAAATACAATTTTTTGATTTGAAAGTTTAGTTTCTATACCTAGTTTACGCCCTTTAATTCGACATGCCGCTAATAAAGTACCCACAGTTACCGAAGCAGTCCCTTGAATATCGTCATTAAAACAACAAATTTGGTCACGGTATTTGGTTAACAATGGCGTTGCATTAGGTTGAGCAAAATCTTCAAACTGCAGTAAGACATGAGGCCAGCGACGTTTTACTGCTTGAATAAACATGTCGACAAATTCATTGTATTCTTCTTGATTGATACGCTTATGACGACGGCCCATGTACATAGGGTCATTTAATAATTTTTCGTTATTCGTACCAACATCTAACATTACAGGTAGAGTATACGCAGGACTGATACCACCACATGCGGTATAAAGGGAGAGTTTTCCAATAGGAATACCCATACCACCGATTCCTTGATCCCCCAATCCTAAAATGCGCTCACCATCAGTAACTACAATGACTTTTATTTTATTTTTTGTGGCGTTACGAAGAATATCATCCATGTGATGTCTGTCTTCATAAGAAATAAATAATCCGCGGGAACTACGATAAATATCCGAAAATTGTTCACAGGCATCGCCAACCGTTGGCGTATAAATTATTGGCATCATTTCAGCTAAATGTGCTTGTACTAACTTAAAAAATAAAGTTTCATTATTATCATGAATAGCGCGTAAATAAATATGCTTATTTAAGTCAGTTTGAAACTTACTGTATTGCATGTAAGCACGTTCAACTTGCTCGTCGATTGTTTCATAACGAGGAGGCAATAAGCCGATTAAATTGAAGTTAGTACGTTCCTCTTCATCAAAAGCACTACCTTTATTTAACAGTGGTGTTTCTAATAAACTCGGACCAGCATAAGGTATATATAAAGGGCGTTTTTTGTGTATTGTCATAATAATTTTTTATGTAGGCCATATAGTTGATGAATAGCGATAATTCATGGTGATGATGTTAATCGATAGTATAGTGCAATTGAGGCTTATAAAACAGTCGATTACCCTAAGAGGATCAAAAAACATCAATTAATGAATATGGACTTAATCCACTTCAGAAATCCATGCCAATTGAATAGCTTCTAACACTCTTTCTCCACAATGCTTAGGATCATCATCAAAATTCTCTAGTGCTATCACCCATTTCATGAGTTCTGGAAAATGCAATTTAAGTGGATCAACATCTGGGTACTCTTCAATTAAATCTAATGCTAACTCTAGTGAGTCTGTCCAACGATATCCCATAAATAATTCCCATCTATAAAAAATAAAAAAGATTAAAACAAAAGGTTAAACCATAATGCATCTATTGCAATCATGATAATTAACCAAATAAACATTCTGCGGTATTTAAGGCAAAACTGACAATCTGTATGCCACCATTTTTTCAATGTTTCTTTCACGAAAACCATTCACCTTCACACTTTGTCATGAGTATAATCTAGCAAACAAATTTTATCTAAAACAGTAGAGAATAAATATGAGTGAAATTAAGTTTTCAATCGCACAAAAAGAATTACTGATTCAAAAATTACAACAATATTTTTCGAACGAACTTGATCAAGAGCTTGCCCAATTTGACGCTGATTTTTTACTTGATTTTTTTACTAAAGAAATGGGGAATCATTTTTATAATCAAGGTATTTATGATGCTCAAAAATTATTAACAGAAAAACTAGACTACATTTCCGATGAAATGTACCAATTAGAAAAACCAGCCAGCTAGCACTTACCTTTTAAAAATTAACAAAGGTAATTGGAATTCTTATAAGAGTTGATTTATCACAACGTTTATTCTCGTAAATACGCTAAGATATAGCTATTGATTATTTGAAACACACACTATGATGCAAATTACTGATTTGAAAGAAGAACAAAAAATTCTACCTATATTTCGATTAGGCTTCCGCCCTTTTTTTTTAGGAGGAGCTATTTTCAGTATAATTTCTATAACTCTATGGGTTTTGCTTTATCGAGGCGCAGTTAACTTTTCACCTTATGGTAATGGTTATTGGTGGCATATTCATGAAATGATTTTCGGTTTTGGCAGTGCCATTGTTGCAGGATTTCTTCTAACAGCAGTACAAAACTGGACAGATATCCCTAGTATAAAAGGCAAACCACTCGCCGCACTATTTCTATTATGGCTGTTAGGCCGTGTTGTTATGTTAATACCCGATTTGTTCGGCACTACTTTAAGTGCCCTTATAGATTTGAGCTTTTTGTTAACCGTTGCTTATACTCTAGCAAAACCTATATTAGCGATTAAACAATACCGAAATTTATTCTTTGTTCCTCTATTGGTGTTATTCACCATTGCTAATGGTGAAATGCATCTAGCGACCATTTATCCGCAACATGTCTCCTTAAGTTATTCAGGCTATGCGGGCATTTTATTAGTGGTGTCTTTAATGTCCGTCATGACTGGGCGCGTTGTTCCTATGTTCACGGCAAATGGCACTCAAACGACTAAGGCGAAGCCTACCCCATTATTAGATAGACTCGCCAATGGAAGTTTACTACTTGCCACTTTGATGTTGCTCTTACATCCTTTAGTGGGTTTTGTACCTATGTTTTTCGGCGCTATTTTAATTGTTGCAGGCATATTTCAATTAATTCGCTCTCTCAGATGGCGTCCTTGGATAACACTAGGTGTACCACTCTTATGGTCATTACATTTTGCGATTAAATTTATGTGGTTCGGTCTGATATTATTAGGATTTAGCTATATTGTTGATGAAATACCAACTAATCATGTTTGGCACTTACTCACTATTGGTGGTATCGGCGGTATGATATTGTCGATGATTTCTCGTGTATCTTTAGGTCACTCTGGCCTTCCATTAACACCTCCTAAAATAATGTCAGTTGCTTTTGCACTTATTACCCTTTCTTCAATGATACGGGTATTTGGTCCTTGGTTTAACCCAGAGAAGACAATGATGTTCATTGATATTAGCGGATTTTGTTGGTTGGTTGCTTTTGGATTGTTTACCTTCTACTACGGTCCAATGTTATTTAAAGCACGAAAAGATGGACGTCCTGGTTAAACTCAATTAAGCACTATTAATAATAGTAAAAAACAACCATAAAAAACGGCAAACATAAATAAGTGTGATTGCCGTTTTTTTTCGCTGTGAATTCCCTTAAGCTAGTCTTATCACTTTCTTTTTGAATATCAGCTATGCAAGTCGTTTTTTTAGATCAACAAACTTTCAGTCCTAAAATTTCTCTCGACAATATAGAGTCAGAAGTTAGCAACTTAATCTGTTATGCAACAACGACACAAGACCAAGTTATCGAGCGTTGTATGAGTGCTGACATTATTATCACCAACAAAGTTATCCTATCAAAAGAAATTCTTAAGCAATTGCCTCAGTTAAAGTTAATTTGTATCGCAGCAACCGGTATGAATAATGTCGATTTACCTGCGGCTGAAGCCCTTGGAGTTTCGGTTAACAATGTCAGTGGTTATTCTCAAAATTCAGTCTGTCAGTATGTATTTTCTCAAATGCTTGAATATTTTAGTAACACATCACATCACAACAACAATACTCAACAAGGTCACTGGCAAAACAGTCCTACTTTTTGTTTTCATGGAGAAGGAAGCCAAGAACTAGCAGGGAAAAAAATCGGTATTATTGGCTACGGTAATTTAGGTAAGTCGGTTGCCTCTATTGCCCAAGCCTTTGGCATGGAAGTATTTATTGCAGAGCGCCCCTATGCAACCAAAATAAGAGAAAATCGCCATAGTTTTATTCATGTATTACAACAAGCTGATGTCATTAGTTTGCACTGCCCACAAACACCTGAAACAGAAAACTTATTAAATAGTAAAACGTTAGCCTTAATGAAAACTTCTGCTCTGCTCATTAACACCGCTCGCGGGGGAATTGTTAACAGTCATGATTTACTGCATGCATTAAAAAACAACATAATATCTCACGCCATTCTAGATGTATTAGAACAAGAGCCTCCTTCAGCTAATCATCCTTTGATAAGCGCTCTGACTAATAACGAAATAAATAATTTGTCTTTAACGGCCCATATCGCTTGGGCAAGTATTGAGTCGCAGCAAAGATTAATTGATTTAGTGGCGAGTAATATCCAAAACTTTATGAAATAGATAAGTCCATTAAAATCAATTAACTAAGTTTTTGCCTCTTATCAGTGATATCTCTAATGAATACGTTAACTTAGTCATTATTTGGTTTCATGCATCAAACTATTTTCACACTTCATTTATGTGTTATCAGAAGAGATGTTTTTTCCTCGACCTTTGCGAAGTTTATTATAGGTACGCTGCATCACCATTTGATACAAGGTAGGAATAATAAACAACGTTAACACTGACGAAAATATTAATCCCCAAACTATCGATGTCGCTACAGGAGACCAAATCAGAGAGTGCCCGCCTAAACCTGATGCCAAGGAAAACAAACCAGCAACGGTTGTTAATGTTGTGATTAAAATAGGCAAAACACGACGACGGCCAGCATAAAATATAGCGTGAATTAAACTCATGCCTTTTGCCAAATTATTATTCGCGGTTGAAATCAACATAATTGAAGAGTTCACCGCAATGCCTGCTAAAGCAACAATGCCATACATAGTGAATAAACTCAGTGGATCACCCGAAACAAGCAACCCTAAGACTACGCCTACAAAAGCCATAGGTACCGTCATCAAAATCATTAGCGGTTGAAAATAACTCTGAAATTGAGTGCTCAAAATCAGATACATTAAACCAAGACCAAATAAGAATAAAACACCGATGGCATCAAGACTTTCTTGGATGTCATCTAATTCGCCAGAAAAATCTAAACTAACGTTAGGAAAGTCTTCAGCAATCGTTGGCCAGTAATCTTGAATTAGCTTATTAGCTGCAACGGTATCTATGCGTAATTTATCTATATCGGCTTCCAAGGCAATTGTGCGTTTAAAGTTATAATGCCTAAGATTATTTTTCACTTGTATGGTGTTGATATTAACTAAATCACGCAGTAATACCGTATCTCCACTTCTTGTTGGCATTGATATTTGCAATAAAGCTTCGATATCATCAAATTGATTTGTGACCGCTGCACTCGACTTAACGCGTATAGCAACTCTATCGCCCTTATGTTGAACATAGCTGGCAATTTCGCCGTCTACTAACATTTTAATGGTACGTTGCACATCTGAAGGCTGAATACCTAATCGGTTAATCGCATCACTGTTTAAGGTTAAGTTTAAGCCAAAGCGACCTTGGCTATCATCATCACTTATGTCTCTAAAACGATCATCCTCATATAAAAATGTGCTTAGTTTATCTGTTGCTCGGCGAAGCTCAGCGTAATCGTCGCCTCGTACTTTTACATTAATGGGTTTACTTACTGGTGGTCCGCCTGAAAGCTTCAAAAATGAAATGTTACTGGCGCCTATAATGTTACTTTCAACGGCTATTCGTGTTTCTTCAATTAACTGTTCAACGGTGCGCATATCACCCGTTCTGGGTTTAAGGCTCACCATGACTTGTCCTAAATGGTCGCCAAATTTTGGCGCTAATTCGGTAAACATTTGCCCCGCATAACTAACCACTGAACGAGTATCTTTATCATTAAGTACTTTGTTCGCTACTTGTTCAATTTGTATCACCTTTTTCATGGTTTCATTAATTGAACTTGTCGTTGGCATTTCAACGTTAATGTAAAATAAGCGAATCGTATCAGCAGCAAAAAAGTCAGTACGTATCAAACCTTGTTGCACAACAGTAACGGCTGAAAATAGAAGAAAAAATAAGGCAAACAATGTCTTTTTCGGGTGACGCATTACTTTGATCAACTTGAAACCATAATGAACTTTCAGTCGTCGAATCGCTTTTTGACGCTTAATATCAAACTTACTGGGTTTATCAAAATTTATTTTTGCGGCGGTAATATGTCCAGGTAACATCCAATAAGCTTCAATTAAACTAATCGCTAAAGCCACAGTTACCACTAAAGGAATAACCATCATAAACTTACCCAAAATACCCGGTAATAACATTAACGGTAAAAATGCAGCCATCGTCGTTAATACTGATGCTGTTACTGGGCGAATGACTTCATTAAGTCCTGCCCAAGCAGCATCAACTCCCCGCATACCTTGACGCAGTTTAGTGTAAATAGAATCAACGACCACAACTGCATCATCTACAAGCATGCCAAGTGCAATAACAATTGCGAGCAACACCGAGGTATTTAGCGTTTGCCCCAACATTTGTAAAACGATAAAGGTGCCAGCAAGGGTGAAAGGAATGCCAATAGTAACCAATAAACTTATTTGGCTACCTAAAAACAACCATGTAACAAAGAACACGAGTACTAAACCAAGCATCGCATTATTTTGCATAGTATTAAGCGCACTTCGCGTATTTAATGTTTGATCATCTACAAGTGTAAACTTCACCCCTAGTTGTTCTTCAGTTTTGTTTTTATGTAATACGAATTGATTGATGCGTTCAACTAACTCAAGTGTATTACTATTTTCCTGTTTCATAATGACAAACAGCACAGCTGGTTGGCCTTCAAAGCTCACTAATCGATCTGATTTTTCACGAGCACGTACTACTTTCGCTACATCTTTTAAACGTAGTTCTGTTCCGTCATATTGCTCTTTTTGGCTTAAAATAGGGAGTTGAGCTAATACTTCTGGATCGGTAGTCGTACCTTGAATTCTGATCAACCACTGATCATTCGCAATGCGTGCACTCCCCGCAGAAGTATCAACAAAAAAACCACGAATACTGTTAGCAATATCAACAGGGCTAATGCCTAAATTTTGAATTTTTTCAATATCAAACTGTACTTGCAATTCAGGTTCTCGTTGGCCAGTCGATTGCACTCGGTCAACACCAGGAATACGTGCTAAATCTTTCTCCAATGTTCTCGCTTGTCGACGTAAATTTTCATCATCGGCAGGGCCGGAAACAACAACGGATGCTGTAGGAAAGGCATTAGCTGAAGTTAATTCAACAATATAAGGGCTTTCAACTTGAGCAGGTAATTGGTCTTCAATATTACTTATTTCACGACGAAGATCAGCCATTCGTTTTGTAAATTTTTGCTCATCCATGTCGTTGAATCGTACTGTTATACTAGACAACCCTTCACGACTTGAGCTAGAAACAAACTTTATATCCTGAATACGTTCTAACGATTCTTCGATAACATCGGTGATTTTTTGCTCAACATCGCGCGCCGATGCCCCAGGTAAAAATGTTGTTACTTGTACCCAGTTAAAATTTATTGACGGGTCTTGTTCTCGTGGTAATTGCTGATAAACAATGATCCCCATCACTAAAATGAGTACAAAAGCTAAATTCGTTAACACATGATTTTGAATAAGATTACGTAGCCACATATTCAAAACCTCCTATTGGTTAACTATTGATTTTTTGCTGGTTTTATCTTTTTTCATCAACGAGACTTTTTCACCATCAAGTAAGCCAAGTCTACCTTCAATAATGAGTAATTTGTTTTGTTCAATTGAGTAAGGAACTGGGCGCCCTTCTTCTGCTGAATCTACGGCAATAAATTGAGCATTTTGACCATTCAAGATGAAAAACCCATTTTTACCATCTCTAGATTGTAGCAAGTGCGCAGGCAAATGTGCTTGACCACTGAGCCAGCGTAATCGTCCTGAACTACCTGCAACAGCGCTACGACCTTCGAAATTGAATCGAGCTTCTCGGCTACGCGTGTTTTTTTCAACTACGGGAATAAGTGTACGTAAAGAGAGCGAGTAACTTTGCTTATCTACCGAAAAATCATAGCTGTCGGCCGCTAAGAAACTGACTTGATCATTGAGGGATATTTTTCCTGAGACTTGTAAATTATCAAGCTGCAATAATTCAACCACTGACTGTCCCATGGCTAACATTTCTCCTTCAGCAGCAAGACGTTTGGTGACAATACCTGCGAAAGGTGCATTAATTTGACAACGGCTGACATTTTTTTTCGCCAAAGAATGTCGCGACTCTAGTGCTAATGATTGTGCTTGTATTTCTTTAATCGTAGTTTGTCTTCGGTCGAGTTCCACCTCGCCTATATTATTTTGTTTAGCTAACTTATTACCTCGATTAAGTTCACGCTGTGCAAAGGCTAATTGCTTCGACAACAACTGTGTTTGAGCTTGTTCTGCAGAAAAAAGTAATGTCGTATTATAACAATCAAGTTCCGCTAATAACTGTCCTTGCTGAACTTCGTCACCGACATTCACACGTATTTTTTTTAACAATGCGGATATTTCAGCAGGAATTTTACTTTGATTTAAAGCGACAACTTGCGCTGATGCATTGCGTTCAGGAAAGAGAATCAGTGATTCTGCTTTCTGAACGGTAACAAATTTTTCAGCATATATTGAAGTGCTGAATATTGAAGCCGCTAGTACCACTGTAGAAAACACTAAATTAGAAAAGCGTATTGAAGAGAAAGTTGCACCGAGAGTTTTCACGTTAAATGTCCCTATTAAAGAAAAAGTTATAACTTAAAAATTGTTATATTTTATTAAAGATAATTACATTATGTCATTGACCGACCGGTTGGTCACTATGATTTTAAAAGTAAATATAAAACAACCGAATCTCAATCACGCGATTGCCCTGCTACTCGAGTTCTAAGTAATGGATTAACAACAAGCTAAAATCTTGCCACAAGATTTTATAGGCCTGTTTGTCTTCAAAAACTTTAAGATGAAAATTAAAACCAATACAAAAAATATCAATCATTCTTATTGTTCTTTCAATTTTTTCTGGGGAGATATTGTCACCATAAAAATTTTTAATCGCTGGCACTATTTGTCCACAGGCTCCATCAAGTAATTTCTGGCAGATAAGTTGATATTTATTTTCGTGAATACTTTTAGGTAAAAATCCATAAAAGACATTCATCATAACTTTATCTTCTACCAGAATATTAATTTGATAATCTCCCAAAGCATCTAAATACTCAGCCATAGAGTCGAATTGTTCAATGGGCGTGCTTTGCATAAAGTCATCAGTGATTTTTTGCATCATTGCACTAACAACATCATCTAAACTTTTAAAGTGATGATATAACGTTCCCTTAGCAATGCCTGCAACGTTGACAAGCTTATTACTGGTTAAGCCGGCAAAGCTTTCTTCTCCAACAATGGTAAAAGCCGCGGTAATTATTTTTATTCGAGTGGCTTGAGCCGTTTCTTTTCGTGTTAAGACCATGAAAATTACACTTTAGGAAATTAGTGATGTAATTGTAGAATTCATAGACCGGTCGGTCAATTAATGAAGTCAAATTAAAGTAAATACAAGAGAATTAAAAATTAAAAAAATTAATTAACCCTTTTTCATTACTCAATCGTTTAACTCTATACAAGCTTACACAAAACTCATTAAGCGAGACAAATATGAAAAAAGTACTTTCACTATCATTAATTACCGCCGCATTATTTATTGCAGGTTGTGCTCAAGAATCTACTGAAAAAAAATCGCTGGCTGAAAATAGTTCAGCAATAAAAATATTACATACTGTAGAGCTAGCCGAGCCTGATCCTAAAGAATCAATCGTAAGAGAGCGGGTAAGCCAAGACCAAGAAAGTATGAAAGTCATGAGAACTGGACACTCTAGCGTGATGGCTGCTCAACAATTTCAGAATCGATCAAGAAATCTTACTATGTCGCCACCACAATATTTGCTTGCAGCGGATAATGAAAAATATAATCATCAAAAAAATAATGGCGTATTAATAGTAAGCGAACAACCTGTTTCAACCTTCTCGGTTGATGTGGATACCGCATCTTACGCCAATATAAGACGAGTTCTTAATCAAGGTTCCTTACCCCAACATGATGCTGTTCGAGTAGAAGAATTAATTAATTACTTCTCTTATGATTACCCGACTCCCACAACAGCACCTTTTTCTGTATACAGTGAAATAGGCCCCAGTCCTTATAATGCTGACAAACATTTATTGCATATCGGCATTAAAGGTAAATCTGTGGCAGCAGATAGTAGACCTGCAGCTAACTTAGTTTTTCTTATTGATGTTTCAGGTTCTATGAATCAAGCCAACAAAATTGGGCTGTTGAAGAATGCTTTAAAAATGCTCACTAATCAGCTTAGCCAACAAGATAGCGTTGCTATTGTTGTTTACGCGGGTGCGGCAGGTACGGTATTAACACCAACACAAGGCGATAACAAACAAGCAATTATTGACGCGTTAGCAAAACTTACTGCCGGAGGTTCTACAAATGGCGGAGAAGGTATTGAAGCTGCCTACCGCTTAGCCCAACAGTCCTTTATCAAAGATGGCATCAATCGAATTATATTGGCGACTGATGGCGACTTTAATGTGGGTACAACCGATAACCAAGCGTTAAAAAGTTTAATTGAAAGCAAGCGAAAGTCAGGTATTGATTTAAGTATTCTCGGTTTGGGTACAGGAAATTATAATGATGAATTGATGCAGCAACTTGCTCAAAACGGTAATGGTAATGCCTATTATATTGATACGTTAAATGAAGCACGAAAAGTCTTAGTAGAAGAGCTGTCATCCACTTTATTAACCATTGCCAAAGACGTAAAAATTCAAGTGGAGTTTAATCCGCAATTAGTCAGTGAATACAGACTTATTGGTTATGAAACACGCGCGCTAAATCGAGAAGATTTTAATAACGACAAAGTCGATGCTGGCGACATAGGTGCGGGTCATACTGTTACTGCGATATACGAAGTCAGTTTAACTAACAGCTCAAATAAGGCCAACGATCCTTTACGTTATCAAAATAACAGCAGTCAATCCGATGAAAATAATAGTGATGAATTAGCCTTTTTACGCTTACGTTACAAAGCGCCAGAAGAAAGTAGCGAATTAATTGAGATAGCGATTAACAAAAAACAGATAATTAACAAACTTGATGATACCAGTAATAACTATCAATTCTCTGCAGCGGTTGCTGGTTTTGCGCAACTGTTGCGAGGAGGAACAAACCTTTCTACAATGGAGCTAGACAACATCATTCTTTTAGCCAAAAAAGGAAAAGGTGAAGATACACATGGTTATAGAGCAGAGTTCATCAACATGGTAAAACTTGCACAAGCATTATCACCACAACTGGTTGCTAACAATGAGTAATGGCTATTGAATCAAGTAGCATTAACAGCTGAAAATTCAAAGGAATCGGTAGCTGATGAAGCGTTGATGCTTGCTTACGGAAAAGGCCAAGCATCAGCATTTGATTCTCTTTATCAAAGGCATAAACAAGTCGTTTTTCGTTTTTTTGTTAAACAAGGTTTATCTCTCGCGGTTGCCGAAGAGCTTTGTCACGATACTTGGTTAAAATTAATCAATGCCAGAGAACAATATCAACCACAAGCTTTGTTTAGGACTTACCTGTTTACCATTGCCAGAAACACTTTGCTTGATCACTACAAGAAAAAAAGCACGCAAAATGAAGTAAACCATACGAATAATTATACTGATGACAACTCTGATGACGAAGAGAGCAACACTAACGTTAATCATAATGATTTATCCATAAAAATAGCAACACATTCGATTTGTGAAGAACAACAAAAAGAACAATTACACTTAGCGCTATCTCTCAATATCGCATCTTTACCATTAGACCAACGAGAAGTCTTTTTGTTGAAACAGGAGTCTGGTTTTTCGATCGAACAAATTGCACAAATAACAGCACAGCATCAAGAAAAAGTAAAAAGCAGTTGGCGTTATGCCTTAAAACGTTTACGTAAGGGGTTACAGCATTATGTCAAATAAATACACAGACAATAACGACAAACAAACTCACAATGCAATATTGCAACAGCAAAATGATGAAGCGTTTATCAATGAACTTTATAATGAAGTGTCAGAAGAAGATCAAAGCCAACCTAGTGAATTACTAGACCAACGTATTATCAACGCCGCACATAAAGCGATTGATGAGTCGAATAAACCCAAAAAAAGCAGTCGTTTAAAATGGTATTCATCGCTCGCTACTGCAGCGTCTTTAACACTCGTCATCAGCTTAGCTGTTTTACAGCAAAGCAACATACTACCTAATGAACAAGCTAATAACATGTTAAAGCAAGGTGTTGTTTTACAAAAGCCAATGGCATCAACCAGTGATAACGAGTCGATTGCTGATCAAAAAGTTGTGGCTGAACAAATTGATTATCAAGCACAACTGGGCTATTCAGCGATGCCGAGTCAAGTGGAAAACGCCAGTGCTACGACAACTAAAATTTCTAATACAATTAAGGTTGCGGCTGAAAGAAAAATGGTACGCGCCACACAATATGAAAAGAAGGCTCAGTTGAGCAAGCAAAAATCAACTGAGCGTATGATGGCTGAATTCCCAGTGTTTATGACACACTCCAATCAAATAGAAGAGAGAAAGGCGAAAGAGGAGAAAACTGAAATAATTGATCTCTCTATTAAACAGCTTCAACAATACATACTGCTAAATGAGAACTTGAACGCTGAAGATCGATGGCTGTGGTCATTCGAGTCAGAAAACGACATTGAATATATCATTGATATTTTTCGCGATGAAGAACAATATATCCAGTATCGTTTAGACAAAGCTATTTTTAAAATCATTGAAATACCTTCTCAAGATTTAACAATACTTCCTTTAAACAGAAGCATTTTATCAAAAATAACAATTATAAAAGCAAACAATTAATAAATGTTTTTACTAAAACCATTCATCTTTAACTTTGCCATAATGAAAATATCCCCATTGACCAACGCGTCTTAATGGCGCGAAAGGAAACTTGGGTAGTTCACAATTATATAAAGGCAGATTTGCTATTTTCGGGTCAATTGTTTTTTCAGCAACTTTTTCAGCTAAACGTTTACCCGCTTGAACCGAAAATGACACACCTGAACCACAGTAACCCATACTATAGAAAACACTCTTTTTCTTATTTTGATAAATATGTGGTAAATCATCTAGCGCCATACAAATCCAACCAGACCATGCATATTGATATTTCAAATTTTCCAGTGGTGGAAAACTTGTTTTTAACACCGCTAATAAACGTTGTGCGTAATAAGGATCCTCTGCAGACTTCCCTGTAATAGCGCCACGGCCACCAAATAGAATACGATTATCTGGCAGCTTTCGGTAATAGTATTTAAGTGCGCGTGTATCCATCACGACATTTGACGTTAAGAAATTACACTCGGCTAATTGTTGTTCTGACAATGGTTCAGTAACAATAATTTGCGACAATACTGGCAAAGTGCGGTCTGTTGTTAATGAATGAAAACCTTTAGGAGTATAACCATTTGTAGCTATTACTACTTTTTTTGCAGTAACAATACCTTTAGGTGTCACTAATTTTTGTTGATTTCCTTCATCTAAAACCTCTAATACCGGAGAACTTGTATGTACTTTAGCGCCAGCCTCACGTGCTAAACGTTGGTATCCCCACGCAAGTTTCAGGGGATTTATACCAAAGCCGTCTTTATAACGAATTGCACCATAAGCATTTTTATCGTCCATGTATTGTTGACGCACTTCATTTCTAGTCAAAATCTCTACATCACTATTTTTGATGCCTGCAAATGTTTTCTGTTGAAGTTCAGCTTGGCTAATAAGTTCAGCTAACTTACTTGGTTTGTGTGCAACCTTTAAAAACCCACGCTCTTGAACATCGCAATCTATACCTTCAGCGATCAGTGACTTTACCGTTTCTACGCCATCGCACATTTCATCATAAATGCCGCGCATCACTTCTTCACCCCATTTCGTCGCCATATCGCTATAAGATTTGCGACCTGAAGACTTAAGAATAAATCCAGCATTTCTGCCACTACAGCCCCAAGCTGTTTGGTTAGCTTCAAGTACGTGTGCTTTAATGCCATGATCTCGCGCTAAATGTAATGCACAAGACAGCCCGGTATAACCTGCACCAATAATTGCTACATCAACATCGATGTCTTGACTTATTTCACCATCATCTTGTGGCGCATTATTTTGGACATCAGCATTTTCAGCCCAATAACTTTTAGGATATTCAACGCCACAACCAGGAGATTTATCGTGTAAAGGATCGTACATTTTTTTATAACTGCTTTAATGAAGAAAACCACAGAAACCTTACCGTAATTATTGTAAATTTGCTAAGCTGAATGTATAAAAATCACCTTTATTTAAACAAACATTCAAAATGACAATACATAACGAAGAAGAAAAGTCTCAAGTATCCTATCGAGAGATGCAGCCTGTAGATTTTTCTGCTGTAATAGCTTTAGGGACGGCCGTACATGGCGCTGGTTATATCGATGATTCTATTATTATTACTTGGTATCAAAAGGGCCTATTAAAGACAAGTGAATCAGAAGAAGTTAATGCAAACTTTGTCGCATACTATAATGAAAAATTGATTGGCTTTCGATTAACCTACGCCATTAATCAATGGGAAGTAGACCAATGGTGCAGTCCAGAATTATGGCCACAGCCCAGCAATAAAGTTTGTTATTTCAAATGTAATACCGTTGATGAAAACTATCGAGGATATGGTGTTGGTAGTCAGTTACTTAAATTATCGACGCAAGCAGCGATCAAGCAAGGTGCAACTGCCGGTGTGAGTCATTTGTGGAAACAAAGCCCGGGGAACAGTGCTGTTAAATATTTTACCAAATGTGGCGGTATTCTCATAAAAGAACACGCGGACCGCTGGAATGAATTAAGCAAACAAGGCTATGAATGCCCTGAATGCGAAAATGAATGTCATTGTGCTGCTGCAGAAATGATCATTAACTTTAATATATGATCATCTCCTGCGTACTTAAAAGAGCTAAATATTAGCCAAATATTTTCTTGAGTAATGAAGGCGACGTATGAACTTCAAAGTCACTCTCAATATGAACATCTTCTTCAGTCTTTATTTCTTCAATATCAGTAAGTTTTAATGGTTGAAAGTCTGTAAGACTTGGGTATTCAACCGAAGCATTTTTATGTTCAAAATCTCCAGATGCGGGATTAAAACGATATTCATTTGCCCATTCTATTATATTTTCAGTAACCTGATTAATTGCATCAACAATGTATTTAACTTCTTTATCAGACGTTGTTGGATGAAATGATGCACGTATCCAACCGGGTTTTTCAGCGTAATCACCCATGTTAATTTTTTCAGTTATTTTATTAGATGTATCATGATCAACATTCAGTAAAATGTGGCCGTAAGTTCCGGCACATGAACAACCGCCACGCGTTTGCACGCCAAATTTGTCATTAAGTAAACGTACCACTAAATTATAATGAACATTAGGTATATAAAAAGAAACAATGGCCAAACGGTCTTGAATATTTTTTTCTAACATCACAACTTTGTCATTTTTTGCTAATTCCCCCATCACATAACTCGTAATTTCTTTTTCACGGGCGGTAATATTATCAACGCCCATAGCATTCTTTACTTTTATCGCTAATGCAGTACGAATACATTGCAAAAACCCTGGTGTTCCACCATCTTCACGCATTTCAATATTATTGAAAAAACTATGCTCACCCCACGGGTTTGTCCACGTTACGGTTCCACCACCGGGGTGATCTGGCACTTTATTTTTATAGAGTGCTTTATTGAAAATGAGAACACCTGAGCTGCCCGGTCCACCGAGAAATTTATGGGGTGAAAAAAAGATAGCATCTAACGCTTGCTTAGGATTTGTTGGATGCATATCAATATCAACATAAGGTGCTGAACACGCAAAGTCGACAAAACATAAACCGCCATGCTCGTGCATTATTTCTGCTAATTGATAATAAGGTGTTTTAATCCCCGTAACATTTGAACAAGATGAAAAGGAACCTATTTTTACTTTTCGGTCTTGATACTGTTCTAGTAAGAGGTTTAAGTGTTCTAACGACGGTAAACCTTGGCTGTCAGGATCAACAATTTCTAAGGTAACATCACATTCATACCATGTGGTTTGGTTTGAGTGATGCTCCATATGCGTAATGAAAACGACAGGTTTATCAGAGTCATCAAACTTCACTTGCTCTTGCATACGTTCAGGAATACGTAAACCGAGAATACGTTGAAACTTATTTATAACCCCTGTCATACCTGCATCTGCCGTGATCAACACGTCGTTATCACAAGCATTTACATGGTGTTTTATAATTTGCTGTGCATCATGATAAGCATGAGTCATCGCACAACCTGTTAAGTTGGTTTCTGTATGCGTATTGGCAACAAAGGGACCTAAGGTATTCGTAATATAGTTTTCAATAGGCGCGTAAAGTCTGCCACTTGCTGTCCAATCCGCATAGACAATATCTAATTGCTGACCATTAATTTCATGTGTTAAAGATTGACCAATAATATTATTTCTAAAGGGAATAAAGTGATTTTCAAGTGACATGATTTTTAGCTCGCGGTTTTTTTTGATAAAATAATTCTAACAAAAAACCAAATACGAGCAACCAAAAACCAATAAAAACAACAAATACGCAAAATAGTTTCAGATAATTCAAATCAAGAGAAAAAATGTCTAATTTAAATGGCAATATGTTCGACTAACGAAAACTCATTTTTTAGAAAAAATGATGAAAGACCTGAGTTTGTCAGGTATTTAAGCTGATAAGTAAAACAATTCGTCTCACAAACCTATTTACTTCCAAAGAATTAAGTTAGCGTATAACTATTGATAACTACAAAAATTATATAAACATGAATTTTTCTTTAGGTCGATTACTGTCTGTCCCAGTGATTATGATTACACTTAGCGCTTGTCAAATAACGAATAACAATATTGATTCCACTCAGAATACAGCCAATGAACAATTTAATAGTGCTGTTAAGCAACTATTAGATCATCGCAACAGCAAAGGACTTTATAAACAAGACAAAGTCGAAAATGAAACCGTGAAGGAAGAACGTTATTGGCCTGATTTATCACCAAGAGCTTTAGAGAAGAAATATCAAGAACGGGTGGCCATAGCATCGGTGTTTGAAGCTATCAATCAAGATTCCCTCTCAGACGATAACAAGATTAACTATTCCATCATTAAAGCTCAGCTTGATAATAATGTTGCTAATTATCAATTTAAATCGCATTACATGCCTTTCAAATCAGAGTCAGGATTTCACTCAAATTTAAATTTTGTAATCAACAATACAACATTTAAAAAAGAAAAAGATATTGAATTATATTTAAAAAAACTATCTGCGCTTCCTGAATATTTCGATCAAAATATTTACTGGATGCAACAAGGTTTGGCAACAGGAATTACTCAGCCTCAAGCAGTTTTAGTTGGATATGAGCAATCAATACTTGCCTTTATTCCTGCCTATGTTGAAGATTCTGAGTTTCTTAAACCTTTTACCACAGCATCTACGTTAATTGACGCTAAGGTTCTGTCTGATAAGAAACAACAGCTTATTGAAATATTGAAAGCTAAAGTTATTCCTGCTTATCAAAACTATTATCATTTTTTTACACAAGAATATTTTCCAAACGCTCGGAAAACCATCGGCGTTTCTGAGACGCCTAACGGAAATGAATTTTATAAAAATCGTGCGAAACATTACACTACGACAGACATGACGCCTGAACAAATTCATGAACTAGGTTTAAGTGAAGTTAAGCGTATTCGAACAGAAATGGCTGAGATTATTGTAAAAACGGGATTTAAAGGGTCCTTCACTGAATTCACTCATTTTTTACGTACTGATCCACAATTTTACGCCAAAACACCATTAGAGTTGATTAAAGAAGCGTCATATATTGCTAAACAAATGGATGCAAAATTACCGGCGTTATTTAAACATTTACCAAGATCACCTTATGGTGTTGCTCCGGTACCAGACAGCATTGCGCCTAAATATACTACCGGTCGCTATATTGGCGCGCAAAACGATAGTCAGCCTGGATATTACTGGGTAAATACTTACGCATTAGACAAACGTCCACTTTATGTATTGCCCGCGCTTACATTGCATGAAGGCGTCCCAGGGCATCATTTACAAATATCACTTAATGCCGAATTAGATAACTTACCTTCGTACCGCAGAAATGCTTATATTTCTGCCTTCGGTGAAGGTTGGGGGTTATATTCTGAATGGTTAGGTATTGAAGCAGGTATTTACCAAGATCACTACAGTAACTTCGGTCGCCTAACTTATGAAATGTGGCGTGCTGCGCGTCTTGTTGTTGATACTGGTATGCATGTTATGGGATGGTCAAGAGAACGTGCCATGAACTTTATGACCAATAACACCGCACTTTCAACACATAATGTAAAAACAGAAATTGACCGTTATATTTCTTGGGCAGGACAAGCGTTATCATACAAGATTGGGGAAATTACCATCAGAAACCTCCGTAAAAAAACGGAAGAACAATTAGGTAAAAACTTTGATGTGCGTGAATTTCATCATCAAATATTGAAAAATGGCTCTGTGCCTTTAAACGTACTTGAAAAGCAAATCAATGAATTTATTGAAACAACGTTAGTAAAAATGGCAGAAGAAGAAAATAAAAAAATAAAAGCATCATATTTAATGACAAAGATGCAAATGAAAGTTTCACAATAGGTCGATAGTATAGGCTGCGCGATGGGAGGGCAACATTAAAATTGTCAACCTCCCATCACTTGATATTAACTTAAAATGATAAACAGAAAACCCATACTAGTACCACAATAATTTAGAGGCTCTCTGGCAGCTTGCTTTGAGTGACTCTCATTAAATCTAATATAGATAGTGCCCCATATTAATATATTTTTTGCTTCTTAAGGCAGAATAAAATAACTGTTTATTATAACTTATCAACTGCTGCTGCAACCCCATTCATGCCTTGGTTTATTTCGACGAAAATACCATCTACTTGGGAAATCAGTTCCATTCCTGATTGTGATTTCTGCTGTGTCTCAAGAATATTTTTAGACAATGATGTTGATAAAGTTGTATTGTTTTTAACAACTTCGGATATTTCAGATGTTGAGGTACTTGTTCTTGAGGCTAATTGCCTTACCTCATCAGCCACAACAGCAAAGCCTCGACCTTGTTCGCCAGCTCTAGCAGCTTCTATTGCCGCATTTAAAGCTAATAAATTAGTTTGATCTGCAATAGATGAAATAGTGCTAACAATATTGCTTATTTTATCAGACTGATCGCTTATAGCTGCAATATCTTTAGCAACGACTTCTACATTATCGGTAATTTCACTCATGATAGAAACACTTTTTGCTAACACATCTTTGCCTTGATTTGATACTTGCTCTGTTTCTACTACGGTAGAGTGCACAGCCTCTGATGCACTTTTTATGTTAGCCACTCTTTCTGTGACATCAGTCGCAAATTTAACTATACGAAGTAATTTACCGTCTTCGTCTAAAACGGGATTGTAACTTGCCTCGATCCATAAAACATTACCATGTGCGTCTCTTCGCTCAAACAAGCCCTGAACAAATTCACCGTTATTTAATTTTCTCCAAAAATCTTTATATTGACTACTGGCAACTAAGTCTGGTGCACAGAATATTTTATGATGCTTCCCTTGAACGTCAGAAAGACTATAACCAGTAGCATTTAAGAAGTTTTTATTCGCTTCAATAATTGTTCCATCTAATTCAAAAGAAATTGTAGCAGTAGACTGATCTAACGCTTTTAATATGCCATTTTGAATATTAGATTTTACAACAAAGTCTGTGATATCGCTGGCAATTTTTACAACAGAAGTTATGCGGCCATCATCATCTTTAACGGCATTATAACTAGCTTCTAACCAAATAAGTTCTCTATCCTTAGTGAAACGTAAAAATCTGTCACTAATAGATTGACCGGAAGCAAGGCTCTTCCAGAATTGCTTATATTCGTTTGATTCTGCGTAAAATTTATCGCAGAAAATACGATGGTGTTTACCTTTAATTTCATCAAGGGAATAACCAACCGCATTTAAAAAATTTGTATTAGCATCTAATATGACTCCATCCGGAGTAAAGGCAATAAATGCAACTGACTTTTTTAGGCTCTCTAAAATATTATGTGATTCAGAAGCTTCTATTTGCTTTGGTGAAGGCGTGTTATCTATTGGTTTTTTTGAAAAAAAGAAACCCATATTCTATTCCTTTAACATATAAGTAAGTGTGATGATTTAATTGGTTTATTCTCGTAATTTATAACTATAGTACAATAAAACTTTATAATGCGATTGTATTTAGTTAAAGGCCTTTAATTGACTAATTTATAGCTGTGCTTATTTTTTTTTAGTTTTTTTTCTTGTTCTATTCGTTTTCGTAACTGGTTTCTTTTTCTTAACTTGTATAGGCGCTTTTGAAAATTCTTTATGGAAAGGCTGTTCTGTAACAACAGGAATGACTTGTCCAATGCTATTTTCAATAATCGTTAATTGCCTTATATCATTTTCTACCGCAAATGAAATGGCCATTCCACTTTTCCCTGCACGCGCAGTTCGTCCGATACGATGTATATAGTTTCTTGGATCTTCTGGAAGATTATAATTAATGACTAACGTAATATTATCAACATCAATTCCACGAGCAGCAACATCAGTGGCAACTAATACTCTTAAATTAGAATCTTTAAAATTTTGTAACGCTTCCTCTCTCACTGCTTGTGTCTTACCGCTGTGAAGGCTTGCGGCAGTAATTGATGCTTTTTCTAATGCTTTAACAATGATGTCAGCACCATACTTTGTTTTACAAAAGATGAGCACTTTTTCAAACTCAGATTTTGTCAGAATATTAAATAACAAAGGAACTTTATTTGATTTATCAAGATGGTATACACTTTGATTTACCAAGTCGATAGTAACCGTTTCAGCAGTAATTTGAACTTTTTTTGGCTCTGTTAATATTGCGTCTGCAAGTATCTCTATTTCAGCAGGCATAGTTGCTGAAAATAATAGTGTTTGTCGGTTCTTTGGCAGTTTAGATATGATAGTTTGAACATCATTAAAAAAACCCATATCAAGCATAGTATCTGCTTCATCTAAGACAAAGACTTCTAACGCCTGAAAATTTATATCGCCTGTTTCAATTAAATCCAATAACCTTCCAGGGGTAGCCACTAAAATATCAAGTCCAAGTGCAATCGCGTCAACTTGACCTTGTCTTCCTACACCACCATAAACAACCTTCGTTTTAAGCTCTAAACCATCAGAGTAGTCATCAATATTTAGCATTATTTGCGAGGCAAGTTCTCTCGTGGGTGTCAGTATGAGCGAACGCGTGCTCTTAGCGTTGATATCTATCTTATTTCGACCAAATTTATTGATAATAGGTAATGAAAAGGCCGCAGTTTTTCCTGTTCCCGTTTGCGCTATACCAATAAGGTCATTCCCATTAATAAGCGTTGGAATACATTCTTTTTGGATGGGTGTGGGCTGTTTATATCCTTTCAGATTAAGACGGTCAATAATTGACTCTAAAAGTGAAAATTCTTTAAATTCTGACATGTTGCCTCGGTATTCTTTAATCAATAGACATTATTGTAACAGAATGACCCAACAGAATGCTTTAACATATTTAATACCTATTCAAGGTCTTGTCTTTACTCGGTATACGTTATGAACTTTCAAGTTAGCGCTTATCTGGGTATAAAACTTTGCAGCCGCATTAAAGTAACGGTTGATATATGTTTAATATGAATAATTTAACAATCACTACAAGCAGGGCAATCATCCTGTTTTTTCAAACTAAACTGTTGCCATTGATTTGATAAGCCATCAAACATATTCAGCTGATTAATGTGAATTGCATTACCCGTTAATAACTTTATCGCTTGTAACGACTGCATACCTGCAACAATTGCTAATACTGGACCGACTATTCCCACTGTTTGACAATTATTTGTTGGGGCCTTTTCACTGGCTGGGAATAAGCATTGATAACAAGCGCTTTCTGGGTTTCTAGGATCTACTACCAATTGTTGACCGTCAAATCCCGTGGCAGCACCGACAATGAGTGGCGTTTTTTTCTCAACACATATTCGATTCAATAAGTAGCGAGTTTCGATATTGTCAGTGCAATCAATCACTACATCAACTTGCTCAATATAATAATTAGCCAATTCTGCATCGAGCATTTCATCAACCACTTCAATGACAATTTCACTATTATGTTGTTGTAACTTTTCTGCGCCAACGTCTGCTTTATTATTGCCGACATCTTTTTCAGTAAATAAAATTTGTCGCTGCAAATTGGTGATATCAACGTTGTCGCCATCAGCAATAAACAAAGTACCAACGCCTGCTGCTGCTAAATATAAACTTACCGGATTACCTAAACCGCCCATACCAACAATTAAGACCTTAGCTTCTCGTAAAGCAAGTTGGCCATTTTCGCCAATTTTATTCAGCATAATTTGGCGGCTGTAACGTAATTGTTCGTTTTGAGATAACATGAGCAGAATAGTTTCCTAAAGAAGGTTAATAGCTTTTACGTTAACGCAGTGAGCGAACGGCATTAGCTTTAAATTGGATAAATATACTTTGATCCAAGGTTAGCGATAGACGCTTAGCTGACCAAGTAGTGATCGTAACAAAGAAGTTTTGCCCTGAACAATTCACAGTTATCAGCATTTGATCATTACTTGTATCAAGTGCCGTTATTACACCCTGTAAGTGATTAACAATAGAACTTTCGATAGGCTCATGTAACGTGATACTAATATCACCCGCTGCAATAATGCATCGAACTTGTTTGTCCGTATTAGGTTCATGCTCACATGTAATAAATATTTGTTGTTCACCTAATGCTAAACTTGTTAAACCGTACTCGGGAAAATGATCTTTCACCGTTAGTGACAAACTGGTTTGATGCAATATTTCGTTATTGGTAGTCAGTTGATGAATAACCTGATGAATATCACCATGATGAGTCACTTCTCCTGCAGAAATCACAAGTAACTTATCAGCAAGCTGTTGTATTTCATCTAACGAATGGCTGACATATAACATCGGTAAATTGAGTGTTTTTTTCACTTTTTCAAGTAAAGCTAATAAGACTATTTTGTTTTTATCATCGAGTGCGCTCAAAGGTTCATCAAGTAATAATAATCTTGGCTCAGCTAATATTGCTCGCGCTAACGCAACACGCTGTTGTTCACCACCAGAGAGTTGGGTAACGGCTTTATCGAGCAAATTTTCAAGTTGTGTTAATTCCACGATTTCTGAAAAATTTAGAACACCCTTTTTATTCCGTTTTTGTCCATAACGCAGATTTTCTTCAACACTCAAATGAGGGAACAAACGGCTATTTTGAAACACTAAGCCTATATTGCGATCTTGTGCGGCAACAAAAAGTTTTGCTTCACTATTTAATAATTCATCATTATTTAGTGATAATTTACCAGTTGCTTGTTTTTCAAGCCCAGCGATCGCTTTCAATAAGGTTGATTTACCTGAGCCTGAATGGCCAAAAATTCCAGTAATACCAGTAAGCGATATGTTTTCATCAATAGATAATGAAAAATCATCATGTTGAACGGTCAAGTTGAGGTTGAGTTCAGGCATTATTTTAGGTATTAATTTAGGTATTAGTTCAGCCATGAGTAACCCTCTTCGATCTAGTATGGTTATGCTTAGCAGGACGATTAAGCAAATAAATTAACGATAATAAAACGAGAGAAGATATAACTAAGCTGATTGAAATAATATGGGCCTGTGCGTAATCGAACGCTTCAACATGGTCAAATAAGGCGATGGAAAGCACACGGGTTTCGCCGGGAATATTACCGCCAATCATCAATACCACACCAAACTCCCCTACAGTATGAGCAAAACCTAAACTGGCTGCGGTAATAAAACTCGCTTTGGTAATCGGTAAAACAATCGTGAAAAAACAATCGAATGCGTTAGCGCCTAACATAGCTGCGGCTTCTAATAAGTCATCGCCTAATTGTTCAAAGGCTTTTTGAAGCGGCTGAACAACAAAAGGCAATGAATACAGCACAGATCCAATAACAATGGCTGAAAAGCTAAAAGCGAGCTGCTGACCTGTCGCTTGTTGCCAAAGTTGCCCAGGTAAATATTGCGGTGAAAATACCAATAATAAATAGAAACCTAGAACCGTCGGAGGTAAAACTAAAGGCAGTGCCACCAACGCCTCAATAAATACTTTTGCCCTACTTTGCATTTTTGCTAAATACCACGCCAGCGGTGTGCCAATTAACATCAAAATAATAGTGGTTAATCCCGCCATTTTCAGCGTGGTAATGAGCGCGAGAATATCAGGGTGAGTGCTATTCAATGTTATTCCCTTCGCCTTTTTCTTGACTCAATTTCACATATCCTGAATCAGCAATAAACTGCTGACTTTGCTCGCTCATTAAAAACTTAACAAATCGTTGTGCCTGTGGGATATGTTGACTTCGCTTTAAAATCACCAATTGTTGTTCTATAGGTTGATGTAAGTACGCAGGAATTGTCACGCCTTGTAAATTATTGAGCACTAACTGGCTGTTACTAACAAGACCTAAACTTACCGCTTGAGAACGTGTTTGCTGAAAAGTTTGACCAATATTAATACCTTGAATCAAACCTGTTTTATAACTATCCCACACTTGTAAGTTTTCTAAAACTTGCTTAGCCGCTTTGCCATAAGGGGCAATTCTAGGGTTAGCAATAGCAAGGCGTTGCTTATTATTTTTCAAGGCTGTAAATGGATCTGCAGCAATTTCATGTTTTGCAGACCAAAGCGCTAATTGTCCATAAGCATAGGTTTGTTGGCTATCGATTAAAGCTAAACTCGCTTCTGTTAATAATTCTGGCCTTTCTCGGTCAGCCGATAAGAACAGGTCAAAAGCAGCGCCATGTTTAATTTGCAGGAATAAGGTACCACTAGATGCAGGGATGATAAGTGGATTAGGAAATTTTATTTGATCAGGATTATAACGCGCTAATAATTTTTTTAAGGTCGGTGCAAAATTCGAAGCGACGGCAATCCGCAAGGGCTCTTCATCTACGTTTTTTTCATGGAGACTTTCTGTATTTTTAGCCGTAACTACACTCGATGAACAAAGTATTAGTCCAATAAGTATAAAGCTAGCTAATGCACGAGTTAGCAATAAGCTCACCGCTATTTACTCCACGCCTGTGCTTTTTCTTTGTCACTCGTTTTAGCTTCTAACCATGTTTCACCCAGTTCAGTTAGCTCTTTTTTCCAGAACGGCGCTTTTACTTTCAAAAAATCCATAATGAATTCGTTAGCGGCAAAAGCATCTTGGCGATGTTTACTGGTTACGCCAACAAAAACGATTTGTTCACCAATGGCTAGTTGACCTATACGGTGAATAACTTTTACGCGACCAATATTCCAACGTTTTTTCGCCGTTTCAATAATTTCAGCTAACAACTTTTCTGTCATGTCTGGGTAATGCTCAAGGAATAACCCTTTTACTTTTAGCCCTAAATTATTATTGCGCACCCGTCCGCTGAAAGTCACTACTGCGCCATCTTCAACATTATCATTTTCTAAAAGATTAACTTCGAAGCCATGATCAAAGTCTTCTGCTTGAATGCTTATTTCTGCGTGTTTATTTATGACCGTATCTATCATCACAATTTTAACCACCTGTAACAGGAGGGAAAAAAGCAACTTCATCCCCTGATTTTACTGAAAAATCGCCCTGCACCATTTGATGATTAACCGCACACAGTAATGAGTTGTTGGCTAAATAATTCTTCCAATCTTCATCTTTTTCCCCTAAAGCGTCTTTGACTTCAGCAACCGTGCTCGCGTTATTAGCACTAACTTCAGTACCAGCGCAGCCCAACTGTTCACGTAAAGCGGCAAAAAATATGACTTTGATCATAGGTTATCCTTCATTCTTTTGATTCTGTTCAGCTTGTTCAGCTTTTGCTTGCCAAGAACCCGACTTACCGCCTTCTTTGGTTATCACGCGAATACCATGAATTTCCATTAAAGGATCCGCCGCTTTGCACATATCAAACAACGTTAAACAAGCAATAGAAACGGCGGTTAACGCTTCCATTTCGACACCAGTCTGCCCCGTTAATTTACATAAACTAGTCACATGCACTTGGCTGTTTTCTTCATCAATAGTGAAGTCTACTTTCACTTTCGTTAGCATTAAGGGATGACAAAGTGGAATGAGATCACTGCATTTTTTGGCCGCTTGAATACCAGCAATACGAGCAACTGAAAACACGTCACCCTTCTTATTCTCGCCTTGAGTAATTAACGACAAAGTATGCGCCGACATTTGAATATAACCTTCTGCTGTAGCAGAACGCGATGTCATTGCTTTTTCAGTAACATCAACCATATTAGCTTCACCACGCTTATTTACATGACTTAACGTTGGCTCGTTAGACTTTACTTGTTCTGTAGAATGGCTCATTAATCACGTGTCTCACAAATCTCGGCCATTTTTAAATGCGGCACAAAATTACAAGGACGATGACTGGCATCGAGTTGTTCTTTAATCAGTTTATCCCAAGCCGTACGACACGCATTGGTTGAACCTGGTACACACAAAATAACGGTGCTGTTTGCAATACCGCCAAAAGCACGCGACTGAATCGTTGATGTGCCAATTTCATCGAGTGAAATTGCACGGAAAATCTCACCAAAACCTTCTACGTTCTTATCAAACAATGGTAATAAAGCTTCAGGGGTATTATCTCGAGCCGTGAAACCTGTGCCACCCGTAGAAATTATTGCTTGTACACTATCATCAGCGATCCACTTAGAAACAATCGCGCGTAGTTGGTAAACATCGTCTTTAACAATCACTTTATCGGCAAGTTTATGACCTGCTTCAATTAAGCGTTCAACCAGCACTTGTCCTGAAGTATCGTTAGATTCATCACGGGTATCAGAAACAGTTAATACGGTAATTGATAAGGGAATAAAAGCGTTACCGCCATGTGAAGAGCTCATAAGTTTTCCTAAATTTTATTGGTTTTTTAGTAAATTGTTAAATTTATTTTTCTGTGAAGTAACACAAGATTTTAAACACATTTTCTGCGCAACCTCTAAATACTAAAACGCTGCTGTGCTAGTTGCCATTCTTCAGGTGTATTGCTATTAAATAGACACTGTGGCGACTTTAACGCTAAGGCTTGATGCGGCACTTGTGACAACATCGAACGAATCGATGGACCATTTTTTTTCTTATCATTTTTTGTGTTCACAGTGTTTATATTTCCCTGCTGAAACTGCGCAAAGCTAGCTGTGAAAAATTGCTCAACAAAAGCATTATTGGGTAAATAAAGCGGAAGAAAATGATCCGTAAAAAAACAAGCTTTTTGGGTTAATTCCCCTTTCATTTTTAACTGCTGCAAAGTTTGCTTGGTCATTAACGGTAAATCAACCGGTAAAATAAGTAATGATTTTGGTTGGTGTTTTTTAATAACACTGTAAATACCGCCCATAGGGCCAAGCTCGGCAAATTTATCTGCAACATAATTTTCGGTGCTACCATCATCAACATGCCCACTGACAACAATGTTATTTATACCTATATTTTTCAGTAAGTTTTTACTGTAACTAAGCATATTTTCTTTACCGCCAGACTGCCCGTTAAAAGTAGAGCCATTCCTCATTAACAAGGCTTTATTAGATCCCATGCGAGAAGATTTTCCGCCAGCTAAGACTACGCCTAAACAATCTTGATGCAAAAAATTAGTGTTCATATTTTTTGTCATATTAACCGCCTAACATCGCTAGGTTTTTAGTGGCACCAGTCATTTTTTCTTGCAGGAAATGTGTCGCTTTTTTATCCGTCATCATAGCGCGAATTTGTTCTTTCAACGGTTCAATGTCGTCTTGCTGTAAATATTCTTTCAGTGGTAAACCTTCTTCGGTAAATAAGCACAGGTGTAATTTACCTAATGAACTTACGCGTAAACGATTGCAGGTGTTACAAAAGTCTTTGCTGTACGGCATGATCAAACCAATTTTACCTAGGTAATCTGGATGGTAAAATTCTTGTGCGGGACCCGCAGTTTTATCATTTATTACCGGTAACCAGCCATCGAGTATTAGATTTTGTTTAATGCGTGCGCCCTGTACATGTTGTGCATCGAAAAACTCTTGGTTATCACCCGTTTGCATTAGCTCAATAAAACGTAATGTCACCGGCGTCACTTTCAGCCAGTCAAGAAAGGTCTTAATATCGTGACCATTATATTCACGCATTAATACGGTATTAATTTTGATAGATGGACGACCATCGGCCAATGCCATATCAATGCCTTTTAATATATGCGGTAACTTATTATGACCAGTAATCGAGTGAAACATGCGCGGGTCAAGACTATCAATACTAATATTAATTGCGTCAATTCCTGCATCTAACCAACTTTGTAAATGCTCGGGTAATTTATAGCCATTGGTGGTTATAGCGACTTTTTTAATACCTGGAGTTTGCTTACATGCAGCAATAATTTCAGGTAAGTCTTTTCGCAATGAAGGTTCGCCTCCTGTGATGCGAATTTTTTCGGTGCCCATTTGCGCGAAAGCATTGGCAACACGTTTGATTTCATCAAATGAAAGAAAATCGCGATCATGGTCGCATGAATAACCATCAGGCAAGCAATAGGTGCAACGGAAATTGCAAACGTCAGTAATAGAGAGGCGCAAGTAATAAAACTTGCGACCGAAGTTGTCTGTTAACATCTCACCTTTCCAAATGTAGGGAGGCTAACGCGTTTCCTTGTTAACCCTGGCGGTTAAAGCGATATTGCTATAACCACGGCTTGAATAGCATTCCAAAAAAGATTTAGCTAAAAAAGCTCGGCGAATAATTTTTTAATTCTTATCTATAGTAAACTATTTTCAAGATATAAATACGGCTAGAATGTAAGTAATCTTGACGTGTATCAAGAATCCATGATTAAAGCATATTATTTGTCCTGTATTTTACGTCATAATACCTACACCCAAGCGGAACTAGCTTACCGCAAGAAAATAAAATAGAAGAGTTACCTATGGTTGATTGTTGTTCTGCTCCCGGATTACTGCCTTTCGAACAAGCGATGGAAAAAATGTTGTCGGCTATAAAACCGATTTCTGATACAGAATTAATTTCTTTATCACAAGCTTTAAACCGTGTTTTAGCTAGCGATATATCAAGCCCGCTAAATGTTCCACCTCATAATAATTCAGCGATGGACGGTTATGCGTTTAAAGTAGAAAGCTTACAAAGCAACAATAGCTTAAAAATGGTTGGCCGGTCGATGGCGGGTGAACCATTTTCAGGAGAATGTGAACTAGGTGAATGTATTCGAATTATGACGGGTGCAAAATTGCCTTCATGTTGTGATACCGTCGAAATGCAGGAAAACTGTCAAGCGAACGATGAACATATTACTTTTCTAGAAAGTAGGGAGTTTAACGATAATATACGTTTTTCTGGTGAAGATATTGCAATAAACCAAGATGTATTTTCGCAAGGTAAAAAACTGTCAGCTATCGACATTGGTGTACTTGCTTCCTTAGGCGTGCCTAAAGTAGAAGTTTTTCGTAAAATTACCGTTGCGGTATTAGCAACAGGCGATGAATTAAAGTCTCCTGGTGAAATACTCAGTGAGGGTGATATTTTTGAAAGTAACAGTCATGCGCTAATCGCGATGTTAACCAAGCTCAATGTCGATGTTATAAACTTCGGTATTATAGGCGATGACGAGAAAGCAATACGTACGGCATTCGAACAAGCAGACCAGCAAGCCGATGTGGTTATCTCTTCAGGTGGTGTTTCAGTAGGTGAAGCTGACTACACAAAAATGATACTCGAACAATTAGGTGAAATTGGTTTTTGGAAAATAGCCATGAAACCCGGTAAACCTTTTGCTTTTGGAAA
>CAJWBY010000028.1 GCA_913020705.1 uncultured Colwellia sp.
GAGCCTATTATCTTGAACAAGTCAGCAATTGTAAAACCTTACGAAGAAAAAACTTATCAAGAAGGTAATGTTTATTGTCGTTATAACGCTAATTCGATGGATGGTTTTTCTCCTGAAATGCTAAATAGTCAATATTGGCAAAATAAAAATGCAATAACTGGTAGTGCTCAAGGCCGTGGAACAACGTGGTTTGTTCAGTATGACTCGTTAAATTCAACCTCTAAAAGTAATCAACAATGGGTTTTGCGTCATTATTATCGGGGTGGATTAATTGGTAAAATTATTAATGATAAGTATTTTTTTACTGGACAAGAAAAAACACGTGCAGCACAGGAATACAAACTTTTACATATTTTACAATCATTGGCATTGCCTGCGCCAAAACCAATTGCGTATAGAGTGACTAAAAACGGCCCTTTTTATCAAGCCGATTTATTGTCTTCACGTATCGAGAATGCTCAAGATTTGGTTGCAGTTTTATCAAAAGACGAATTGACCGAAGAAGTTTGGCGAGAAGTTGGGAAGGTTATTCGCCGTTTTCATGATGCAGGCATTTATCACCATGATTTAAATAGCCATAATATCTTACTCGATGACAAAAATAAGGTGTGGTTGATTGATTTTGACCGTGGAGGTCAACGTGTTGTTTCATCAGCTTGGCAACAAGCAAACATCTCAAGGTTGTTACGCTCATTTGAAAAAGAAAAAATCAAACTACCGACTTTTCATTGGACAAAAGAACATTGGAATACGCTACTTGAAGGGTATTTACTATAAGTTAGTGGCGGCCCTAGCTTAGATTTTGGCGTTACGAACTCTCTTCGTTTTTCGCTAACAGTTGCTTTTGAAAGTCACTGGGTGTGCAACCATATTCACTTTTAAAGCATTTACTAAAATAACTTTGGGAAGAAAAACCTGTCTCAAAAGTAGTATTTATTGCGCTTTGTCCTTGCGCTAATAATAAACAGGCTTTTTCTAAACGGAAACGTCTTAAATAATCAGTAGGCGTTGCACCTAAAATACTTTTAAGTTTCCTAAATAATTGCCTTTCGCTCATCGCCATTGCCTTAGCAACAGTGTTAACCGTTGTAGTTGTGTCAGTATATTTGTTTTCTATTACCTCATTCAATTTTTCTATAAACGCATCTTGTTTACTGACCTGTTCAACCGATGCAGTATCGATCAATTGATCTAAAAGATTTTGTTCTATATGAGGCGATTGAATTGCTTTTTTATTGTTTTTGTTTTTAAGAATATTTCTAATAGCGAGTAAATTTTCAATACGCATTCTTAATTCTTCGACATTGAAAGGTTTAGTCAAATATTCATCCACTTGGTGATGCCAGCCCTTTAGCTTACTCTCTAAGTCATGCCGAGATGTTAGTAATATAATGGGAATATGATCCGTTACTGGATTTGCTCTGATTTTTTGCGTCGCTTGATAGCCATCAAGTATGGGCATCATAATATCGCTAATAATTAGGTCGGGTACTTCTTTAATTGCGAGATTTACACCTTCCAAACCGTCATAGGCACTGATTACAATATAATCATTAACGAGACAATCAACCATAAACTGATTCATATCAGGGTTATCTTCGATGATTAATATTCTTATTTTTTCCTCTTGTACAGTAGAAGATAAGTTGACAGTATTTTTTATAGGTGTATGTGCTGCCTGCTGAGTCAAACTCATTAATTCCATGGCGACAATATTATCTATTTGTACATTTATAGGGCTTACTTTACTTTGCTGCTTTTCTTTACTTTCGTTAATAATAGGAAGTAAAACAGTGATTGTAGTACCACTCCCTAATTCGCTGTTTAAAGTAATGCTGCCGCTGTGACTAATGATCAGTTCTTTGATTAAAGCCAAGCCTATGCCAGCTCCTGTTATTTGCTCACTTTCTTTACTGAGCACTCTTTTATATTTTTCGAAAACACTGTTTAGCTGATCTTTAGGTATACCAATACCTGTATCAACAATTTGAATGTATAGTTCATTATTCAACGTGCGCTTGGTTTCTAAAGTGATACTACCACCGTGATGTGTGTATTTTATTGCGTTTGAGAGTAAATTTACGACTATTTTTTCTAGCGCATCATCAACCAATTCAAAATATATATCTTCGATATTAATGACTTGTAATTTAATACCATTTTCTGAGGCTAAATCGGTAAAAGCATCAACAAGCTGTTTGATAATATAGCCGGTATGTTGCAGCGATTTTTGCGAAATAGCTTTTACGCGAAAAGTTTCTATATTGAGGAGCTGATCAACCATTCTCAGAAGGCGGTAGCCATTTCGTTTAATGACTTCAATACGATTGATCTGCTCATCTTCCATGTCGGAAGCGAGTAACTGTGAACTTGTACCTAAAATGAGGGTAAGTGGCGTTCTAAACTCATGAGACAAATTGGCAAATTCTTCGTTTTTTTGTTCAAGCAGTCGTTCAACTTTATCTTTTTCTTGGGCAAGTTCGATGGTACGACGTTGAACGGAACGTTCTAGTTCATTGGCTTTATTCTTTAAGGATCGCGTGCGAAAATGAATAACGAAATAGATTGAGATAATTACTAACAATGAGTAAACGATTAAGGCAAAGGTCGTTAACCACCAAGGGGAGGAAATAATAAGTGCGATACTTGTTTCATCACCATTCCAAAGGCCGGTATTACCCGTTACACGTACTTGAAATTGATATTCACCCGCAGGAATGTTGGTATAATTTGCGGAAAGATTTTCACTAGCCAAATCACTCCAATCATCGTATCCGGCTAGTCGATATTGATAACTGAGTTTGTCGGTATTTAGGTAGTTAATGTTTGCAAAGCTAAAGGCAAAATTGTTTTCTTTATGCGTTAACGTTAATTGTTGTGCGCTTATAATATTTTCTTTTAATGGGCTTGTTATTTCATCGTTGCTGACTTCTATTTTTTCTCCATTAATTTTTAAACTCGTTAAGTATAAATGTGAACTTTCATCTTTTTTAGTTAATGTATTAGTATCAATACGGTTAATACCGTTCATTCCTCCTAGCCATAGGTTACCTGTGTTTGCATCAAAGAAGCTTCCTAAAGAGGAGTCGTTGGATTGCATACCATCTTTTTCATGATAGTTGGTAAATAACTGTTGCTGTTGGTCGAACATAGATAAACCGTTATAAGTCCCTATCCAAAGGTTATTGTTATTATCAACTTGAATATCAAATATATTATTATGAGCTAAACCGTCTTTGTCCTGATAATTTATATACTCACCAGTTGTTGGAATAAATTTGAATATTCCATTTTCTCTAGTACCTATCCAAAGGTTTTTGTTATTATCTTGAGTCATTGTGACAATGCGTAAGTTCTTATTGCCCAACAGATATGATTTTATTTGGCCTGTTATTTCATTATAAGAAATTAACCCAGCAAAAGCGGTGCCTAGCCAAAGGGTCTCATTTATATGCTTTATACTTTTTACAATTAATTTTTTACGTTGAAGTTGTTCTGCTATTTTATGTTCAAATAGTTTTAAAGTATGATTTTTTTGATCATATTTTACTAAACCGTAATTATTCATCCCTAACCAAAGGTTGTTCTTTTCATCAATAAAAATATCTAGAATTTTTCCATGTTGGATTATTTGTGTTTTTTCTCTATCAGAAAAGCTTAAGTGGTTGAATTTTTCTGTTTTTGGGTTGTATTTTATTAATCCTTCGTTGAAGCTAGCAATCCAAATATTTCCCTCTAGATCTTCTTTTATATCCATAATCAATTGGAGCGTAACATTGGGTAAGTTTACATTTTCTTTATTAAAAAGTTTGCAAGTATTCTTCGCTTGATTAATCAAATTTAAGCCTTTCCCTTTAGCTCCTAACCACATGTTTTTCTGTGAATCTAAAAGTACGGCATGATTTTCATTACTCGCAATACACTGTGAGCTTTTGTCTTTAGCGCGATATAAATCAATGGAGTTATCACTATAAGTTAATTTGTTAATACCGACTCTTGTGCCAAGCCAAATATTCCCAGTATTATCCGAAAAAGTGGAATAAACCCTATTTGAATTCAACTCAGAGTTTTGATTTTGACTATTATTGAGTTTTATTATTTCTTTTGTTTCTGGATCGATGATCATTAACCCATTAATCTTACTGCCGATGATTAGATTGTTATCATGGGTGTGTTTTACGCTATAAATAAGTGACGCGAGGGAGCTATCAGTTGAATATAAAGAGCCAACAAAATTGCTTCTATTAACTTCAATCAGACCAATGTTGCTGCCAAGTAATAAATTATTTTTTAACTTCAATATACTATAAATAGTTAATTTTTTTTGAAGACGCGAAGGCATAGTAATCTTATGATGAGTTATTCTTTTGTCTATATATGAATATTTACTTAAGCCATTTTTTGTACCAATCCATAATTCATCATCGTTAGCTTGATACAAACTTCTAATTTGATTACTCGATATTTTTAAGGCGTTTTTTGCTGTTTTATGAAAATGAGAAACAGTGTTGTTAGTTAGACTCCGCTCCATTTTGAATAAGCCATTGTCTCTTGTACCTACCCAAATGTTTTTTTGTTTATCTTCTAATAATTTTAGTATGGAAAATGAATGACCGTCGCCATTTAGCTTTACTTGATGGAATGTTTCACTCTTTTCTTCAAATAGTAATAAATGTTTATTAGTGCCAACCCAAAGCTTGTTATTACTGTCGATTAATAATGATTTCACGACAATCGGAGAATTATCATTAGGTGTTTGAAGTGAGTAATTTTTTACGTTTAAGCCATCGAAGCGAAAAAGTCCTGTATTAGAGGCAAACCAAATAAAACCATGTGAATCTTGGATA
Source organism: uncultured Colwellia sp. (assembly GCA_913020705.1). Next base: position 4,848 of record CAJWBY010000028.1, read on the forward strand.
ATAGCCTTAACGTCTTGTTGGTCTCTAATTTTTGACGTAGTAAAATTAATTACGTTGTAAGTCTTTTGTAGTGAACTTGCTGTAGTTGAAGTGCTGTTTAGCTGCAAAATCAAAAATAAGGTCAGACAAAATTTTAACATGGTATTAGTGCTATCCAAAAAATTTGTTATTCATCAATATCTACCTCAGTAGGATCAGTAATCAAAGGTATCGTTTCATATTTTACGTCATAATTGATCTCTTGCTCCTCAACCATAGGAGTGACACTTGTGCATGTTTTATCACTCATACAAAAACTAACAACGTCCATTATGCTGGGTAAGGTTATTTGTTCTTGAACGGGTGAATCTGCAAAGCAAATCGAGCTAATAAAAAAGGTGGTGAGCAAAGAATATTTAGTTATTTTCATCATTGTTATCCTAATGTTGTTAGCGTGTTTATCTAAGCTATCGAGTTAAGTGATTTATTATTATTGATAAAATAGTTTTCTAAATTATATAGTACAAATGTATTATTACCTCTAAAAAATTAACATTCTATATCTTTATTATTAACATTGCATAAGTTAATAATCAAATTGTAAAAAGATCGATATTATTTGGAGATAAGGCGCTGTAAATAATTCATGACGAATATGTATGTTAGTGGGTATGATGAATGAATAAAGGTTTGTGACATACGAATAAATTTAAAACGGTAGAAAATATTAAGTCAATATCCTGCAATGTTATCTAGGGATCGCGTTATAAAATATAAACTTAATACTTCTACCAAAACTCCAGATAGGCTCAAAATTCTTTATCTATTTGTTAACAAATAAAGTATGTGAACAATAAAACTATAATGGGATACGAAGTAATTGGCTATCAATTTTAAGACTATTTTTGGTATTATTCCGCCAGTTCAGAGGGGAAACGTAGTTTGTGTACATTGAAGCATTAATTCTTTAATTTGGCAGTATTTGACAAGATCTTGGCAGGTTTATAGTAGTTACAGTAGGCAATATTATTATATTTTAAGTAATAAATAAGCGATGCCTTTTACGTAACTACATAAACCTATAGAAAGAGTGATTACATTATGCCTAAAACAATTATTGAGTATTTACATCATCATGTGACGGTTAAACCTAACGATATAGCTTTCAGCTTCCTGCCTTCTAAAACGGAACCACTAACTGAATTAACCTTTAGAGAGTTTTGGGCTGAAGCTATATCAGTGGCTAATTTCTTAAAAAGTAAAGTACAAGTAGGGGATAAAGTCTTATTACTTTATCCACCTAATATTGATTATGTAGTGACTTTTTATGGTTGTCTTCTCGCTGGCGTTATTGCGGTACCAGCACCTTTACCGAAAAATAATGCGACACAGGCTATTAAAATAGTAAATGAATGTGATCCTGTAATTGCATTAACAACATTAAGAGAAGTCACTGAAATTAAAACGTTCTGGAGTAAACATAAAGATTTACTTAACCCAATAAGTATTTTTACCTCGGATAATTCGGTGTCTCATTTAGGTGATCTTGAGGTTATAATTGAATTAGATCCAGAGGCGCCTGCTTTTATACATTATTTTTCGGATTCAAAAAATATGAATAAAAGAATAACGTTAACACACAATGATATTATTGAAACTGTGAAACATCTACCATTAATGTCTGCAGAAAGAACAGATGATATTTTTGTTGGTTGGTTACCATTTTTCAATGATATGGATTTAATTGCACTTTGCTCATAAAAGTAAAAAGTACGACTTTTCAATAGTATTGATATGGCCCCAAAACATCATATCAATACTCATTTTATTGGCACTAAGCGACCTCTGCCACTTCCAAACAGCGTTTACGATACATTGTACGTGCTTCTAGAAATTCAGGCATTGAAGATTCGGTAATGTAAGGTTGAATAATAACCAATATTTTCAATACACCTTCGTAAAACACAGCATCTGTAATTTCAATATTTTTGTTCTGTGTTTGATAAAAACTTAACCAAAAAGTGTTAACCAAACGCAAGATACTAACAATATCAGCCAAGTCTTCATCAGCGAACGTCATCATTTCGCTACTACGTAATGACAAGAGCATTTCACTAACACGCGTAGCGATTGAAGATTGAACATCAACATATTTTTCATGCAATAAAGGATTTTTTGCTAACAAGACAGGCAAATTACTGTAGAAAAAACGAAATTTCATTAATGCTTGAAAAACAGCGTCCATATATAAAATAATAGTATCGAGAGGTTTTACATCAGGAGAAACAAAAGGAACTGTGTCTAATAACAAGTTGCGTGCATATTCTTCGTAGATGGAAAGAATAATGTCTTCTTTATTTCTAAAATGATAATACAAATTACCCGGACTAATACTTAAATGCGCTGCAATATGATTTGTTGTCACGTTGCGCTCGCCTTGTTCATTGAAAAGCTCAATGCTGGCCTGAATAATTTTATCGCGGGTTTTCATTTTAGTTACTTCTGTTTAATGCCATTGTCTTATTTTCCATCATACTATCAATATTGAACTGACGGAAAGGCTTTTCGAGTAAATACTTTAACAAATTCGTCTTTGTAAGTTTCCATTCACTAAAAATAGTCTTTACAATGTTTTTAAGTTTAGCGAGAAGATACGAATAATGACAATAAAAGCGATTTATCCTGGCACCTTTGATCCTGTAACTAACGGTCATAGTGATTTAATTGAACGAGCGAGCCATTTATTTTCAGAAGTAATTGTTGGTGTCGCCGCAAGTCCAAGTAAAAAACCTCGTTTTGATTTAGCGCAACGAGTGGCGATGATAGAAGAAGTGAGTAAACATTTACCAAACGTAATCGTGATAGGATTTAGTGGGTTATTAGTTGATTTTGCTAAACAAAATAATGCTAAGGTGCTTATACGTGGTTTACGTGCAGTGTCTGATTTTGAATATGAATTTCAATTAGCGAATATGAATAGACGTTTATCACCTGAATTAGAAAGCGTTTTTTTAACGCCATCAGAAGGTAATTCTTTTATTTCGTCTACTTTAGTCAAAGAAGTTTCTATACATAATGGAGATGTGAGCCAATTTGTACACCCTATCGTAAAGACGGCCTTAGAAGAGTGCTCATAGTATTTATTTTCCCTTTTTATGTTGATACAAAAAATAACAAGGCAGTATCATTATTAAACAATCTGAGATAATTAAGTACGTTATAATAATCATATATTATATAAATATATGTAGGAGATATGATGAAATTTAAATTACTGATACTGTCGGGCTTAATTTTTATAGCGGGTTGCTCACTCAATAAAGGCTTGAGTGCCAAAGAAAAAAATATAGCTTTCCAAAATTATCTCACAATGAACAACCTTGAAGATGTAGAAAAAGTAACAACTTTTAAATTTCGAGGATGGCATAGCTTAACGAATGAATATCTCATGCTATCTTCTTCACACAAGAGACAGTACTTGATTGAACTTTCAGGCTTCTGTTCGGAGATATCTTGGGCAAATGCACTTATTATCAACCGATCGTCAGGTTCATCTTTGTATGCACGATTTGATTCGTTTTCAACACCTGAAACACCAAATTTAAAGTGTATGATAAAAAGTATTTATCCAATAACAGAGGAGCAAGAAGATGAAATTAAAAAACTTGCCAAACCAGAGGAAGAAATTTTAGAAACGATAGATGTTTCTGAAAAAAGTCAGCCTCATTCATAATTCAAGAGATCAAATTTCCACTTGTATAATGATATTTATTCAGTTTGGCAGCTTGGGCAAAAAACCGAACTGCGATTTGATTGCCTAACCTCTTCTAAAACGGTTTCACAGGTTCTACATTTCTTACCTGCTCGCCCATAAACTAATAATTCCTGTGCAAAATATCCTGGGCGGCCATCAGCTTGAGTAAAATCCTTTAAGGTTGTGCCACCTTGAGCAATCGCTGCCGTTAAGACTGTTTTGATAATATCCGTGAGTTGATCAAAACGTACTTCAGAAATGGTACATGCTAATACTGTCGGTAAAATTTTGGCTTTAAACAACGCTTCATTGGCGTAAATATTCCCAACACCCACGACAACGGGATTTGACATGAGGAAGGTCTTTATGGGGACTTTTCTATTCTTAGCTTTATTAAATAAGTAACCATAAGAGAAGCTATCACTTAATGGTTCAGGGCCTAATTTACTCAATAAGCCACGTTCGTCAATATCATCTTTAAACCATAAAACAGCACCGAAACGTCGAGGATCATTCAAGCGTAAAGCTTTACCGTGAGCGAAGACTAAATCAAAATGATCATGCTTAGCGATAGGCGTATTTTCATTTATCACTCGAATAGTCCCCGACATGCCTAGATGTAAAACTAAAGTTCCATGTGAGAATTTGATCAGTAAGTACTTAGAGCGCCGTTCAACGCTATGAACACTATGACCAATCATACTTTGTACACTATCTGGTATCGGCCAACGTAACTTGGCATTACGCACAATCACCTGAGTGACAGTTTGATTTAAAACGTGTGGGCTAATGCCTTGTCGGCAAACTTCTACTTCAGGTAATTCTGGCATAATAACTCTGCGTTGGATTAAATTTTAAAGTTACAGTGTTAATGACTGCATACGATTAACAAAGGCTTGGGCAAAACGCGTTGCTGACTGTTCATCCATATTAAAATATAACGAAGGTTCAATGAGTTCAGCCTCCATAAGCGCAAAACCTTGCTCAGAACGTACAAAATCAACACGAGAATACAACGGCATGCCTATTTGCGCTTTAATGGCATTGAGGGTCCCTTCTGCATGATTTGTTAAGCTTGTTTCAGGTGTTATTGCTGCTAAGCGTCCACCATGCTCTTCCTGTACACGAAAATCACTGTCTTTTGGTGTTTTCAAAATAGCGTGACTGTATACGCCATTGAAATAAAACAATGAGAACTCACCTTCATTAATGACACTTTCCATAAAAGGCTGTACTAAAAATTCACTTGTTGAAAATGCTTTTTCAAGTTGTGGATGAAATGTTTGATGATTCTCTTTGGTTAACCAAAAAGTATTATCAGCATTTGCACTTATACGAGGTTTGATGACTAATTGATCAACATTTAATTCAGTAAAATATTCAGCGACATGTTTCTGAGTCAAATTCTCACGCCAAAGTGTTTTAACAATATTTACACCATTACTTTCTAGTTCACGTAAGTATTTTTTATCAATATTCCATTCAACCGTTTGTAAGCTATTTTCAAGATGCGCACTCGATTGTTCAATCTTATTGAGCACTTTCAAAAATGCAGGTGCGTCGTCTTGGTAATCCCATGGTGAGCGAATTATAACAGCTGTATAGTCATTCCAGTTCACGCTTTCATCGCGCCATGAAACCATGTGCATCTGCCAACCTAAAGTGAGCAGAGGTTGCTCAATTAAGTTATCGTATGCTTCGAAATCATCCAAGTTGTTCATTGTGAGTATGGCGCAGCGCTGTAATTTATTATCAGTCATTTGTATGATCTTCTTATAGTCTTCGGTGAATACGTAGTGTTAGCTTGCTAATATTTCATTTGGTATAAGTTGTGAAAATATAACAAGAGGGAACGATAACCATCTTTTTTGCTGTTCATTAAAGATGATGAATTCATTGTTGGTAATAAATAAGTTAAGTAATTGTGCTTTTGTTTCGCCTGCTAACTCAACTGAAATGATTAAAGCCATTTGACGGTCAAGCTCAGGCGGTTCAGCCAAAATGTTACCTTCAGTCTCATGCCAAGTTAACATCATTTGATCTAATGCTTGTCCTGATATTTTTGCTGGCGTTGCTCGCCATGTTCTTCCTATTCGTTCAATAGAAACTTGCTGATTAATTGCTAATGATAGAATAACAGCGTGATTGGAAAAGATAGTTTTCTGCTGATCATCATCAGATGAGTATAGTTTTTTATTAGTGACGTTAATAACAAGAATAAAAATCATTACTGAAAAAATAATAACGTTATTCCAACCAGTACGAGAAAGCTTCATGAAAATCATCATCATTAATTAATAGAATAACGATGATACTAAATTTTAGGCAATAAAAAACCCAGCAATTGCTGGGTTTTTTAAAACTAAAATTAAAATTACTTAATTTTAGCTTCTTTGTACATAACGTGCTGACGGATACGTGGATCAAATTTCTTGATCTCCATCTTTTCAGGCATAGTCTTTTTATTTTTATCTGTAGTATAAAAATGACCAGTACCGGCACTAGAAACTAAACGAATTTTATCGCGCATAATAATTTCCTCTAAAAGTAGTTGTTAAACTTTTCCGCCACGGGCACGGATGTCAGTTAATACTACATCAATACCTTTCTTATCGATAATACGCATTCCTTTCGGAGTTAAACGTAATTTAACGAAACGATTTTCGCTCTCAACCCAAAAACGGTGAGATTGAAGGTTTGGTAAAAAACGACGACGAGTCGCGTTTCTTGCATGTGAACGGTTGTTTCCAACCATTGGCACTTTGCCTGTTACTTGGCAAACTTTAGACATTCTGAGTACTCCAAAAATTAATTCCAGGTCGAACTATTATTCCCCAAGACCGTCGCCTCGGGATCCTGAAAAAGGTGGCATATTATAGTGAAACTGAAAAATGAAAGCTAGTATTAATAAAAAAAAACCATATTCGATTAATATATTCTTATTTATCAGTTATTTAAAGTGTTTTTTTTGGTTTTTTTGATGATATTTAGCACTGTATTTGCAGAGTTATCAAACAAATAAATAAAATATTGTTATTAATTTATGCCTGAATCTAGTAGTTTTTTGAGTTTGTCGTGCTGCTCTTCATCACAAAGCTCGTTAATTAAAATTCGAATAATATGTGATTTGGCTAAATTAGTATCCTTAGCAAGGTGTTGTAATTGATCAATTGCTTGCTCACTGAGCGTGAACGTCGCATGACGAAAAGGTTTATGAGTCTTCGCTTTTTTTCTGACTAATTGTTCTTTCGCAGCGATGATTGCTTGTTCGATACCAACATTTTTTGTAACTGAGCTGTTGACGATTTCAGGGTGCCCTAACGCATAGTTTTCCGCGTCAGCAATAAACTCATCAACAGTAAAACTCCTTTTATTCTGCTTTCCTTGTTTCGATTTTTTTAGATCAGTTAAACTCATGAGAGTTGTCCGGTTTCATTGCTAATAATTCTTCAGCTATCGCAGTCATTTCTATTGCTGCTTTGCCCTGAGGATCTATTTCTAATACTGAAGAGCCTTGTTCTTCGCTATCATCATAAACATTACGATTAAAGGTTACCGCGTTTAATACGTTAATACCATATGAGTGACAGACTTCTTTTGCTTCTAAAATGCGCTTAGCTTGATTAGGTAATGACGGGCATTGAGTGATTACAAATGAAGCGAGCATTTTAGGGTTAACCATTTTACACGTACTGAGCATGTCTTCCATGTGAGGAACTGTTTTTAAATCTCGACGTTTAGGACGAAGCGGAATAATAACATGGTCAGCAACCGACATTGCAGCGCGTAATGCGAGGTTGTCTTGCCCACCACAATCGACAATAACATAATCATAATGCTGCATTAAACTGAGTAAATCGTTACGAATTTTTCCGTAGAGCTGAATGCAGTTTATCGCAGGTAATGAAGGATCTGCGTTTCTTGCTTGGATCCAATCCGACGTTGTTCTTTGGGGATCACAATCAACCATAAGCACAATAGCTTTTTTATCACGGGCAAAATAAACGGCTAAGTTTTGTGCTAAACAACTCTTACCGCTACCACCTTTTTCACCACCAACTAATATCATCATAATATAAAATGTCCTTACCTCTTGTTGTAACACAAACGTCGAGCATTAATTATAGTGCAAATATTTTATTTTGCTTTTTTACTGTCCAAACGTAATGCTAATTCAAAGTAACCGTTCGATTGTTCGGTACAACGAATAACTTTACCGTACAAATTTTGACTGTTTGGGTTGGCAACTTTGAAAACGACTGTAACTTCAGTTTGAAGTGGAATACTATGGTCACAATCTAGCTTTAATCCGCCACGTGAAAAATCTAAGCATGTAATTTTTCGTTGAAATTGTTGCTGTTGATCATTGACCCAAATAATATCAACCAACTCTTTTTCCATATCTAAACGGAAAAACTTTCGTCGTTCACTTTCACTTTCATTCTCATCAATTGATTCAGGCTCACTCATTTCATTCCCCTCTCTTATCTAGATTAGTTATAACTCACCGTGTTCAGCAAATGAGTAGCATTTGTTACCAGCAACTATAATATGATCGATCACACGTATGTCAATTAAGTTTAATGCTTGCTCTAACCTTTTGGTAATTTGTTTATCAGCTATGCTTGCCTCAGCAATACCTGAAGGATGATTATGCGCCAGTATAACGGCAGCAGCTTGTTGCTTTAATGCTTGTTCAACAACCACTCTGGGGTAAACCGCTGCTGCGTTGATCGTACCAAAAAATAATCGTTCAAATTTTAAAACTTTGTGCTGATTATCTAAAAAAATTACGGCAAAAACTTCTCGAGTATCACCACGCAATTCGCTGATTAAAAAATCCCGTGTCCTTTGAGAAGAGTCTAATGCGGTCCCATTATGTAGCTGTTCAGCAAGGTATCGTTTAGACATTTCCAAACAAGCTTGTAATTGCACATATTTTGCTATGCCTAAACCATGATGTTCACAAAACTCTTGTTCAGTTGCACGATAAATAGCGGCAATGCTGCCAAAGCTTTTCAAAAGTTTTTGCGCTAGATCCACAACATGACAACCTTTTACACCTGTACGTAAAAATATTGCCAGTAATTCTGCATCACTTAAGCTGCTGGGTCCTTTGTGGAGCAACTTTTCCCTTGGTTTTTCATTTTCTAGCCAATCTTTTAACATCATCGCATCCTTGCAAAGCCAATTTATAATTGTACAAATTAATGGTATCTTATCGCCACTTACCGTTATTAAGATTAGCAGTTTATGCAAATTCTACAGGGAAAAAAAATAGTTCTGGGTATTACGGGCGGTATTGCTGCTTATAAAACACCCGAATTAGTGCGTCGTTTAAAAGAGCACGGCGCCGATGTGCGTGTGGTCATGACCGCAGCGGCGCAGGCTTTTATCACCCCATTAACTTTACAAGCCGTTTCTGCTAATGCCGTTTCTGATAGTTTGCTTGATACCCAAGCAGAATTAGCAATGGGACATATTGAATTAGCAAAGTGGGCTGATTTTATATTGATAGCACCGGCCACTGCAGATTCTATTGCACGTATAACCTGTGGTATGGCGAATGATTTACTCACAACTATTTGTTTAGCAACAAGTTCGCCAATTGCGATTGCTCCAGCGATGAATCAACAGATGTGGCACGCTCAAATTACTCAAGAAAATATTAACAAACTTATTTCGAGAAAATTTGAAGTTTTTGGCCCAGGTTCTGGCGCCCAAGCTTGTGGCGATGTTGGCCTTGGTCGAATGTTAGATGTTGATGAATTAGTGACACTTACTTGTAATTTTTTTCAGCGAACTGCAAGGGTTAATACCACTGATTTATCAGGTCAAACTTGGTTAGTTACCGCCGGACCTACACGAGAAGCCATTGACCCCGTGCGTTATATCTCTAATCACAGTTCAGGAAAAATGGGTTATGCCATTGCACAAGCGGCACAAATAGCCGGTGCGAATGTGAAAATAATTTCTGGCCCCGTCAGTATTCCAACACCAAAAGGCTGTGAGAAAATTGCTGTGGAAAGTGCTTTGCAAATGCACCAACAGGCACTTGAGCTTGCAAAAAATGCGGATGTCTTTGTGGCATGTGCCGCCGTCGCAGATTATCGAGTGGAAGAAGTTTCTCCACAAAAAATAAAAAAATCAGCTGATGATATGCAAATTAATTTAGTGAAAAATCCTGATATCGTTGCAGATGTTGCCGCTTTAGCAGCGAAACCTTTTACCGTGGGATTTGCAGCAGAAACACAAGACGTTGAACATTATGCGTTAGGGAAGTTAAAAAGAAAAAATCTTGATATGATTGCAGCCAATAATGTTGCACTTTCAGGTCAAGGCTTTAACAGTGACGATAATGCATTAACGGTTTATTCGCGCAATAATAAAACTGAGTTGCCATTAGCATCGAAACAAATACTTGCAGAGCAATTAGTGCAATTAATTTCGCAATACTATAAATAACAATAATAAGAGAAAAATTTATGTCAGTAGCGCAAAAACCTAATCGTAAGCAACAAATTTTAGAGTGTTTAGCAAAAATGCTAGAAACTTGTCCAGGTCAGCGAATAACTACCGCTAAGCTTGCCGCTGAAGTTGGCGTTTCAGAAGCTGCGCTTTATCGTCATTTTCCTTCTAAAGCACGTATGTTCGAAGGTTTAATTGATTTTATTGAAGAGTCAACTTTTTCACGAGTGAATTTAATTCTGAGTGATCACAAAGAAGCATTAGTAAGGTGTCATCATATCTTACACGTGTTGTTGGTTTTCTCTGAACGCAACCCCGGTATGTCTCGCATATTAGCAGGTGACGCCTTAATGGGTGAAAACGAAAGATTACGTGCGCGCGTGAATCAGTATTTTGAAAAACTTGAATCACAATTCAAACAAGTATTACGCGAACGAAAATTACGTGAAGGCAAAAGCTTTAGCATTTCAGAACAAGCTTTAGCGAATATTTTATGTTCGTTCGTTGAAGGAAAAATTAGTCAATATGTGCGTTCAGGCTTTTCCAAAAAGCCGAGTGATGACTTTAATGAGCAATGGCAATTTTTAATGGCCGGAAAATAGAAAATCGTTTAAAAAATAATATATAAAACAACAAGTATAAAAATAAAAGTTAAGGAACTAATGTGAGTGATTTATCACAGCTTCAACCAACGGATTTATGGCAGTTATTTGAAAAAGTATGCAGTATTCCACACCCTTCAAAACATGAACAAAAAATATCTGCTTGGATCCAAGCTTGGGCACAAGAACAAGGTTTAGCAGTAAAGGAAGATGCCGTCGGTAATCTTTTCATTAAGAAAGCAGCCACTGCAGGTATGGAAAATTGCCAAGGCGTTATTCTTCAAGCACATATGGACATGGTTCCACAAAAAAATGCAGACACCGTTCATGACTTCTTAATTGATCCTATAAAACCTTACATTATTGAAGAGGCCGATGGGCAATGGGTTACAGCTGAAGGCACAACATTAGGCGCTGATAATGGCATTGGCTTATGTTCAGCTTTAGCTGTTCTAGCAAGCGACGATATCCCGCATGGCCCATTAGAAGTATTAGTAACGATAGACGAAGAAGCAGGAATGACAGGCGCTTTTGGCTTAGAAGCAGGCTGGTTAGAAGGTGATATTTTAATTAATACCGACTCTGAGCAAGAAGGCGAAATATACATGGGTTGTGCCGGCGGTATTGACGCAGAAGCAACCTTTAAGCTGAAATTTGAAGATGCACCTGCAAATGTAACTTCTTTTACGCTGTCTATCTCAGGCTTAAAAGGTGGTCATTCTGGTGTTGATATTCATACAGGTCGCGCCAATGCGAATAAACTTTTAGTACGCTTTTTACTGGAAGCGAGCCAACAGTTTGATCTGCGTTTAGTCGATTTAAATGGTGGTAGTTTACGCAATGCTATTCCTCGTGAAGCTGACTCTAGCTTCGTTATTGCTACAAAAGATGTTGAACCTTTTAAAGCAAGTTTAGCTGATTATTTAGCGACATTACGCTCGACATTAGGCAGTGTTGAAACCGATATAGAGATGTTGCTTATTTCACCAGAAATTTTTGATGAATGTTGGAGTAGTGAAACGCAGACATCTATTCTAAATGCGTTAAATGCTTGTCCAAATGGCGTTGTTCGTATGAGTGACGATATTGAAGGTATTGTCGAAACATCGCTAAACTTAGGTGTAGTACGCTGTAAAGGCCGTAACCTTGTTGCTATGTCACTTATTCGTAGTTTACATGACGATGGCCGTTTAATGGCAGAATCTATGGTTAAGTCAGTTTTTGAATTAGCCGATGCACAGGTTGAATTTTCAGGTGCTTATCCTGGTTGGAAGCCCGATACCCGTTCAAGCATCATGAAGAACGTACGAGATACTTACCAACAGCTTTTTAATAAAGTGCCTGAAATCATGGTAATTCATGCAGGATTAGAATGTGGTTTATTTAAAACAGCTTACCCTAATTGGGACATGGTATCGTTTGGTCCTACCATTAAATTTCCTCATTCACCTGATGAAAAAGTGAACATTGAGGCTGTTGCGCTTTACTGGCAGTTATTGATTGCTGTTCTTAAGAATATTCCTAAAAAAATCTAATATATTGTTTGAGCGGATAGATTACTCTGTTGAATTTATTAAAGGCACAATGCTTGTTGTGCCTAAATAAATTCAACCCAGTCTTCTAAAATCAATCCAAAATTACCCTGCTATTGTTCAATCTAGGGCCTTGCTCTGAAATATTTTCCTGTGCACAACAAGATCACAAACTTAATGACAATGGTATTACTTGTTAGCCTAAAGTCTAATAAACATTTTCTTGCAAAGCGTTATACTCAATGATAGGAAATTCTAAGGTATTAAATTATGTTCCAGCCAGAAAAAATAATAGTTGCTGATGATCACCCTTTGTTCAGACAGGCGTTGTTAGCAGCACTTGACGTTAAATTTAATAAAACTCAGTGGTTAGAAGCGCAAACCATAGAGCAGCTTGAAGAACAGCTTTCAGCAAATACTGACAGCGATTTAGTTCTATTAGATTTGAATATCCCCGGAGCACATGGTTTTAATACCTTGATTCATGTGCGTAATCATTTTCCACAAATACCGGTAGTGATGATTTCTGCTCATGAAGATAACGATACCATTTGTAAAGCCATGGAATATGGCGCAGCTGGCTTTGTACCAAAATCGACCCCAGTCGAAACGATTATATTCGCAATCCAACAAATATTAATGGGTGAAGTTTGGGTTCCTGAGAGCTTCGAAAAATCGAATAAGGATGATGGAGACACAAATATTGCTGAGCGTGTCGCTAGTTTGACTCAGCAGCAATATCGAATTCTAATGATGTTCGCACAAGGCTTGCTAAACAAACAAATTGCTTATGACCTCAATGTATCAGAAGCAACAATAAAAGCTCACGCAACTGCTATTTTTAGAAAGTTGAATGTCCGTAATAGAACACAAGCCGTTATCGCCATTGCACCACTTAATGTTTCTGAACCAAATCTCAATCAATAGAAAAAGATAATTATTTTAACGTTACTCTGAATAATTATCTTGTAACTTCTTCGCTAACATCGCGCTCATCATTGCGCGAAGTGCCGCGGGTTTAACCAACTTTTTCATAAAACCCATATTCGCTTTATGTGTTCTTTCTTCAATATCGCTTTCTGTTGTCGCAGTAATTAAAATCGCGGGTATGAAATGATTTGCGGAATCTCTAAGCTCTGCAGTTAGTGTTAGACCGTCTTGGTTATTATTAAGCTGGTAATCAACCAATAATATTTCAATGTCATTTTGATGGTTGCGAAATACTTTTTTCGCTTGTTCAAATGAGTCAGCTGACAACACATTACAATGCCAAGCACCTAACAACTCAATCATGCCATTAAGAACATCAGGGTCATTATCAATACACATGACAGTTACGTCTTTTAATCCTATTTTTACGACGGGCTTCTCAATTTCAATATTAAATTGTCGATGAGCTTTGGTGATAGCAACTGAGAACTTACAACCTTGGTGTTCTTTAGATTTTAAAGAGAGAGGGTGCCCTAACAACTGCGCTAAACTCTGCGTAATATTAAGACCTAATCCAAGGCCTCTGCTTGCATGATTTGGATTGTTTTCTAATTGGGTAAATTGTTCGAAAACGAGCTCTTGTTTTTCTAATGGTATACCGGGACCATTGTCTAAGACTTGAATACTCACTTGCTTATCAATGATGCGAGCCCCTAATAAAACTTTACCAGGGCTAGCGTAACGAAATGCGTTACCGATTAGGTTTTGAAGAATACGACGTAATAAATTTCGGTCAGAAGTGATCCACGCTTTACAATAGACAACTCTAAATTCAACATCATATTCTTCTGCAGATGCAGAGAACTCTTGCGCTAAATCTTTAAATAAATCGTTAATTGAAAACGTAGTGTAATGAGCAGTAATATTACCACTTTCGATACGTGCTATTTCACCTAAATCAGAAAGTAAGTCGTTAGCAACTTTTAAAGAGTGGTCAATATTCTTAACTTGCCTGAACTGACTTTCGCTTAAGTTACCCTGACTACTCAATGCAGAAGTAAACAGTCTTGCTGCTTCTAAAGGTTGCATTAAGTCATGGCTACAGGCTTTCAAATATAGGCTTTTCTTTATATGAGCTTGCTCTGCTTTTTCTCGTGCAATGTCTAAATCTTCATTTGTTTTTTCTAATTTTTTTGTACGCTCAGTGATAATGGCTTCTAAATCAATATTAGTATCTTTTAATACTCTTTCGGCCTCTTTGTATGCAGTAACATCAGAAAATAACATCACGAAGCCACCGCCCGGTAGAGGGTTGCCTTGAATTCTAATGACTTGTCCGTCCGGATGTTCTCGCTCCGAACTGTGAGGGCTGCCATTTCTTAAATACTCTAAACGCTTTTCCACTTGACGACTTATTTCGCCATCCCCACATAGACCTCGAGAGGCGTTATAACGAATAAGGTGCTTTATTGGGCAACCCTTATAAATTAGCTCTTTAGGATAAGAAAATAAGTCGATATATTTTTTATTCCATGCCACGAGTTTGAGTTCATTATCAACAATAGAAATTCCCTCACTGGCATTTTCAATCGCGCTTTGTAATAAATTTTGGCTAAATGTTCGCTGTTGGCTGGAAGCATCTTCAACCAAAACAGCGATTTCATCGAGGGCAATATCACGTCCGTCTAACGCTGAAGAGAGCACTAAACGTGCTGATGACGCCCCCATAACACTTGCCAGCGTATTTTCTGTATGCAGTAATAATTGTTGATTGTAATCGTGTTGAGTCAATTCTTTTTTGACAATACCTTGTTGAAATTGCTTAAAACTAATTTTTGCTTTTCCTTCACCGACAAACCTCGACACTAATACTTCTAGATCGCGCTCATCAACATGACGTTTTTTCTGTGAACTTAATGGTTGAGGTGCTTGCCACTCTAGAAATAGTGAAGCTTGCACACGTTCCTGCACACTTTGACGACTTATTTGTGACAATGCCCACATCACCAAAATATTTACAGCCAAACTGAGTAAGCTTACTGTGGTATTCGCCGAAAGGAAACTATCGGTAAAAGGTTGCTCATACAAACCAAATTGTGGAATAAAGTTGAGTAAAAACCAGAGCGAAAAACCAATTAGAATACCCGCATATACACCGGTTAAACTTGCTCTACGCCAATAAAATGCGGCGACGAGAGCAGGGGTTAACTGTGCAAATGCCCCAAAAGCAATTTCTCCCAACGAACTTAGTGTATCTGGCGATGTCATTAAAAACACGCCATAACCCAGAAGAATCACGAGGAATACCAGTACTTTTCGGATATTGAGTAAGCGAATACGAAACTGATCAAAATCTGTATTTTTAGTTTTGCTAGCGCGAAAAATATAAGGGAATACTATTTCATTACTTAACATTGTACTCAAAGCAATAGATGAAATAATGACCATGGAACTAGCGGCAGAAATAGCGCCAAGAAAGGCAAATAGTGTTAACCATGTTTGCTCTTGATGCCAAGGCAAAAATAAAACATAAGCATCTGAAGGAACGCTATTACCTAACAACATTTGACCAGCAATGCCAAGTGGTGCCGCAAAAAGAGCAAAAACCAATAAATAGAGCGGGAATATTTTTCGACTGAGCTTAGTATCTTTAGGGTCTTTAAGTTCAACCACCATTACTTGAAATTGTCGTGGTAACGATAAAAATGCTGCCATCACAATGACTAACATGGCTATCATTGACATCATATTAGGGAAATTAAGCTGTTGCTCAAGTTGTAAATTCGCGCCCGATTTGTACCAAAGATCCATAGGTGAATCAAAGACAAAAAAAGTAACAAAAACACCCACAGCTAGAAAGGCAAATAATTTGACTAAAGACTCAAAAGCAATCGCAAGCATTACACCAGGATGGCGTTCAGTAACATCAATATGACGAATACCAAATATTACCGTGAAGCCAGCAAGCACTAAACTTGAAATGAGTCCAAAACGCCACGTCACTAACGTTTGTTCTGCTTGAAGTTGTTGAAAAGAATAAACAATCGCTTTTAGCTGTAATGCAATATAGGGCATGGTGCCAATTAAAGCGACAATCGTTACCATAATCGCGAGGTTGTGTGATTTTCCGTAACGAGAAGCGAGAAGATCGGCGAGAGACGTTAAATTTAATTTTAAACTGACACGCACAATACGTTGAATAAAAGGCCAAGCAAAAACAAATAATAAAATAGGGCCTAAATAAATAGGAACATGGGAAAGGAAGTTAGTAGATGCTTGGCCAGTCGTACCTAAAAAACTCCAAGACGTACAGTAAACGCCAAGCGTTAGTGCATAAATAATACCCTGACTTTTTCTCGCTATTTTATGACGATATTTATTTCCTAGAAATGCAATAAGAAAAAGCAGGCCAATATAACCAATACTTAATGTAACTAATTGCCAGTTGGGAAACATAATACATCTCAAGTTTTATTTTGTTACCTCTACAATACCAAGCCTATCTAGTTATTTAAACTAAAGTTATCACGTAATTAGTGGTTCATTTTGCCAATTCCCCGTATTCATATTGCACATTGGCTCTAAATCTATATAATGCCGTTCGAATGATGTTCGAATGGATTTACTAAAAGAGATTATTATGGCTCCAGCTCCAAAATTTAGCCTTGAAGAACAAGAGAAATTAATCTTGTTTGCAGCGGTAACAGCAATAGAAGAAAGTACGTTATTAGATTTTTCTATGTCATCAATTGCTAAGTCAGCCGGTCTGTCAATGGGATCTGTTTATAAGTTCGTGCAATGTAAAGAAGATTTACTCATTGCATTGGCAACAAAAATGTATCAAGAAAAGCAAAAAGTATTCAGCCAAGTGCTCGCGTTGCCACTCACGACACCGGAACGAATTATTGCATTGAGCTTATTGGATTTCACCAAAGTACAGATGTATAGCTTTGATGATCAGCTCGAAAGCATAGTGAATACATGTTCGATTATGAAGCGCAGTTCTCAACGTTGGCTTGATTACATGTTCAACTGTTGCAAAGTGTGTGAAGACTCTTTTCAAGCACTTTTAAAAGCTGCTGTGGATAGTAAGGAATTGGGATCAAATCCAAGTGATCTAGAAGAAATAAATGTTGGTGCATGGTCTTTATCCGTGGGCTATTTTCAAACAGTGCGAATGCACCATGGTCGGAGCAATCAGCAAGAAAGTGATGGCCAAGCGTGTGTATCATCTTTAGCGGTAAATAATGTACATATTCTCAACTTACAACGCTTTCTAAATTCATTTGATTTTCAAGATAAATTAAAGAGTGAGGACATTGAAAAAGTATGTCGTATGCTCGTAGAACTCAAACTTAGATAACAAAACTTTATGCGGAAACGCAAATTACAAAATTGAAATAAAGGAATAACTATGAAAATCCGTCAATGGATTGTGACTCTTATCATTTTAGCGGCTGTTATCAGCGGCTTGTATTTTTATAAGTCATCATTACAACAAGCTGCATCAGAAGGGACAGAAATGTTTGAACCTTCGGCAACGGTAAATGCGGCAGAAACTGTTCGTGTGGACTATCAACAAACGCTTAAAGTGAGTGGAGAAGTGCAAGCCTTTAAATCGTTGTCACTTCATAATGAACTTGCAGGACAAATAATTAAACTAAATGCGAAGTCAGGTAGCTTAGCGAAAAAAGGTCAGATCTTAGTAGAGATTGATCATCGTGATGAAGATGCACGTTTAATTGCCGCACAAGCTCAATTAACCTTAAAGAATCAAACGTATCGTCGTTATCTTGAACTAAAGAAAAACAACGAAATTAGTGATGAGCTTGTTGACCAAGCTCAAGCTTCAGTTGAGATCGCTAAATCAGAGGCAGCGATATTAGAAACCGCCATTTCTAAGAAAAAACTACGCGCACCTTTTGATGCGAAAATAGGTATTCATAACCTTGAAATGGGTCAATATCTCGACAAAAACAGTCAAGTGCTTAGCTTAATTGGCGTTAATGAATATACATGGATTGACTTTAACCTGCCGCAAATTTATCTTGAATTATCGTTAGGTTCGTTAGTAAAAGTTAGCCCAATGAATCAAGCTTTATCTTTTGATGCTGAAATTATTGCGGTTGATCCACAACTTGCACGTCAATCACGTAGTTTAAAATATCGAGCACAGATAAAATCTTCATTATTAGCATTGAAACCAAATACATTAGTAAGTGTTTACTCACCTATTGCGGCTAAGACTGCGCTAATATCTGTGCCTGATGTAGCGATCACGCGTGATCCATTAGGAAGTTATGTCTTTGTCCTAGAAAGTGAAGGAGAAGGAGCATACCGAGCAAAACAAGTTAAAGTCATTTTAGGTGAACGTAATACGGATACCGTTATGGTGTTATCTGGCTTAGATGAAGGAACACTTATTGCGACTAAGGGAGCATTTAAACTGTTTCCAGAAATGAAAGTATTTGTTGCTGAATCGTTGGCGGCTAACACTGCTGATAAAAAGTAGGAGGTTGCAATGAAAACAACTCCTAATCTCGTTTCAACAAGTAAAGCTTCAGTGATGGATATTTTTGTCCGTCGTCCTGTCGTCGCCCTAGTCTTGTCTATTATTATTTGCTTGGCAGGTCTTTGGTCAATCAGCAAAATACCTGTATTACAGTTTCCTAAAATAGAAAGTGCTTCGTTGGTCATCGATACTTATTATATTGGTGCTTCAGCAGAGGTCGTGCAAGGCTTTGTCACTGAACCAATAGAGCGTGCAGCAGCAACGGTGCCTGGTGTCGAGTATGTTGAATCAAAAACCACATCTGGCAGTAGTAAAGTTACCGCTTGGCTTAACTTAAATGAAAATAGTACGCTTGCGTTAGCTGAATTAACCGCGCGATTAAGTCAAATTCGTTATGAATTACCTGCCGGTTCTCAAGACCCAATCGTTTCAGTTAGTCGTGCTGATCGCCCTTTTGCTGTGTTTTATTTAAACGTTAATGCAAATGGCAACGAATTATCAAAAGTGACCGATTACTTAACTCGACGTGTTAATCCTGTACTAAATTCTATTGAAGGTGTGCAGCGTGTTGGTATTGAAGGAGCAAGAACTCCCGCTATGCGTATTTGGCTTAACACTGAAGCATTAACCGCTTTTAATTTAAGTGCTAAAGAGGTTTATCAGGCCTTAGCGACAAATAATAGTATTGCGACAATGGGGTATGCCGAAAACAGCCGACAGCGTATAGATATTGTTGCTAATAGCCAGTTAACTTCTGTGAATGAATTTGAGCAATTAGTGATCTCTAGTCATGATGGCGCAACGATTCATTTACGAGATATTGCACGTATAGAATTAGCTGCTGAAGACGCTAGTGTTACCGCAAGACTCAATGATAATGACACCGTTTATATCTCGATTTGGCCATTACCTGGTGCTAATGAAATTGATATTGGTGATAGCCTTTATGAAAAAATTGCAGAGATTAATCAAACGCTTCCTTTAGGTATGTCAATTGATTTTGCTTTTGACGGCACACTTTATATGCGTGATGCATTAAGTGAAATATTCATTACGCTCATTGAAACCGTTGTATTGGTTGGGCTAGTGGTTCTCTTATTAATGGGATCATTTCGAAGTGCGATGGTGCCGTTAATTACCATACCCATTTCAATTCTGGGCGCTGTGGCAGCAATGTCGTTTATGGGATTTTCACTGAATTTGTTAACCGTTTTAGCGATTGTATTATCCGTTGGATTAGTGGTGGATGACGCTATTGTTGTTGTAGAGAATGTTGCGCGATTAATGCGAAAAGGGTATTCAAAGTTTGATGCCGCGTTAGAAAGTTCACGCCAGCTTTTAGTACCTATTATTTCAATGACCTTAACGCTTGCTGCTGTATATGCTCCTATTGGATTTTTATCAGGGTTAACCGGCGTTCTTTTTAAAGAATTTGCTTTTACTTTGGCGATCGCCGTTATTATTTCAGGCATTGTTGCTATAACTTTATCATCAGTAATGAGTGCACATATTCTGCCTAAAGGTGGTGAAGAAGGTTGGTTGACACGAAAAGTAAACAATCTATTCGATAATATTCAACAGGCCTATGGAAAGTTATTACAGCGTATATTCAAATGGCAGGCACAAGTCTTTTTAATTGCTACAGTTGTGTCTTTACTTACCGTGCCTTTTTATCTCCAATCTCAAAAAGAGTTAGCGCCTGTTGAAGATCAAGCGATGGTGATGTTTGTTGTTATGTCACCCCCTGATTCTTCATTAGATTATAACGTTAGCCAGATGGGGCCTGTGGTTAATACGCTACAAGAGATTGAAGGTGGCTTGAAAGTTTGGCAATTATTATTCACATCTGGCGGTTTTGGCGGTTTAAAATTAGTCGGTGCTGACGATCGTGATTATTCAACACAAGATCTTGTACCTCAAATGTATGAAAAATTATCAAAGATACCAGGTTTGAATATGTTGCCTATATTACCAGGATCATTGCCAACAGCCGGACAATTTGAAATTGAAATGGTGGTCAAGTCTTCTGCATCGTATGCTGAAATGAAAAGTTATGCTGACGAACTCGTGGGTGCGGCTTTTGCCAGTGGAGATTTCCTTTTTGCAGATAGCGACTTGAAAATAGATTTACCTCAAGTGGAATTGCAGTTTGATCGTCGAAAAATTGCTGACCTTGGTATGAATGTTTCAGATATTAGTGATCAAATAGGCATTTTATTATCGAGCAATTTCGTTAATCGCTTTGATGCAGACGGAAAAGCGTACCGCGTTATTCCAATGGTTGATAATAACGTGCGTGGCAAAACCGAAGAGATTTTGGCACTTAATATTAAAATACCTTCAGGAGAGTTAATTCCTGTTTCTGCCGTAGCTGATTTAAAGTGGAAAACTGTGCCGCGTGATTTATCAACGTTCGCTCAACAAGCTTCGTTTAAAATCTATGGTGGTGTTGCGCCGGGTGTTAACAAAGAAAAAGCACTCACAACGTTAGAGAATGCGGCGAGAAATATTCTTCCTACGGGTTACAGTATTGATTATGCAGGTGAGTCACGTCAGCTTCGTAAAGAAGGCAGTACTTTAGTAATGGTGCTAGGGGTTTCGTTATTAATTGTATTCTTAGTATTAGCCGTTCAATTCAATAGCTTTAGAGATCCACTTGTTGTGCTTTTAGGTTGTGTGCCTTTAGCGTTATCGGGTGCATTATTGTTACCGTATATTGAACTAACAACGATTAATATTTACTCGCAAATTGGCTTGATCACCTTAATTGGTTTGATTGCTAAAAATGGTATTTTAATTGTAGAGTTTGCTAATCATGCGCAAGAGCAAGGGGCAAATAAGTTAGCTGCTGTTACTGAGGCAGCTACGACACGTTTACGCCCGATATTAATGACTACCGCAGCAACTATTTTAGGCCATTTTCCATTAGTATTAGTTACTGGAGCAGGTGCTGAGGCAAGAAATAGTATTGGTATTATCCTTGTGGCAGGTATGTTTATTGGCACAATATTTACATTGTTTGTGTTACCTAGTTTCTATTTGTTATTTGCAGAGCGAAGAGAAACCCTAGCTAAATATAAACAAAGCATGGAGACAGCGGTAATCTAACTGTACTGATCACGGTCTTATTATTGTAAAAAAGGTCATCACTAATTGAGTGATGCCCTTTTTATGTAGAGGATGTAGGTATTATTCGTCGCCACTATTTCGTTGTTCAGGTAAATCGCTAAAATATTGAACAAACTCTACTTCAAAGCCATTAGGGTCGAGAAAATATAAATTTGCCCGATGTGGATGCTCTGCTCCCTGTTTATGAACTTCAAAACCCGCTTTAGCTAATCTGTGTTTCATAGCCGTTAAGTTATTCGTAACAAAGGCAAAGTGCGCTAAACCTACTTGATGACCACTCAAATCTCGATTTTCAGTAATACCGTCGTCATTAAATGTGAGGTATTGATAGTCATCACCAAAGTGTAGCCAATTACGTGCTACACCAGACCATTCTCCTTTGCCTTCACCTCTTACGTACCAATGTGGAAATGCCGCCTTATAAAAAATTAACGTTTTTGGAATGTCGTTTACGACTAAATTTAAGTGTTCAATGTGAAGCATAAGTATCCTTATTATATATTTACAGGTGAAGCAGTGAAATTATTTTACTTGCATTGTGGTGTTAAAAACTTGCAAAAAAGTTGATAGAAATGATGCTTTATTTTTTAGATCGTTAGTTTTATTTCTAGTTTGCTCTTCAGAACTTGTTTGAATATATTTCATGTTGGTCACGCCTAATTGATTGAAAGTGACACCACTATAAAACCTCAAGTTACCTTGAGGTAAAGCTTTATTTTTAATAAACTTATATTATTACTCTTATGTCAAAAATCTCAAGGAAATGAAACATGGCAGATGAAGCTAATTTAACCATAGGAAATGTCGCTAAGCGTTGTGGCGTCAAAGTATCTACTTTACATTTCTATGAAGAAAAAAAACTGATACGTAGTTGGCGAAATCAAGGTAATCAACGCCGCTATAAAAAAGATGTACTGCGTCGTGTTTCGGTGATTAAAGCGGCACAAAAAGTCGGTTTGAGTTTGGCTGACATTAAAAGTGCTTTAGCGACCCTACCTAACAGTCGAACGCCTGACAAGGATGATTGGCAGGCATTATCTACTTCATGGCGTGATGAATTAACCACCCGAATTAATTATTTGGAAAAATTGCGAGACTCATTAAATGGCTGTATCGGTTGTGGCTGTTTATCAATGAAGAATTGTCCGATATACAATGCAGACGATAAATTAGCAGTTGAAGGGTGTGGTGCTGTTCTTTTAGATAAAAAGCATGCGTGATTACGTATAATCTTGGAGACAGCTCTCAAATTAATAATCATTTTGTGCTGTATAGTATTCCCCGTTATTTATAACTTATCTCTTCTTTTGCCAATGCAATGCACAGGTAATGGCGAAAAACTCTTGAAGTGAGCTAGAGAGTAAAAGGATATGTGGCCAGATCTTTGTTCGTTACATTTAATGTAACCGAGCACTTATTAACAAAATAAGACAAGATCTGACCAGCTTCTAATCAATCGATTTTATGACTAAAAACGGACACCAACAATTAACTTTGCTGAGATATCCATTCTCGAACTTTAACTTTAAGCACTTCCATTGGCACAGCGCCATCAATTAAAATTTCTCGGTGAAAAGCTTTAATATCAAATTTGTCACCTAATGTTTTCTCAGCTTCTGCTCGTAAAGCACTAATAATTTTCTGTCCAATTTTATAACCCAAGGCTTGACCTGGCCATGCGATATAGCGCTCCACCTCTGACACTACATCTGTATCCGCAAGCGATGAATTGTCCATCATATAAGTAATTGCGCGTTGACGGCTCCAATTTTTTGAATGTAATCCGGTATCTACCACTAAACGCATCGCACGAAGCATTTCATCATTGAGACGCCCATAATATTGCATTGGGTCAGTAAACATTCCCATCTCTTTACCAATAGATTCAGCATACAATGCCCAACCTTCAACAAAAGCATTGTTACCACCAAAGCGTCTGAAACTTGGCATATCTTCAATTTCTTGTTGAATGGATAATTGAAAATGATGGCCTGGGGCTGCTTCATGTATAGACAAAGTTTCCATACCATATTTTGGCTGCGCTTTTAAATTAAAGGTATTAACATAAAAAATTCCGGGACGAGAACCATCTGGTGTACCCGCCATATAAGAGGCTCCTGATGCTGATTCCGCGCGAAATGCTTCAACGGCTCTTACTTCATAATCAGCCTTTGGCGCAATATCAAACATACTTGGTACTAATTTATTCACTTTTTCCTGCAGGTCACGGTAACCCTGTAATAAGGCTTCAGAATCTTTATAAAAGAATTTTTCGTCCGTTTGTACATGATTAAACCAATCGGCAAGCGAACCTTCAAAACCAACATCTGTCATCACTTGTTGCATTTCGGATCTAATGCGGGCTACTTCTGCTAACCCAAACTGATGAATTTCATCAGCCGTCATATCGGTTGTTGTTTGAGTTTTGATTGTATAGTTATACCAGTTCACACCATTGGGGAGTTCAGATAAACCAAAACTCGCACGCGCATGGTTTAAATAGTCATTGGCAATAAAATCATGAAGTTTCTTATAAGTCGGTACGATATCTTTTTCAATGGCTTTTGTATAAAGCTTTGTTAAACGGGCTTTATCTTCATCTGAAAAGTTCTCTGGTATATTATCAATGGGCTGAAAGAAAACGCTTTCTTTTGCCGTCTTTACAATATGATTCGATATTTGTGGTAAAACTTTTTCCATCAAGGCTTTAGGCTGAACAACCCGTTTTTCTATTCCTTGCTTCATATTATCAACCGTTTGGTCAAGGATAATCACAGCACCAGCAATACGTTGAAGGAAATCATCATAATCTTTAACGGTTTTAAATGGTTGAAAACTTTTACCTGAGCCTAATTGAGCAAAGAAGCTAGCAATGTTACTCGATTGATTGATTGGAATTAATTCATCTGGAAATTGTTCGCCCTCCAGAGACTGCTCCGATTCATAAATAAAGATATCATAACTAATTCGATCTTGACCTGACAGAAGGTTACGGTCGATTGATTTTATTTTTTCTAACCATTTAACCGTAAAATCGTGAGACTCTTTTCGATACTTTTCTGAAAAAAAGTTGGGTAACTGGTCATTAAAACGTGCATCACCAATTGCGGTTGCTTGAATCGGATTAAAGCTAAGACTTTGTTCAAAATTATTACTGAACAGCTGCTTTAAATCTATTGCAGCTTGCTCAGGAGTTTCACTATTAGAAGGCTCTACTTTTTTAGCGTCTAAAGCAACTGGCGGATTATCTGCATTATTATTGGGAGCATGCTTACTTGTGTTATTGTTGTCGCATCCCGCCATTAAAGAAGTAACCGCTAAGACCAAAAGCGTTGGTTTTAATTTCATAGTTCTGTCCGTAGTTTATATTAAAAATAATATTAAGCAGACTATCATAGAATATTACCGTCAAACAACTGAGCAACTAATGGTTGAAAGCCATTGGTGATCGCATAACCTACCCTCTGTCAATTTGACTCGATGTTACTTGCTATTTACCCTCTATTTTCTACTTTGATTTTTGTCACATTGTTAGTTACAGGTTGTTCTTTAGGTTAAAAGCTAGCAAATTGCGGACGGTGGTGTCTTGCCTCAGAACGTTAACTATGCCACTAAAGATACACAGCAAAGTGCAAAGTTTGTTTTGTTAACGATAACTTAGATGCCAGCAGACATTTCATTAATTAGTTTTTCTTGCTACTTAAATCGACATTCTTACGGACAATTATATATATCTAATAGCGCACAAAACCAGCCATTAACTGGTTGGATTTTACAGTTGATTCAGATTAGATTTCTATAAGCTTTTTCAATTGTTCTTTAGCGTGTGTATTATCTGGTTTTAACTCAAGTACTTTTTTATAATGCTCGACTGCTTTTTGTGTATCACCTAACAACCAATAAGTTTCCGCCAAGCTATCATACGTATTGTAACTTAAGGGAAATAGATAGGTATTTAATTTAAAAATGGCTAGCGCTTGTTTTTTCTTCTTTTGCGCAATCAGTTTATAACCCCAGGTATTTAATTCGCCCTCTTCAAGCTTTAATTGGTCTGTCTTTTGCAACTCTTTTACAACCTGAGCAGCCTTTTCATATCCTTTTGACTCTAAAGACCTCCATAGTGTTTTTATGGCGGGAGGCAAACCAAAACCATTTTCCGCTTTCATTTGGGGAATATAAAAACCGGCAATTTCATCGATAAATAGTGATGGCAATGAGCCGGTTAGATTGGTCAGTACAGCAATAGATAGTTTGTCTTGAGGATAAATAACTAAAGCTGAACGGTCACCACCGAGTGAAGCAGCTGCAGGGTGTTCTGCACGGTTTATCATTGGCCAACCTAAAGCATATCCATTGACCAACTGGTTGAAACCTGCCGTATTACCATTGGTCAGTAAATTGGGCTGCCAAAGCTTTTCAAGACTATCGTTTTTGTCAAAGAGTTTGCCTGTTTGAAGCGCTATAGCCCACAGGGCTAATTCTTTAGCACTGCTAGTCATTCCGGCAGCGGTGCGTAAAGCTGGCGCAAAGTCCGCGGTGAGGTTGGTCAATTGACCTGTTTTCATATAGGTGTAAGCACGCGCTTGATTGGGTATAACAGCTTCAAAATGAGCAAAGCCGGCATCGGCGGTTTGTTTCATGCCGACCTTGACAAGCTGGTTTTTTGTAATAAATTCGGCGAAAGGCATTTCACTGAATTTATCAATTATTTTGCCCACTAAAACATAATTTGTCTGGTTGTACTTAAAGCGGGTATCGGGCTTAAAATCCATTGGTTTTTTCTGAACCAACGCCCACGCACTATCAAATCCCGGGCCGCCTATCAACTTGGCCCAATTGCCTAAAATAGCGGGCAAACCGGAAGTATGACTCATGAGTTGCCTAATGGTTAAACTGCGCCAGGCTTCAGGCAAGTCTGTTAGGTATTCAGATATACCAACATCAAGTTTAAGTTTACCCTGCTCCACCAACTGCATAATGGCAACACCGGTAAATGCCTTGGTCATCGAGTTGATTGTAAATACCGTGTCATCGTCTACCGCAACAGCGTCTTGAATGTTAGCAAGTCCGTAACTGGCGGTTTTAACTATTTTTCCATTTTTGACAACAGCCAGTTGTAAACCGGGAATTTTTCTTTCGAGCATTTCAGCACGCAAAAAATCGTCTATTTCGTCGGCCAGTACCAAACTACTTTTTAGCCCCATTAATAGACTAAGTGAAAGTACACTCGCTTTCATAAATATTGCTGTATTATGACCAATTGTTCTGCTCATTTTTTATCCTTTATATACTAAACATGAAACCCAATAGTAGATGTTTCCCTCCTAAATTAGTCATAAAGGGAATCGTTATTGGGCGATTGTTCTGCCATTAGTTAAATCGAAAAGACGCTAACATTGAAGGGGCATAATGGCGTAGTTCTATTAAGAATTCGACCGATTAAAAAAGTCGGACCTTTCATTTATATTGGGGTAGAGCGATAAATGAAAATTAATTCATTCTTCTTGATAACTTATGAATGTAATTTTCGATATTGAGAAGGTGTCATCAAAAGGTGCTTTTTAAAAGCGGTATTGAACGATGATTTTGAATTGAATCCAACTTCGTACAATATCTCTAATATCGTTTTTTGCTGTTGCTCATTGGCGATTAGCATTTCGGCCGCTAAATTTATTCGATACAAATTCACGAAATCAAAAAAATGTTGTCCAATGACTCTGTTGATAGTTAGTGAAAGTTCACTGCCAGGTAGGTTAATTAGTTTCGCCAAAGTATCTATGCTCAACGAGGGATCTAAAAAAGGTTTACTTTGCTGCATGTAGTCCCTTAATCGCAAAACAATCGCATCATATTTTTCAGTTTCGATAACTCTAATCGTAGGATCACTTGTGTTTTCCTGGCTCGCAATCTTTTCATCAATAACTTCTATGGTTGAATTTACTCCGGTAAATAGGTTGGGTTTATGCAGAGCTTGCCACAATATCCAACAAATACTCAATAAAACGGAAGTAATCAATATTGTCAGCACTAACCTTTCATACTCATAAAAGTCGGAGAACCTAAAATACATTCTTCCTAAACCTATGATATAGCTCAGAGTAAACATGTATATCAGTTGGGTTAACCACGTTTTGTTTAATCTATCTGCATCAGAATAATTTTCAACAACAACTTTTCGATACCTTATCAAGTGTTTATAAATGACTAAAAGGTACAAGCCAAATTGTACAACAGTCATGAAATGAATAAAGGTTAATTCAGGCACATCAGTGAAATTGTCATACCAAAGCTGTTTTGAGGCATTATTTACACTGAAAAAGTTGGGTATCATCACGAGGCAGGCAATGGCGTAAGGGATGGTGTGAACCAAGTGTTTAATTTTTAATGTAAAGTCATCATAAATAGCCGTTTTAACATAAAAGTATAAAGTAGGTCCCATAAACAGTGAAATATTAAACCTGAGCATATCTAGATTGAGATAAGCTCGGTAAAATTCGCTAAATATGACTTCACTAAGATCAATGACTACAATAAGTAAATAAGCCGCAAGTAGCTTATGACTTAAGCGGTTGCCAGTACTGAGACTACAAAGAAAGGTGGCCATTAATAAATGAGCAAAAAATACTACTAAAGAAATATTTTCAAACATTAATACAATACTTCCCTGTTTTAAATGCAATCGGTGATTCGGCTATAAAAATTATATCGAAATTATCAACTGTTGCGGTGCCATGGATTATAACAACGTTGAGGTTATTTTACTTTTCTCAAGTTCGTCTATTATTTCATCACGAATAAAGTTAGTGGAAAAAACTATTCTAAATCCGCAGCCATTATACAGTTCGATAGCTGGCATATAAAGCTGAAGTAAGCCCTTCTCATTATTCTAAATTTCCGCAAAGCGAGCAAGTTATTATCATTTTGTTCAGGCACAACGCGTTTATCGTTTTAAATAACCAAAACCCTATCAATGTTAATGAGTGCTTTGTCGGATCATTTGTCGTTAGATGAGAAAATGTTAACTATATTCGTATCTTTGTTAACATCGAATTAGTGATTATTAGAGACTTCTTCAGATAGCCAAATATAGTCATTCAACCTTAATTATCTATACTTAGATTGTTTAGGTTATGTGCATGTTGTTTACGAATAT
>CAJWBY010000029.1 GCA_913020705.1 uncultured Colwellia sp.
ATAGGTATTTTATCGACTATTGGGAGCCATTGTAATAAATCATGTTGTATTCCAAATCCAAAAACACTAACCTGACCAGCCTTTCCAAATTTGGTTTTAGGAACATATCTTATATCTATCTCAGTTCCTTTAATTAATCCTATTCCTGCTTGTATTACTGGTACTGGTATTGTTGGAATGTCTTATGGATTTGGAGAAGTATTTCTTGATGATCATTGGCAAGTTATTGATGATTTTGTTACTGAATACTCATTAGGTTTGTATTTTTCTAGAAAGTTTTCAGCTCGCGTTTCATACTCAAAAACTAAACTAGAACAGCTAACAGCCGGAACAGGTAAAGATATTTCTTATGAAAACTATAGTTTAGACGGTCAATATTACTTTAATAGCCAAGGAGATTTACGCCCATATATCACCACTGGCTTTGGCGAAATGATGTGGGAAAAAAATTACGATTTAAAAACCTTTCAAGTCAATTTAGGTACAGGATTTCATTATAAAATAACCAACAATCTTGCTGTTCAACTTGATTGGCGTCATTACTATAGTAGCAATACTAAAACCTCTGAAAATACTAAATATACACGCTCTGAATTAAGAGAGATGTTAAGAAAAGGAAATACCGATATTAATACTCAGGGTATTAATGACAATAACTGGGTTTTTTCTAGCGCACCACAAAATGAACAAGATGCAGCAGGCGGTGTAGACGGAACCCTAAATGCTAAATTGATGGTTGATCATGTCACTATCACCGGTGATGACAATCAGGTAGGCCGTGTCATCATTGGGCAAATCCATGCGAATGACGACGAACCCATTCGTCTATATTATCGAAAGTTGCCTAACAATACTCATGGTAGCATTTATGCTGCTCATGAAATTTTAGATGGTGACGACATTTATTATGAGTTGATAGGAACACGTTCACAAAGTGCAAGTAACCCAGAAGATGGCATTCAATTAGGTGAAATATTCGACTATCAAATAAATGTTGAAGGCAACCAATTAACTGTAACTGTTACTAAAGAAAACCAAACGCCAATAATTCAAATTATAGACATGACAGACAGTGGTTACGATCAAGGTGGTCAATATATGTATTTCAAAGCAGGAGTATATAACCAAAACAATACGGGCGATGACTTTGATTATGTTCAAGCCACATTTTTTATTATCGAAAATAGTCACCAATAAAGTGGTGCTACTGCGAATATTGGTGCTGATGTAACTAAGGTTTATCAAAGCAGTTCATCTGAAGTTGGCCCAAATAGTACTTGGGTTCGATAATCTTAAACCTTAACAAGTTCTAATTAAGTCACTAAAAAACCGAGGTAAAACTCGGTTTCTTTAATTTATAAGATAATCAATCAAGCCCTAGCGTTGTAGTCCCTCATTTGTATACCACCTCAAACACCAAATTAACGTATAAATATACGCACAAATAACTTGATCTATGTCAATAAAAGTATAAACTTTCAGAAAATACTGAAACTTCAGAAAACTCAATCATGATAATGACAGCTAAAATAGAATCTTTTGTAATGCACTGCGGCGAAATGGGCAGTCGTTGGGGATTTAATCGTACCGTTGGCCAAATGTATGGTCTGTTAATCATTCATAATGAATCACTCACTGCGGTTCAAATCTCAGAGGCGCTAAATATATCTCGCGGCAATGTCAGTATGGGCATTAAAGAATTGCAGTCTTGGCGTTTAGTCCAAGTGCAACATAAACCCAAAGACCGAAAAGAGTATTATTCACCTGCTGGTTCAATTTGGGAAATGGCAACTCGCGTATTTGAAGAACGCCGTAAACGTGAGGTGGATCCTACCTTGTCGTTATTACGTGATAATTTATTAGATGAACCTGCTAATCCGCAAGAAGAATATGCACAACAAAGAATGCATGAAATGCATGATCTGCTGGAAACCATTACACATTGGGCTTCAGAATTACAAAGTATGAGTCCCGATAAACTTAACACCCTAATGAAACTTGGTGCAGGTGTAAGTAAGGTCATTGATATTAAAGATAAACTCTTAAATAAAAGCTAAGCCTAGCACTATGATATTTAAATTTACAAAATTACCTATATTAAAAATTGTCACTTAAACACTTAAAACCCATTAACACTTAAACAGTGCTTAATAAGGTTTCTGGAGGATGTTATGTTAGAAACCCTAATGCTTTCACGCATTCAATTTGCCGCAAATATTAGTTTTCATATTCTGTTTCCCACAATTACTATCGCGCTAAGTTGGTTTTTGTTTTACTTCAAATTACGTTTCGATCAAACGGGTGATCCAGTTTGGATGCGTGCCTATCGTTTTTGGGTCAAAATATTTGCTCTAACCTTTGCAATAGGTGTTGTTACGGGTATTACCATGTCGTTTCAATTTGGCACTAACTGGCCTAAATTTATGGAAACTGTGGGAAATATTGCAGGACCATTATTAGGTTATGAAGTACTAACTGCCTTCTTTTTAGAAGCTGGATTTTTAGGTATTATGTTATTTGGTATGAATCGTGTTTCTGCTCGAGTACATACATTATCAACCCTGATTGTTGCTTTTGGTACCAGTTTGTCGTCCTTTTGGATTCTAGCACTTAACTCTTGGATGCAAACACCTCAAGGCTATGAAATGCGTGATGGTGTCGCATTTCCCGTTGATTGGTTTGCTATTATTTTCAACCCGTCATTCCCCTATAAACTATCTCACATGCTTGTTGCATCAGGTTTAACTGCAGCATTTTTAGTTGCGGGCATCAGCGCTTATCGGCTATTAAAAGGTGATGACAAAAAAGCACCAAAGTTAACATTGAAAATAGCACTAACAGTTGCAACAGTATTAGCACCCGTGCAAATATTTTTAGGTGATATGCATGGTTTAAATACCTTAGAACATCAACCACAAAAAATTGCAGCGATGGAAGGTATTTGGCATACCGAAAAAGGTGCACCGTTATTGTTATTTGCAATACCGGATGAGGAACAGAAAACCAATCATTTTGAAGTGGCAATACCCAAGCTAGCAAGTTTGATTTTAACCCACGACTTAGAGGGAGAAATAAAAGGCTTAAACGAGTTTGAAGGTAACCATCCTCCTGTTGCACCCGTATTTTTTGCTTTTCGAATTATGGTGGGGTTAGGCATGCTTATGTTCGCAATTTCTTGGCTTAGCCGTTTTGTATTATGGCGTAAAGAAGAATTACCCTCTTGGTTATTAAAGTCGCTGGTCGCAATGAGCTTCTCTGGATGGGTTGCAACATTAGCTGGCTGGTATGTTACTGAAATTGGTCGTCAACCTTGGCTCGTTACAGGAATATTAACAGTAAAAGATGCCGCAACAGATATCGCGCCAGAAAATGTAGGAATAACACTTACGCTGTATTTAGTTTTATATGTGGTCATCATGGTTGCTTATCTACACACTATTTTCACTATGGCTGGTCGTGCTATTGAAATTGAAGAAATCGGTATAGATGAACTAGCTAACCCCGTAACGAGAAAATCCACTAAAGTAATCGAGGAGTCGTAAAATGTTTGATGCAAATACGTTAGCACTAATTTTTGTTTCTCTAATGGGATTATCCATTTTACTTTATGCCGTATTAGATGGTTTTGATTTAGGTGTTGGCATATTGCTTCCACTTGAACAAAAAGACGATGCTGATACCATGATCGCGTCGATAGGCCCTTTTTGGGATGCCAACGAGACTTGGCTTGTCCTTGCTATAGGCTTATTACTTATCGCATTTCCAGCGGCACATAGTTATATATTTAAAGAGTTATATTTTCCGACCGCCGTGCTTTTAATTAGTTTAGTGCTCCGTGGGGTGGCTTTTGATTTTCGCGCTAAAGCAGCGTTTAGCCATAAACCTACATGGAACAGAGTGTTCAAGGGCGGATCATTAATCGCGTCGTTAAGCCAAGGTTATATGTTAGGGATGTATGTCATGGGATTTGAAAGTACATTAATAGCTTATAGTTTTAGTTTGCTGAGTGCATTTGGTGTTGCGGCCGCTTATAGCTATATAGGTGCTTGTTGGTTAATTATGAAAACTGAAGGCGACTTACAATTACAAGCGGTTGCCTGGGCTCAAAAGTCTGGCTTGATTTGTTTTTTCGGGGTCATTGTAGTATCACTGGTTAATCCATTAATTAATCCTGATGTTTATGCAAAATGGTTTTCTTCATCAAATGCATTGATGTTGTTACCTTTACCCGTTATTTGTTTTGCGCTGTTTATCTTTAGCCATATACAATTGAAACAATTACCTAAGTTAAACGACAAAGGTTGTTGGAGGCCATTTGTTGCTGCCGTAGTCATTTTCACCCTATGTTTTTTTGGTTTAGCGTTTAGTTTTTTCCCTTACATTGTGCCAAATAAACTCACGATTTGGGAAACAGCTTCAGCACCAGAATCTTTAAGTTTTCTGTTATGGGGCACCATCATTGTAGTACCTGTGATATTTAGTTATACCGCATATTCTTATCGCGTATTTTGGGGCAAGGTTCGAGAGCTTAGGTACCATTAGGTATTTTGTGTTTTTGATAAACTATTTATAATTAAATCCTCATGCCCAAAAGCCAGCTACCCCCTGGCTTTTTTAATGCCGTCATAAAACTATTTATTATGATGAATAAAGTTCAATTAAGTTTATGTATAAAAGAATCGGGTGCTAGAATGCGCAACTCTACAAATTAAAAGGATCAAATATGAAATATGTTGTTTTGGTTATAATTATTGCATTGGCAGTTATCTATTTCGCTAAGAGCGCAAAAAATAAAAAAGCAGCGATTGAAAACATTGCCATAGGTAAAGAATTTTTAGCCACAAATAAAATGGTAGAAGGCATTTTAGAAACAGCTTCTGGCCTTCAATACCAAATATTAGAAAAAGGTGAAGGTACTGTTCACCCTGACGCTAGAACAAAAGTTAAAGTGCATTATCATGGTTCTTTATTAGATGGCACTGTATTTGATAGTTCAGTTGATCGCGGTGCACCCATTAGTTTTGGCTTAAACCAAGTGATAAAAGGCTGGACTGAAGGTTTACAATTGATGGTTGTTGGTGACAAATTTAAATTATTTATTCCTGCAAATTTAGGATACGGCAATAACTCTGCAGGAGATATAACACCTGGTTCATTACTCATTTTCGAAGTGACCTTACTCGAAATTCAGTAATATATTAGGTTTCACTTTAATACATGAATTGGCAATGATACTTGCATCATTGCCAATTACTTATTATGACGTTCGATAACTTTCCTTAATTTATTTCACTACGTTGTAACATCATTATTAATGTTATCTTGATCATTTTTTAATGTTTACCTTTTTAAATTTTTGTATTGAACTAAGCTATTATTATCTATTGTTAAATAAGACTAAAAATGACAAAAGAAGTAAGAGTTAAGTTTGTTGCTAGACAAGCAATTTTAGATCGGGATGAGAACATATTTGCCTACGAGTTACTTTATCGTAATTCAAATGATAATTTTTTTCCCGCTAATGTAAATGATGATGTTGCAACCGCAAACTTATTTTTCGACAGCCTATTATTTTACGGTATCGAGAACTTAGCGGATAATAAAAAGCTATTCATTAATTTATCTACAAGCTCAATTCTGTCTAATTTGCCTAAGTTAATTAAACCCGACAATGTTGTTTTGGAAATAATTGAACGCACAAACAAACTTGACGAAGTTCTTCAGTCTGTTGAAAACTTGATGAAAAATGAATATGTTTTTGCATTAGATGATTACGACGGTGATCCTAAATGGGACAGATTAATTCAAAAAGTTAAATATATTAAAATCGAGGTTGATAAAAAGCTTTACCACACACTCAAGAGAATCTCATCGCTGAAAGCTAAGTTTCCTGATAAATATATTATCGTTGAACGTATTGAAGATTATGACTCTTTTGAATTAATTAGAAATGCTGGAGCCGATTTTTTTCAAGGTTATTATTTTACAAAACCCAAAATACTTAACTTTAAAAACGTTAATCCTTCTCAATTAACCGCTTTAGATTTACTCAAAATCACGTTAAAAACACCTTTAGATTTTGATGCATTAACTAAAAAAATAAGTAAAGACCCTTCCCTTGTTGCTCGATTGTTGAGAATCGCAAATTTACGATGTAAGTCGTCGAATAAAAAAATTAATTCAATTTCACAATCTGTGGCTTATTTGGGTGAAGATACGATTAAGCAATTTATTACTGTTTTATCGTTAGGCGATTTGGGTGAAAATAAGCCCTCTGAACTTATAAAAGTAGGGTTAATCCGAGCTAGATTTATAGAGCTTCTATTACAGTCAGACAAAAGACTGAGTGATAAAGGTTACCTATTAGGAGTAGTGTCGATTTTTCATGCTTTAATCAATGTTGACTTAGCATTCGTATTTGAAACACTCGCGCTTAGTACTGAACTTCAAGATGCTTTAATGGATCATAAAGGGAAATTAGGTGAATGTTTCGCTTTATGTTTGAGAGTAGAGAATAACGATTTTATTGGAATAAAAGATAGTCAGGAAAAACTCAATCTAGATGAAACATTCATTATGAATTGTTATTCTCAAGCACTCGCTTTCGCCGATAGTTCATTAACATAAGGCTCTAAATACTTCGAAGATTAGTCGTTATTTCCTAGATAACGACTCTAAAATTATCACTTTTCTGTTTATATAATTTCTTGTCAAAATCCGCTATTGGTATCTTAAATAATCTTCTAAAAAAATTTATTACAGATTAACATTCAAAAACCTTCTTTCTAAAAGCTTGCCATAAAAAATATATTTCAATAATTATTAACTTTAAAACAGCTACTTACATATTATTTAGTATTGATTAATCAACAATCCCATAAAATGAATTTCATAGTACATAGAGGATTTTAATTTCTTAGCTGTTACTTATACAGGGTCTTAATAAACCTTATTTTATGCTTAGAAGTAACAAAAAAGTATTTATTCACATAAGCATGAAAGTACGGATAATCCATGTGCATTTTTACAAAAAATAAATCAATAAATGCATTACAACACTTAAAACATGCTAGAGAGATAATGATGATAAACAAAAAACTTGCTTTTAAACTAACAATATTACCTTTAATACTAGGCTCTGCGAGTCACACGGCTATGGCTTATGGTAATGATGAAGTAAAAAAAGATGATGTAGAAAAAATTGCTGTAATCGGCTCTCGTAGTTTAAAACAAAGATCCGTTGCAGACTCTCCCGTTCCAGTTGATTTAATTTCTTCTGAAGATTTAAATGCCATAGGCGGAACTGCCGACATGACAGATAATCTGAAAGCATTGATTCCTAGTTATACCGCCTCTCCAGCAACAGGTGATGGTAGTGCTTTTGTTCGTTCAACATCTCTTCGCGGTACTGCAGCAGATCAAACGTTAGTGCTAGTTGATGGTAAAAGACGTCATCGTTCAGCATTAGTTCAGTTCTTTGCACCTGCAGCAGGTAATGGCGCTCATGCTCCTGACGTTGGAATGATCCCAGCGATTGCCTTACAGCGTGTAGAAGTACTCCGTGATGGTGCGGCATCACAATATGGTTCGGATGCTATCGCAGGTGTTATAAATTTCGTAACAAAAGATGCATCACAAGGCGGCGCTGTAGAGCTGCAGTATGGCCAGCATTATGACGGTGAGTCGAATGTAAAATTGGCTGTTAACAAAGGACTAGCACTAGGTGATGACGGCTTTGCTAATATCAGCTTAGAGTATGTTAATAATGATGCATTATCTCGTGGTGTTATTCGTGCTGATGCACAAGAATTAGTAAACTTAGGCGTAGAAGGCGTAGGCGCAGATTCTCCGTTTGGAGATGCCCCCTTTACACAGTCATGGGGACGTCCAGAAACATCAGCATTACGCATGTTTTTAAATACGGGCATTGAACTTGACGGTAATAAAGAACTCTATGGTCGTTTCAGTTATGCCGATACAACTGGCCGCTATCGATTCTTTTATCGAAATCCGTCGATCCCTTCAATAGGAAAAAGTGCAAACTCGGCTATTTCTTCGTTAGAGGATCTCGGCTACTCCGGCAATGTTTCAAAAGTCGGCTTTACACCTTACCTTGATGGTGACCAAACAGATTTTAGTGCCATTATAGGACTAAAAGGTGAATTCAAAAATGATACCTACTATGACTTCAGCATCAGTAAAGGCTCTAATGAATTAAATTATTTCTTAAATAATAGTATTAACCCTGGTTTAGGCTTAACCGCTGATCTAGAAATCCCGCAAATGGACTTTAATACGGGTGGTTACAAGCAAGAAGAAATTAACATAAATGCTGACTTTTCTGTTCCCGTAGGAGATTCTTTAAACGTTGCTTACGGCGCTGAATGGCGAGAAGAAACTTATAGCAGTCTAGCAGGAGAACTCAATTCATACTCTGATGCAAGTGGAACACCAAATGGCGGAGTAAGTGGCATGCGTGGTATTGAAGCAATAAATGCAGGCTCATTTTCTCGTGATAACTACTCGGTATATCTTGATGTAGAACATGACGCTACTGATGAATTATTGATGCAGTACGCATTACGCTATGAAGATTTTTCTGATTTTGGTAGCACGGCTAACTGGAAAATTGCAGGAAATTACAGCATTACCGAAGATGTATCTTTACGTGCGGCAATTTCAACGGGTTTTCATGCGCCAACACCAGGTCAGGCAAATGTGAGTACAACAATAACAACTTTTGACGGTATTACAGGTGCACAAATTGAAGAAGGTTTGATCCCTGCTTCATCAGATTTAGCTATCTCACTTGGTGGACAAACACTTAAAGAAGAAACATCAAGCAATTTTAGTTTTGGCATATCGTCTAATTTTAAAAATGACACAAGTGTTACGTTAGATTTCTATAAAATAGCAGTGGATGATCGTATTTATCGTACAGGTAACATTGCGGTTGATGATCCTCGTTTTGGTTCTGTTTCTTTTTATACCAATGTACTTGATGTGGAACATTCAGGCATCGACTTAGTCATTTCCAGTACTTTTGAGTGGAATAATTCAATTTCAACGGATATTGCCTTTGCTTATGGTTATAACAAAATTGAAGTGGTTAACGTTCGAGAAGTAAATGGTAATACTCCTGTTTCGGAGTCTACTGTTGAAGATATTGAAAATAACTTCCCTAATTCACGTTTCGTCTTTACCACAAACACATCAATTGGTGATGATTGGAACTTAATGGTACGTGCTAACTATTATGGTGATCATTATGATGAACGAGGTACTATTTCGGGTACACCTGATGGTAGTGGTGGCATTGAATCAGGCAGCCAAAGTGCTGAAGTTAATTCAATTGTATATCTTGATGCGGAGTTAAGTTATCAAGTCAATGATGCATTAAGGCTTAAATTAGGCGCTTCAAACATCCTTGATTCATATATAGATGAAGTAGATGCACCTTATGCTAACCGTCAAAGTGTTGGCCTACAGTACCCACGTAGAAGTGCTGCAAACTATGAAGGCGGAAGTTGGTATTTAGGACTTTCTTATAATTTTTAATAAGTGAAAGTATACTGAAAGGGTTGTTTTATCAATAACCCTTTCTATACTCCTTCGTTAAATTCACTCATTAAAAAATCATACTTCTGTAAAGTATTCACGGCGTGCTCCTTAAGCTAACTCAACAATTTACAACAGGCTTTCAATATTATGTATGTGCATCCATCACTTAATCAATACTTAAGAAAAAGTAAACATTCTGAAACATTACAGGTTAATCAACTGTCGCTTACTCGAGCTGAAAATGACCAACCTGTTTTCAAGTTTGGCTTTGGTCAAAGCCCATTTCCTGTACCAGAAGAAATTACAGCAGAGCTAGCAAATGCAGCTTATAGAAAAGAGTATATGAGTGTCCAAGGGCATTTACCATTGAGAGAGGCTATTGCTAATTTTCATGAAGAGAAAGAAGGTAAAAACTGGCAAGCCGAAAATATAATTATTGGTTCAGGCAGTAAAATTTTATTATTCTGTGTTATGGCAGCATTCGAACAAGCTGAAATTTTACTACCAGCGCCAAGTTGGGTATCTTATGAACCTCAAGGACAATTAGCCGGCCATAAAGTCACTTGGCTTAACACAACATTCGAAAATAAATGGCATTTAACCCCTGAACAATTAGATCAATATTGTGCTAAACGAAAAACACCAAACATTCCATTAATTTTAGTCCTTAATTATCCAAGTAACCCAACAGGACAAACATATAATAGTGTCGAATTATTTGCACTAGCAGCAGTAATGAGAAAACATAATGTTATTGTCATCGCTGACGAAATATATAGCCTGCTTAGCTATAACAAAGACTATTCAACCCTTGCAGATTATTACCCTGAAGGATGTATCGTATCATCAGGTCTTTCTAAATGGTGTGGTGCTGGAGGCTGGCGTTTAGGTTTTATGCATATTCCTCAACAACTGGAAAACTTATTATCAACAGTGATTGGCGTAGCGTCAGAAACTTATTCGTGTGCACCTAGTCCCATTCAAATAGCCGCGACGAAAGCTTATTCTAGCCTAAGTATTACTGATAGTTTTATAACAAAGCAAATAGATGTTTTATCGGATATAAGCGAGTACTGCACTAAAGCGCTTAATGACATTGGAATAAATGTTCATGCCGCAGAAGGTGGTTTTTATTTATTCCCTGACTTCTCTGCCTTTACTGAAAAATTAAAAGGTCGAGGCATTAAAACCAGTGCACAATTAACCGCTATTTTAATGGAAGAAACTGGCATAGCATTACTGCCCGGAAGTGCTTTTGGTATGTCAAAAAATAGCTTAACCACACGTTTAGCCTTTGTAGATTTTGATGGAGAACAAACCCTTTCCCAAACACAAAATGAATACAACTATGAAAAAATCAAAAAGGGTATATCGTTACTTTGCCTTTGGTTTTTATCTTTAAAGTAAGTAGGTATAGCATTGTAAAATTTAAATACCTACTTGCTTTATTAACAATGTACTTACTTAAGTTTTATATGTTTTGGTTTCATATAAGTAATAAAAAATTGGTTGATTAAGTCATGGAGAATAAAATGAAAGAGCAAATAATTTTTGATCAAACATCCCAAACGTCTAATGTTATTAACTTGTCTAAGAATAAGAAATCTACGTTACGTAATGCACTTATGGACTTACTCAATACTAATCAGTACAGCACCCAACAAGAGCTAGCAACTGCATTAAAAAACCAAGGGTTTGGGGAAGTTTCACAAGCAAAAATGTCAAGACTACTAACAAATGCGCGTGCAATAAAAAAATACGACAAAGATAAATCTTTTTACCAGTGCCCTAATGAAAAGCAAAGACTTCAATCTATCGACTCAGTAGGATCGCTTGCACTTAATATTGCGCATAACAAAACGCATATCGTACTAAAAACCGTTAAGGGTGGAGCTGCAATAGTAGAAACAATGTTAGGTACAATGAATAAATCTCATGGGATTTTAGGCTGTATCGCTTCAGATACAGCTATTTTAATCATTCCTTGTGATACATCAAAAATAAACGACCTTGTACATTCAGTTAAGAGTCACTTAAAAATGGATACATTACATGTCGTATCAAGTTAGAACTTATAGGTAATGCCGGCATAATAATAAGCGCCATTAAAACCAAAAGGTGCTGAACGGCGCGAATAGGTAAATACGCCGAGGCTACTTACAATGATATTGCCACTGGCGTCTTCAATCGTTCCTGCTCTGGAGTTTCCTATTTTATTTTCGTCAGGCATCACATTAAACAAATTATTACTGCCAAAATTAAATGAAAAGTCATTATTAAATTGATAATTAATACGTAAATCAGTAATTAATTCAGCACCATAAGTTTGACTACCGCCGTCCATAATGGTGTATTCCCCGTAACGATTGAATGTTAGGTTCATCGTCCATTTTTTGTTTTTGTATAACGTGCTTAGGCTGATTCTATTTTCTGGCTGCCACTCTTCTATAATAGAAATATCCTGTTCTGAAAATATTTTATCTGGTGAAATATCTTCTAATCGACTATTTTCCGGTGTAAAAATATCAACAACATCTGTTCCTGTAAAATTAGCGGCAAGAGTCACATCGAAAATACCGTCGAAGGCATGTGTATTCCATGTGACGATCATATCAAGTCCAGTGGTTTCAGTATCTGCGCCATTTAGAAAAAACTGACTAACGCCAGCGCCAGAAGACTTCAACGCTGCATCGAGTGCTGATGATAAACCTTCCCCTAATTTATTACTGATGACAATTCTATCTTGAATATCAATCGAATAGAGATCAACTGTAAGCTTTATTTCGTCAGTTGCTTGATAAACAACGCCTAAACTATAATTGGTTGACTCTTCTTCTTTTAATTCAGGTATACCGACCGCTTTAGCCAATACACTGTCATTTCTGAATGTTCCAACTTGCTGAGCAATAAGGTCCCCTTCAATATTATTTGGATCAGTCACGAATTGCGTACTGATATTATTAAAGTAAAGTTGTTGCATCGAGGGCGCACGGAATCCAGTACTGAATGCCCCCCTAACAGCAAAAAACTCAGTTATTGACCAATTGGCTGCTAACTTCATATTAGTACTATCACCAAAGCCATCATAGTCATCGTATCGAATGGCTGCGCTGAGGATAAAGTCCTCAGTAAATTTTTTTTCGGCATCAACATAAAAAGAGTACACATCCCTTGTTTCATCAACAGCGGATACTGGACCAATACCACCAAAACCTTGGGTTCCAGCACTGCGATCATCAGTAAATAAACTACTACCTTCGAAACTGTCATAATCGCGATAGGAATATTCATCACCTGGTATAACACAATATTCGTCTGTTCTTATTTCAAATCCCATCGCTAATAAAAAGAAATCAAATTCTTTAGTGTAATCGATATTAATGGTTTGTAAGCTAAGCTCTAATCCGTAAGCAAATGCAGAGCGAGGTATAATGGAACGAATTTCATTAGCCGCTACCCCCTCTTCACCATAACGCAGACTGTTAGCAAAAGAAGAGTTGATACTATCACTTGTAACATAGTCAATATTGTTTTCACCGTAGGTGTACGATAAATCTAACATTGAGTCATTATTAAAATAGGTTTTGTAGCCAAAGTTATAAGACAGATCACTAATATCGGTGTTGATTATAGGTAAAAACCCAGCAGGAATAGTCGCATCACCATCTTGTAAAGGCGCATTACCATCATTGTTATCGTTATGGCGAAAAAAAGCCGCTGATTCATTACTCCGTTTCGAATACGTTATAAAACTATAGAGTTCACCAACACCTAACTCATAGCCAGCACTTGATGTTATTGCGATTTGTTGAGAGTCAGCATCTCCAATACGAAACGTTGTACGCGGAGCATTAGTTTCTCTAATATCAGCCAATAATAAATGCCCGTTAGGCTGCATAATACAACCTGAAAATAGACAAGAACCATGCAAACCTGCTCGATTAGTTTCCCCACGATCCCTAAAGCTTAACGTGGTATTTAAATAGCCATTATCTCCCAACGCAACTCCTTTGTTAAAATCAATATTGATGGTTTCACCATCACCTTGATCATAACCCCCATAAGAAATCGCTAGTTTACCTCCGTCAGATTCATCGTTTAGCGCTATATTTATAACACCCGCAATAGCATCAGAACCATATTGAGCTGCTGCCCCATCACGTAAGACTTCGATACGTTTAATAGCAGAAGCAGGTATTGAATTTATATCAGTTCCGGCAGTTCCTCGGCCAACGGTTGTATTTATGTGAATAAGACTGGCTTGGTGACGTCGTTTTCCATTAATCAAAACAAGGGTTTGATCAGGGCCTAACCCTCTTAAAGTCGCGGGACGAACGGCATCAGTTCCATCACTAATGGCTGAACTAGAAAAGTTGAATGATGGCGCAAGAACCTTCAACATCTGTCCAACTTCAGTTTGCCCTGTATTGGTTAATGCATCCGCAGAGAAAATATCAACTGGCACGGGTAATTCGTCCGCTAATCGCCCAGAGACACGACTCCCTATAATAGTAATTTTTTCGATAGATTGTTCTTGCTTTAAAGTTTTTTGAGGTGTTTCTCTGGATAAGACAGGAGATATTAACACTTCAACACCTAAACTTTTATCGACTAACTTATTTTTGTTATTTTTTTTATAGGTAATGCTTAATTGACCGGAGTCTTCGACAAGCGCATTTAAATCAGTACCATGTAATAATTTTTTAAGGCCTGAGCGAATTGTGTAATAGCCTTTTAATTGATTCGTTTGATATTTTTTAGCTAAACCATATGAAAAAATAATGGTCTGATTAGTCTGTTGCGCAAAGGCAATTATCGCTTTATCGGCACGCTGTTGACCAATATCAAATTTAATAAGATCTTCTGCGTTAACACTCAAAGATAAAAAAAATGAAATGAAAATAAATACCTGAATTCTTTTTGCTGAAAGCCAGGCACTTTTTTGATAAATACGATCTAAGAATCGTCTACTATGCAATATTAATAAACGGTACAAAAAATAAAAACCTCAATCTTCGTGTTATTTTATCTGAGCTGGTTTGATAAAAGCTCGAATTAAAGAATATTTAGAGATAATAGTGCTAATAAATTAACACTATTTAACTCAGAGCATTATATTCTTTCAGATGATAACCGAATTAAATCTGAAGACGTTTTTTGGTGATGAATATTAAAATTAAGACTCAGCGATTTCAATAACCCATCAATGTCGTCAGCTTTAAAATAACCTGCAATAACTAATTGAGATAACTCATCATCCATAATTTCAAAATGAGTATTACTGTAACGGCTAATTTCTTTTAACGCTTTACCTAGCGGCTCACCTTCAAAAATTAGCATACCTTGTTGCCATGCTAAATCTCTTTGAACCTGTACAAGTGTAACTTTGTTTATTGGTCGTAAAATATTATCGTCAATTACGGCTTTTTCACCAGATTGAACCAGTACACCGGGAATGTTCACCAACTTTAT
Organism: uncultured Colwellia sp.; assembly: GCA_913020705.1. The sequence continues at coordinate 15,034 of CAJWBY010000029.1, forward strand.
TGAGCCAGCTTGATGAGACACGTATTCTATAAATTCATCAGATTTTGATATGAGAACTTTCCCTTCAGTAACCAGTAACTCTAGATTTTGGTTTGTATCTTTTTGAACATTAAAAATAGTACCCAACGCTGTAAAAGATTTTTCACCAGCCTTTACTGTGAATGGTCTAGCACTGTCTTTAGCGACATCAAATTTTGCTTCACCTTGCAATAAATTAACATAACGGTGACGTTCATTATAAACGACCTCAACAATACTATTGGTATTAAGCTGAAGACTTGTACCATCGCTCAAGGAAAAAATAGCTTGTTTGCCAACTTCTGTCGAAAAATTTTGTACAACATTTTGATTATTATTAAATGAAAGTGAAGGAAATATCTGTATATCTGTGGTCAAACTTCCACCTAACAATGCGACAAAGACAACACTTGCTGCTACCGCTATTTTTCTAAAATGATGACGAGTGCGTTTTGTTGCATTTTCAAGTGGGAATAAAGCACTTAATTCATTAAGTACACTTAAGTCATCCCATAAAGAGGCCATTTTCATTAATATTTCACGATGGGTATTACTCTGATTTATCCATAGAGCAATTTCCTTTTTCTCACTTTTTGTACAGCCACGATCGATTCTACTAATCCATAAGCAAGCCTGCTCTTGAATTTCTTCTTTACTGCTAAATTGGGTAACTTTAGTCATCAACTATAAACTCTTTATGCTTTTGCCAGAAGGCAGTTCTTCGACACTGTTTAAGTGACTTTGGCTATTATCATTTTGTTCCATGTATAATGCACATTTAAATAGCCCTTTCGCGACATGTTTTTCAACAGTACTTTCGCTAATATGTAGATATTTTGCTATTTCTTTTTGACTGAGCCCATAAACTTTTTTCAAAATAAAACATTTTCGAACCGCTGTTGCTAGCTGGTTTGTTGCTTGAACAAAAACTAAAAACCTTTCTTTGCTTTCAAATTCGTCTTCAAAGTTCTGCGAAATTAATTCTATTGGGGGTTCACTGAACTCTTCGATTGAATCGTTGAATTTGTTATCCCATTTTGCAATATGATTTAACGCTAAATTTTTAGCCGTTTTTAACATATAACTACGAGAATACTTAATTTCTTGCTTTAGGTTAGCTTCATAGCTGCGAACAAATGTGTCTTGAACAATATCATCAATATCTTCAGGATGAACTATACGGCTAACTACACGCCTTATTTTAGCCGAGTAACTAATGAAAACGTCTGATAATTTGGGTTCTTTTATCATTCAATTAGTACTTATTATATTAATGTATGAAACGAGCTTAGTGCGAAAATCAAACAACTACAAGCGTTAAATTACACTTCAAAATTCATCAAAAAATAAATTAAATATTTTGCAAAATAAATTTTTAAAACACACAAAAAACAACTTGTTGATATTTAAGTCAACAAAAACAAAATCTAACATGAAGTTTTTTTTAATTACACGGTAAGAAAATTCCCGTTAACATAAGGAAAAAGTTATATATCATCCGTAAACGCGTACTATTTTAAATAAATAAATGAGGATTTTAGTTTTTCAACTGTCTATACAATACTGGGATTTTTTATGCGTTTAATCTCAACGATTTAATTTCGTGTAATTTTGATTAAACGCTTTTTCCATCTAAATGCGAAGAAAATAAGAGGTGAATGTAATGTTAAAATCTAATAATGTCATCAACACAACAAACCTAGAAAAAGAAGATGATGTTGATGCTCACTCTAATGAAACATTAATCAGCGCTGATACGTTTAACAACAATCTGCTCACATTAGATAACCTAGAGAATGAAAGTACCAGCTATGTGTTGGGATATAACTAGCCCCTATTTTTTGTTAAATACAATAAAATGAGGAAATTGATTTGTTAGCTGTCTATTAAATTACCCTGAACGCCCTAATGCGTTCAAACACACTTATTTAGTCATAGGTATAATTTAATGGATATAGTTGTAAACATTACAGAAACGTTATTTATCGCGCTTATCGTACTTTTTTCAGGGTACTACCTGAACAGTAAAATTCCATTTTTAAGAAACAACAATATTCCAGAACCTGTTGTAGGTGGGATCGTTTTCTCTCTTATGCTCACACTTATACATTCCTTCTTAAATATTAATTTTCAGTTCGATATGAGCTTGAAAAACCCTTTAATGACAATGTTTTTTACTACAGTGGGTTTAGGGGCAAGTTTCAGTTTATTAGCCAAAGGTGGACCTAAGGTTTTCCTCTTTCTTTTTGTAGCCACATTATATTTACTTGTACAAAACACTATAGGTGTTGTTTATGCTATTTCAACAGGTATGGACCCATTAATGGGACTTATTGGTGGTTCTGTTACCTTGTCAGGAGGACATGGTAATGGTGCTACTTATGCAGACTTATTTATAACAGAATACAACATGCCTTCAAGTACGTTTGAATTAGCTATGGCTTCTGCAACCCTAGGACTCATATTAGGAGGGTTGGTTGGCGGACCTGTTAGTAGAAGGCTTATCAGCCGTTATAATTTAACGTCCAACGATATAGACACTCACTTAAAAGGTGGGGATAAAGAAGCTATTACCTTTGATCCTGAAGAGTACGATTTAGTTACGCCTAGAAGAATGATGGAAACATTGTTTTTTATTCTACTTTGTATGGTGTTAGGTAAAATAGTTTATATGGAATTAAAAAATGGAGGCATTGTTCTACCTGCATTCTTAATTCCTCTTTTGTTTGGCGTGGTTGTAACAAACTTAACCGAGTTCTCAAAACGATATCGAATAAGTAAAGCGTGTATAGATTTATGGGGAACGATGGCTCTGTCAATTTTCTTAACGATGGCGTTAATGTCACTCAAAATTTGGGAGCTTGCAAATTTAGCAGGCACGATGTTGTTTCTTATTTTATTACAAGCGACGTTATTAATGGTGTTTGCCTACTTCGTCACATTTAGAGTTATGGGAAAGAACTATAATGCTGCGATAATGGCAGGAGGACATTGTGGCTTTGGCTTGGGCGCGACACCAACAGCAGTTGCCAATATGGAATCTCTTGTTGCTCGCCACGGACCTTCTCCGCAAGCCTTTTTGGTCGTTCCGTTAGTGGGTGCTTTCTTTATTGATATAACCAATGCAGTAATTATTCAATTTTACTTAAGTTTGCCTTTTGTGAGTGGGTAGTAAAACGATAAAGTAAGCTTATAAAATAAGACGATAACCTCTAATTTCAAAGCCAAATTTTGTCTGCTTTAAGTTAGAGGTTAAAATATCCACGAGTAATATGCTCTATCTTTAATTTTATAACCCTCTTTGCCATTCTTGGCGAATAGGGATACTTTTAGATTGATCGATAGCCATTTGTACTGTGTTCACTAATTTGTCTTTATCCTTACCTAGTACACCTTTTAGGACTAGATAATTTGAAGCATGATCTGATCTAAAAATAGTTTTATCTAATTCAAGTGCTGACAATAAAATTTTCATTTCTCTAAACAGTTCTTGCTGATTTAACAAACGAAAAGGTTGCTGTTCAGGAAAGTTTTTAGCAAAACGTTCTTCACCTAAAGGAAAACTTACCACTAATGTAGATAAGTAATCTGGCTGTGCCTCATTCATTAATTTTGCAGAGTTTACCGCATGCTGCTCTGACAATTCAGGACCACCTAAACCGTTTAATATCATCACAGAGCTTTTCATTCCCGCTTGTTTAATTTTATTCAGTGCTACTAAAGAGCTTTGATACGTTTCACCTTTTTCAATCAACCTTAACACTTCATCATCACCGCTTTCACAGCCAACATAAAGCAGCGATAAACCTAGTGCCCTCAATTCAGTCAGTTGTTCAACGGTTTTATTGGTTAAGTTTCTCGGTAAACAATAGCTTGAGACACGTGTCACTTGTGGTAAATACTTTCTTATTAATTCTAGAATTTCTTTTAGGCGTTTAAACGGTAACATCACCGCATCACCATCGGCTAAAAAGACTCGGCCAACGGGTAAACCTGATTGCGCTATTTTAATAAGCTCTTGCTCTATTAACTCCACTTCCTTAGGTTTGAATTTTTTATTTTCAGCGGTATACATATCGCAAAAACTGCAATTATTCCAAGAGCAGCCGTTTGTCACTTGTAAAATTAAACTTTTCCACTCGCTTGGGGGACGAAAGACTGGCTCTATATATTCAATGGGATACATACTTTTCCTAATATGTTTATATTATATATACCCGCTAACATTCAAAGGCGGGAATTTAGTTTTTGAAACGCAATAAGACCGGATACTGAACAGTACTATGCGCCCTACCAAGAACGTCTATTTTTAAACGTTTTAGTTTGGTCTTTTTCATGTGTTTGATTATAGCTTTTGATCTTTTGATTTTTACTCAAAATAACTTTTAATTGATAAAGAGTTTCACGAGCTAAAGTATAACGGTCATTGCGCCACCACACCTTGTTGTATAGCCTTTTCACACCAGCAACAGCATCAGGTGATTGTTGGCAAAGTGATTCTGCTAACGCCTTTGCAGAATCCATGGGATCAGAAAAAATTTCGGTGACCATGTTATATTCAAGTGCTTGTTCCGCGGTAATCTCTTTTCCCGTCATCGCGAGTAACTTGGCTTGATCAGCAGGTAAATGTTCTTTTAATGCCAAAGTTCCGCCCATGTCAGGGATTAATCCCCACCTTGCTTCAAGAATAGATAAAGTAGCTGTTGGTTCCACAAATCTAAAATCGCCACCTAAGGCTATCTGTAAACCACCACCCCACACTCTTCCATGTAAAACCATGATCACAGGCGCAGGAACTTTACGCCATCCGGTTGAAACACGTTGTGCTAAGTTAGATTGGCCAGGAAGCCACTTAAAAAGTAGCTTTAACATATTTAAAGGGGCTTTCATCACTGATTTAACATCTAAACCACTACAAAAATCAACACCTTCACCATGCACTATTACAGCACGGAGTGTTTTATCTTTTTGTAATTGTTTAATTACATTGTCAAGTTGATGAAACATGTTCATATTAATAGCGTTATGTTTTTCTGAACGGTTAAGTGCAACATAAGCAATGTTATTTTCAATAGTTAATAATACAGTTTTTTCTGGCATACTTACCTCTGGTTCGACCAGAATAAAATAACCTTGTAGACAAGAGATGTAAATAAAAATAATAAAATCTAATGAACGGGAGTCTATAAAATGACACAATATTTTCACGGAAAAACAGTCATCATCACAGGAGCATCAGCAGGAGTAGGTGCAGAAACCGCTAGAGCATTTGCGAAGATGAACGCTAAACTTGTATTATTGGCAAGAGGACAACAAGCACTCGACGAGATTAGTAAAGAACTTTCAGCTCCAACTGATGTGTTAACCATTGCAATGGACGTGTCTAATGCTACTGACTGTCAAAAGATGCTTATTAGTGCCCAAGAAAAATTTGGTGACATACATTACCTTATTAATAATGCGGGTTACCATAAACGCGGAGAAGTAGAGAATAACTCACCTGAAGCATTAGCCAAAATGGTTGATGTCAATTTACGTGCTCCCATCGAATTAACCGCTTTGATTTTACCGTATATTCGTAGCAGCATTGCGAAAGGTGGTTTTGGTGGAATCGTAAACGTAGGCTCTTTAGCGGGTCGAACACCATTACAGGGCGCTGCGACATATTCAGCGACTAAATCAGGCTTGCGTGCTTTTACTTACGCTCTCTCTGATGAATTGCTAGGTTCTGGAATAAGTGTCGGTTTAGTTTCTCCTGGCCCTATTAATACTGGTTTTATTATGTCTGAAATAGATGAAGTAGAAGACATTGTATTCTCTCAGCCTATGAGCAGCCCTAAACAGGTGACTGATGCAATAATAAGTGTGGCTAAAGGAGAAGTTGTTGAAATTTCATTACCTAAATCAAGTGGGTGGTTAACTACCGTTTCTTATTTATTTCCAGCACTAAGGCGTTTTCTAAGACCAGCACTTTATAAAAAAGGACGAAAAGCAAAGGAGCGTTATAGAAACAAAACACAATAAAGCTAAGTGTTACGTACATTCATAGAATATACGTATATAATATCCTTATAACTGTTTAGTAATAAAAGAATCTCATGACGCTAGAAAACGAACAACTCAACAATCCCCTACATGGGTTAAAATTAGATACGCTCTTAGATGAATTGTTAGAGCAGTATGGTTTTGAAATATTAGCGGAATATACCAGTATCAATTGTTTTAAAAATAAACCGAGTGTTGCTTCTAGCTTAAAATTTTTACGTAAAACGGAATGGGCTCGTGAAAAGTTAGAACGCTTTTATCTATACGAATTTAAAAACCTACCTAAAGCTGATGATGTTCAATATGAAATACCGCCACGTCTGCGAGTTATTCCTGCGCATCAAAAACCTAGAGACCCAGCGGTATTAATTTTAGGCCAAGCACCTACCCCGACAATAAGATCATCAAACTCTTCGGATAATAAAACTTCATCGCATGGTAGAGGTACCAGAAGTAATAGTCGAAATGGTGGTTACAAAGAAAATAATGAACGTGGTTTTGCCCGTCGTACAGAAAAACCAGCAACACCAAAACCTTCTGGTGGTTCTTCTAACCCTTATTCTGACTCACCTAAATAAGATAAAAAATCGTTTGAATGACAGATTAACGAGTCAGTTAATCTGTCAGCATATCAATAAACTCCAAACTGAACCTATAAATATCTCCTGGCCAGCGTGCTGATAAATAATTCCTGTCACGAACAACATGACCACGGGATAAATTATGTAAATCATCTCGTAGTAACGGAAAATTTCCTTCAATAAACTGCGTTTTACAAGCAAGTGCTGAAGTTAATTCATCTTCCGTTGTCGTTTGTGGATAAGTTAAATAATAATCCCCGAGCCAAAGTCTCGTTAAATGATAAGCCGTAAGCTCCTGACGTTTCAGTAACCCTGTACATTTATAATGATGGATAACGGATTTATTGGTTTTCGTATCAATACTCCTAGCAGGAATTAATACACCATGACACACAGCTGCTACAGGTTTATTTTCATTAAAAAAGTCAACCACCAGCTTTTGTAATATTTTCGATTCTAAATATTCTTTAACGCCCTTGTCATGACCACCCGGTAATAGCAAACCATCAAAATCATCCGCGCTAACATCTATGTATTTCAAAGGGTTATTAAACGCTGGAGATTTTTCCATTTGACGATAAGCGACAACAGCATCATGACGAGCTTGTAAAATAGGTTTGAGTAAACCCAAGCTTTTTCCGGTTAACATTATGTCATCGGTAATGGCTATTTTGCCATCAGGAGTAATGAACGTTATTTCAAACTTTTTTTGATTTAGTAATAACCAAGGAATAGCAACTTCAGAGGGATCACAACCATAACGAGGCAATGGAATTAGTACTTTTTTCTTGTGCATATTCATTCGTCCAATTGAATCCTATTTATTAAATTCTTCTTGTTGCAAAAATAATGACCATTGCGCTTCATACTCAAACATCTGACGATGCTTCTTTGTCCCTAAATGCATCTGTTTGTCTCGTTCGCTTGCAAACGCTCCAGTCTTACAAGCTTGACATGTTTTGTGTTCAGGCACTCTGCTTGGACGATTATAGGTAATATAATCATCGCTCGCATTATCAAAAATAGTTTTACAGTTTTCTAGAGAATCATTACTGTATATATAGGTAGTACCTTGTGTTGATTTGACATGTTTATCTCTGTTTACATTCCGAACTTTATAATCAGGAAATTTAGCGATATCAAAATAAAACCTACCGATATAATTAATCGTAGTGTTAAGTATTAAGGATCTTTCAATATCCCATTCAAGATAAGGTTTCACATTTTTTGAAGTGATTAGCGCTAACTTAGCACCATTATCATCAAGAAAGTACTCGAAACAGTTCTGTAGATATTTCCTGAGCAACGCTCGATTTAGGGTGTTAACACTGAAGTTTGCGCACTGCATTTGGAAATCTTGTTGGGAAGGAAATGCCGGTAACAATGGAAATTGAAAAATAACAATATCAAATGATTTATTATTAAGTTCGCCCCATGTGTTTTTAGCTGTGACATCAAAGTCTGTAATTACTTGGCAATTCTCTTGTTGGAGTTGACAATAATATTCATCTCCATACTTTTCATCTAAAGAACCTTTACTGTCATAGATGGTTGCCGTTAATTGTTGAGGCTGATAATTTTTCAATAAAGATGCCGAAAAAGATAGGTCTCCATCGCCAACCGTTAAAACGCGCCATTTAGGATCAATATACATAATGATGTTTATAAACGAATAAAATAAACATTGTACCTACCTATAAGCTTAAATACGCTAATTTTGTACTCTTTCAGTCCTTAAATAGCATTTTTCATAAAGGCTTTCTAGCAACAATTTGCGCTACCGCTTGTTTGTTACTTCCGGTATCAGAAACTTTTGTCCCTTCAAAATAATGTAACACTTGCCAATCAGAAAAGTATTCAGCTAACTCTCCTACTTTTAATAAAAAGTCTGGGTTTTTAGGTCTGCCTAGTTCAGTTTGCGCAACCGTAAAGGTTTCATAAATCACTAAACCATTGGGTGCAACTGCAGCTTTAATTTTATCAATAAGCGGACGATGAAGGTAACGAAAAACCATTACTGTACTGTAAGTGTTTTCAGCGAGCCGATTAGCATTATTGGTCTCAAAATCAACTTCCCAAAATTTAGCTAATGTTGATGAGTATTTATCAGGATCATTATTCATCGTTTGCTTAACATCATCTAATGCCTGCGTTCGAACATCAGAAAAAACAACGGGGAAATTTTTCTCAAGACAAAACAAACCATTTCTCCCTCCCCCACAAGCAAGATCTAATATAGGTAATGAGTGATTATGTGTTTTTAGATCAACCAAATATTGGCTAAGTAACGATGAATGCATAGATCTATCTTATTTGGAGGTTAAAACAAAAAGGCTGCAAATTAATTTGCAGCCTTTTATTTTTTAATGGTAGTTCAACACATGGAGTTGAACAACTATTATTATATATTATCTAACCAAACGGTTTAATACTGAGAAACAGGTGCAGCTACTGCTGTACGAGTAATTTCAGCGTCAACTTTCAGCGCTTCAACAAAACTTTGGTAAGCTGATTGCGCAAGTTGTTGAGTTTGTTGTTGAGCCATACGAGGATCAACATCTTTTTCAACATCACTAGCAATAACAGATTGAACTTCAAGTAAGGCTAAATCGCCATTATTTAATGTAACCGTTGTTGCTGAGATCATACCTTCAGTTGGATGAGGTAATTTAAATGCTTCACGACTTAAACTAGCATCAAGATCACTACCAGAACGAGCAACATCAGTTTTTTCAACAAACACAGCATTAATTGCTGTCAATTCATCAACGATATCATTACCTGCTTTAAATGAAACAAGTAAAGAATCTGCTGTCGTTTGTGCTTTTTCTGTAGATTTCTGAGCAATTAAAGTCTCACTAATTTGTGCTGAAACTTCAGTAAGCGGCTTAACTTCTGCGGCTTGGTATTCTTCTAAACGAATAACAATCGATAAAGTATCGCTTATTTCGATAATATCTGAGTTTAGGTTTTCCTCTAATACTAAATCAGAGAAAGCTGCTTCAATTGCTTTAGCGTTATTAAATGGTGCAACATTACCAAATTTACTTAACCAATCTGTTGTAACAACTTTTGCATCAATAGAGTCAGCGGCTTCGTCTAAACTATCAGGAGATTCGAAACTTAAACGTGCCATCTCCTGTTGTAATTCAAAAAACTTATCTTGAGCTTTTTCATTACTTACTTTTGCCTGAAGTTCATCTTTTACATCATCAAAAGCTTGTACTTGCTCTGCTTTTAAATCAGTTAATTTAATCAGATGAAAACCAAAATCACTTTGAACTACGCCACTTACACTGTTAACTTCTGTTAAAGCAAAAGCGCCTTCGTCAAATGCATCACCCATAGCACCACGTTCAATCCAATCTAAATCGCCGCCATTTTCACCACTGAAAGTATCTTCTGAACTTTCTTTAGCTAAAGTAGCGAAATCTTCACCGGCATTAATACGCACTAATAAAGCTTCAACTTTTGATTTTGCTGCAGCTTCATCATCATTAAATTCAATTAATATATGAGCAACACGGCGTTGTTCGTCTTTACGGAAACTTGCCATATTCTCGTCATAATAAGCTTTAACGTCAGCTTCAGTAACTTCAATTGTTTTGGCTATGTCGCTAACATCAAGTGAAATATAATTAAGTTTAACTTTTTCTTGGTTTTCAAAACGAGACTGATTTGCTAGGTAATACTGATTTATTTCATCATCAGTTAATTCAATACCTGCCTTGAATTGTTCTGCCTTAATCGTTGCAAAGCGAACATTACGTTTTTGATCTTGTAAGGCATTCATCAACTTTTCTTGATACGGCAAATTAAATTCACTTGCTAATACTGCTTGTGTTAATTGACGTCGGGTCATTTCCACACGTAAATAATCACGAAAATCTGATGATTGATAAAAACCAGCTTGATTAATGAGTGCCAAATAACGATTATTATCAAAAACGCCATCAACTTGGAATTCAGTCATTTCACGGATAGTCGTTTTAATACGATCGTCAGATACACGAATTGACATATTAACTGTACTTTGATCAATCAGTTTTTCATTGATTAGGTTATCTAATACGCCGTTACGGAAATTTGCCATATAATTAGCATCTGCTGACAATGTTTCAAACATATCACCAAATTGTTGTGCCATACGGTTACGTTGTGCCTGGTATGCTTTATTAAAAGCATCTTGTGAAATTTTTTCACCATTAACGTCAGCAACAGATGAGTCTACTGAATTGGTATAGCTACCAATTCCCGCTAAAGCAAAAGTTAAAATAACTAAACCTAGTATAGATTTTGCAACCCATCCTTGTGAACCTTCTCGAATATTTTCTAACATCTTTATCTCTATTAATTACGACAGATATATCTTTGTTCAGGATTCTATCAGAAGCATCACTGACCTTGAAGTAGCAGACGAAGATTAAATTATGTTTATTGTTATATATATGAAAAAGCGGGCTAAATAATAGTGTTTTCGGTCATTTGATGGATTATGAATAGTCACAAAGATACGTACGATTAGAAATAGTCAATTAAAGCCTTTCAACTTTGAACCGGCGCGATATTTAAAATGTGAATAAATTATGTTTAATACCATTTTTATTAAGTTTGTGATCTTGTTATGCGAAGGAAGAGTATTTCAGAGCAAAGAGACTATAAAGTATTTTAACCAGTTCAAATGAGCAATAACTTAATGAGGTGCATTCAACAAAGAATCTAGTTTATACTGAAAAAACGGGATATGAGTGACTTTTGATGGAACCATATATGGAAGATTTGAAATAAAAAAACCTTCGATTAAGAAGGTTTTTTTGATTTATCTATTAAAGTAATTAGATAATTATATTTTCACGTTATCCTTACGGATTAACTGAATCTTTTAATGCTTTACCAGCTTTAAATGCTGGGATTTTAGCTGCAGCGATTTGGATAGTTGCACCCGTTTGTGGGTTACGACCAGTGCGTGCTGCACGGTCACGTACTGAGAAAGTACCGAAACCAACTAGAGCTACTTGCTCACCACTTTTTAACTCTTCTGTAACAGCATCAATAAATGAATCCAATGCACGGCCAGCAGCAGCTTTAGAGATATCTGCACCAGCAGCGATTTTTTCGATTAGTTGAGATTTGTTCACAAGTATTCCCCTTCAATTGTTATTATTCAGTGCCATCATTTGTTTTAGCGTCCTGCGGAAGCTTTTATTGTGGGCTTCTTTTTGAACATCAAGCACTGTGTTTAAGAAAATAAAATTTATTATTTATTTTTATTTTCGCTAAACCCTATGTATACATTGGGGTCTAGCGTTATCAGCGTCATTAACTTACCACAGTTTCAGCGTTTGAAAAGCACTAATTACTGTTTTTTGGTATTTTTTTGCAGTTTTTTCATTTATTTGCTAAAAAAACACCAGTTTTTCTCAACTTAGTCAGCTAATTTGAACTTTTCTACTGGGTGCTCTAGTGCAATATCCAACACTTCTTCTATCCATTTCACGGGATGAATAGCAAGGTCACCTTTAACATTTTCAGGAATTTCTTCCAAATCGCGTTCATTATCTTTTGGAATGATTACTGTTTTAATACCACCACGATGTGCAGCCAATAACTTTTCTTTCAAGCCACCAATCGGCAATACTTCACCTCTCAATGTAATTTCGCCTGTCATAGCCACATCTGCTTTTACCGGATTACCCGTTAAGCTAGAAACTAATGCTGTACACATTCCAACACCGGCACTTGGCCCATCTTTAGGAGTAGCTCCTTCAGGTACGTGAACATGAATATCACGTTTTTCATGAAAATCTTTGTTAATACGGAATTTGTCAGCTCTACTTCGCACAACCGTCATAGCTGCTTGAATAGATTCCTGCATTACGTCACCTAATGAGCCGGTATAAGCCAGCTTACCTTTACCCGGCACAGAAGCAGTTTCTATGGTCAATAACTCACCACCTACTGAGGTCCACGCTAAACCAGTTACTTGACCAATTCTATTTTCGCTGTCCGCTTTTCCGTAATCGAATCGTTGTACACCAAGAAACTCTGATAAGTTATCTTGATTGATCGTTACTTTTTTCAATGATTTTTCTAATAAAATAGCTTTTACCGCTTTACGACATAATTTTGAAATTTCACGTTCTAGACCACGAACACCCGCTTCACGAGTGTAATAACGAATAATGCCCATTATTGCGCTATCTTCAATTGAGATTTCTTTTTCTTTTAATCCATTACGGTTAATTTGTTTATCGACTAAATGATCTTTAGCAATATTAAGTTTTTCGTCTTCGGTGTAACCCGATAAACGAATAACTTCCATACGATCAAGTAATGGTCCTGGTATATCCATACTATTAGAAGTAGCAACGAACATTACGTCTGATAAATCGTAATCAACTTCAAGGTAATGGTCGTTAAAACTGGTATTTTGCTCTGGGTCTAGTACTTCTAATAAAGCAGAAGCCGGATCGCCACGCATATCAGACGCCATTTTATCTATTTCATCTAACAAAAATAGTGGGTTTTTAACGCCCGCTTTGGCAATTTTTTGAATTAACTTACCAGGTAATGAACCAATGTAAGTACGACGATGGCCACGTATCTCAGCTTCATCACGAACTCCACCTAATGCCATACGCACATATTTACGACCCGTTGACTTAGCAATCGATTGTCCTAAAGATGTCTTACCAACACCAGGAGGGCCAACTAGACATAAAATAGGCCCTTTCAACTGAGTAACACGTTGTTGAACGGCTAGGTACTCTAAAATGCGTTCTTTGACTTTATCTAAACCATAATGATCTTTATCTAAAGTATCTTGGGCTAATTTCAAGTTACGTTTTAATTTGCTACGTTTTTTCCAAGGAACACTGATCATCCAATCGATATATGAACGAACCACTGTTGCTTCTGCTGACATCGGTGACATCATTTTTAATTTGCGAACTTCGGCTAAAGTTTTTTCTTTAGCTTCTTCTGGCATTTGAGCTTCTTCAATTTGCTTTTCAATTTGCTCAACTTCGTTTGAACCTTCTTCGTCATCACCTAATTCTTTTTGAATCGCTTTCATTTGCTCATTCAAATAATATTCGCGCTGACTTTTCTCCATTTGTTTTTTAACACGTGTGCGAATTTTCTTCTCAACTTGTAACAAGTCGATTTCGCCTTCCATTAACGCCATTAAGTACTCTAAACGCTGAGCAACATTTTCAATTTCTAATACTTTTTGCTTTTCTGCTAATTTTAATGGCATGTGTGCTGCCATGGTATCAGCTAACTGTTCGGCATCATCGATACCTGAAACAGAAGTGAGTACTTCTGGTGGAATTTTTTTATTAAGCTTAACGTAACCTTCAAACTGAGAAATAGCAGATCGAACTAATACTTCACAATCGTCTTCATTGACTGTTTCTACATCAAGAAAATCGACATTGGCAGTAAAATATTCTTGTGTTTCAACAAAATCAGTTATGCGTGCTCGACGTGCACCTTCAACTAAGACTTTTACTGTGCCGTCAGGTAATTTTAACATTTGCAAAATCGTGGCAATGGTACCCGCGCTATAAACATCATCAGATGTAGGGTCGTCAACGACAGCATCTTTTTGCGCAACAAGAAAAACTTGCTTGTCAGCTTCCATCGCAATATCTAAGCAGCGTATAGATTTTTCGCGGCCAACAAATAATGGGATCACCATTTGGGGATAAACAACAACGTCACGTAGGGCTAAAACGGGAATTTCATTGATACCAGATAACTCTTCGGTCATAGGTTACTCTCTCGAAAATCAGTAAGGAAAAAATTGCAGTTAAAAAGTATATGGGGATTTTAGTAAAGCTTTCAACGGATAGATAAAAAAAAAGAGTTAAATGATCATTGTCATATAACTCTTTTTATCAATATATCTAAAAGTAGTGATAGAATTATTATTCGCTCGCTACTTTTTCCTGAGGTGTTTCATAAATAATAATAGGTTTAGATTCACCTTTTATTACTGTTTCATCAACAACAACTTTTATCGCGTTATCCATTGATGGCAGCTCGTACATTGTTTCAAGTAATACACTTTCAACAATTGAACGTAAACCACGTGCACCAGTTTTACGCACCATTGCTTTATGGGCAATAGCAATAAGTGCATCTTTTCTGAACTCTAACTCAACGTTTTCCATATCAAATAAAGCGCCAAACTGCTTAGTTAATGCATTTTTAGGCTCTTGTAATATTTGAATTAATGCGTCTTCATCAAGTTCTGTCAATGTTGCTACAACTGGTAAACGACCAATAAATTCAGGAATTAAACCATATTTTATAAGATCTTCAGGCTCTACATCTTGTAAATGTTGAGTGAGTGATTTCTCGCTGTCTTTACCACGCACGACCGCACCGAAACCTATGCCTGCACCTGTGTGCGAACGCTGTTCAACAACTTTATCTAAACCAGCAAATGCGCCGCCACAAATAAATAGGATTTTTGAGGTATCAACCTGCAAAAATTCCTGCTGAGGGTGTTTACGTCCACCTTGTGGTGGTACAGAAGCTATAGTACCTTCAATAAGCTTCAATAAAGCTTGTTGAACACCTTCACCTGATACATCACGTGTTATTGATGGATTATCAGATTTACGTGAAATTTTATCAATTTCATCAATGTAAACGATACCGCGCTGTGCTTTTTCAACATCGTAATCACATTTTTGTAAAAGCTTTTGAATGATGTTTTCAACATCTTCACCCACATAACCGGCTTCAGTTAATGTAGTTGCATCTGCCATAGTAAACGGCACATCTAATAAACGCGCTAATGTTTCAGCAAGTAGTGTTTTACCGCTACCTGTTGGACCGATAAGTAATATATTACTTTTACTTAACTCAATACCGTTATGAGAGTCACCATTTCGTAAACGTTTATAGTGATTATAAACCGCTACAGCTAATACTTTTTTCGCGTGATCTTGGCCAATAACATAGTCATCTAAGCTTTCACGGATCTCAATAGGTGTTGGTAAACTTTCTTTTTCTTCTTTCGGGGAAATTTCTTTTATTTCTTCACGAATAATATCGTTACACAGTTCAACACATTCATCACAAACAAATACTGATGGACCAGCTATAAGCTTGCGAACTTCATGCTGACTCTTGCCACAAAACGAACAATACAAAAGCTTGCCGTTATCACCGTCACCATTTTTAATATCGGTCATACGGAACCTCTAATTCTTTTAGTTTCTAAACAGATACTGTTAAGTATTTCATAAATTACGTAGATCACAATGTTACTCACAATAATGTGACATTATTTATCTAGCCTTTCTTCTAATATGGAGTCAACTAATCCATATTCAACCGCACTTTCAGCACTTAAGAAATTATCTCTATCAGTGTCTTGTGAAACTTTCTCTAACGGCTGACCTGTATGCTCTGCCATTAAACGGTTTAGTTTTTCTTTTATATAAAGAATTTCTTTCGCATGAATTTCGAAATCAGATGCCTGACCTTGGAAACCACCAAGAGGTTGATGAATCATCACACGTGCATTAGGTAAACAGTAACGTTTGCCTTTTTCACCACCTGACAATAAGAAGGCACCCATGCTTGCCGCTTGACCAATACATACGGTACTTATATTCGGCTTGATGAACTTCATTGTATCGTAAATAGCCATACCAGCAGTTACAGAGCCGCCTGGTGAATTGATATATAAATAAATATCTTTATCTGGGCTTTCAGACTCAAGAAATAATAACTGAGCAACGATTAAATTCGCCATGTGATCTTCAACTTGACCACATAAGAAAATAACACGCTCTTTTAAAAGTCTTGAATAAATATCGAATGAACGTTCACCCTTAGGTGTTTGTTCGATAACCATAGGTACTAAAGCACTTTCTGTAGTACTTGTGATATTTTGAGAATTATTGTGAGAAGTAAACAAATATATTTCCTTTCTATATAAAAAATGGCTCGTATGTCCCCATACCAGCCATTTAAGCGATTGCTTGACATAAAGTCAATCTAAAAGGTCTACCATTTTAAATTTGTTTCAAAAAGCTGATGCAAATTTAAACAAATGGTGGTTATTTACCTTCTGGGTTCATTATGTCTTTAAAGCTAGCTTTCTTACTTTTAACTTTTGCGCTTTCAAGTAACAACTCAACAGCTTGCTCTTCTAATGCAACATTTTGCATTTGTTGATTAAGCTCTTTGTTTGTTGCGTAGTACTCAATAACTTCTTTTGGATCTTCGTAAGCAGATGCAGCAGATGCAATTAATTCGTTAACTTTATTTTCGTCAACTTTTAATTCATTAATTTTGATCACTTCACCTAGTAACAAGCCAACTTTAACACGACGTTTAGCTTGTTCTTCAAACATATCAGCTGGAAGCTCTGGCATGTTGTTAGGGTCCATCTGACCAGCGAAACGTTGCATTGCTTGCTTACGTAAAACATCAATTTCTTGAGCGATTAACGCTTTAGGAATTTCAACATCGTTAGCTTCTAAAAGACCTTCGATAACTTGATCTTTAACTTTAGCTTTAACAGCTTGCGTTAATTCGCGTGTCATATTAGTGCTTACTTCAGTGCGTAAAGCTTCAACGCCACCTTCTTCAACACCAAATAATTTGGCAAAGTCTTCATCAACTGTAGGTAATACTGGACCTTCAGTCTTATGAATAACGATGTCAAATTCAGCTTCTTTACCTTTAAGGTTTTCAGCATGGTAATCTTCAGGGAAAGTAACGTTAATCGTTTTTTCTTCGCCTACTTTCATACCTGTGATTTCTTTTTCAAAACCTGGAATCATGCGACCAGCGCCTAATTCAAGTTCAAAATCTTTTGCTTCTCCGCCTTCGAAAATCTCACCGTCAACACGGCCAGTAAAATCTAAAGTAAGCTTGTCACCTGATTTAGTTTTACGTTTGTTTTCTTTCCACGTTTTATGTTGATTCTGTAATGTAGTAAACATTTCATTTAAATCAGCATCTGTAACTTCAACGTTAGGACGTTCAACAGCAATAGACTCCAAGCCTGTTAAAGAAACTTCAGGATAAATTTCAAAAGTCGCTTCGAATTCTAACGCTTTGCCGTCTTCATTACTTTTAGCAATAAAACTAGGACGACCAGCTGGATTCATTTTTTCTGCAACAATTGCATCAACAAAGTTACGTTGCATTAATTCACCAGCAACTTCTTGACGAACTGATTGACCGTAACGCTTTTGGATAACTGACGCAGGAACTTTACCTGGACGGAAACCATTAATTCGTTGGGTTTTTGATATGTGACGAAGACGGTTTTTAACTTCTACATCTACTGATTCTGCAGGAACAGATATAGTTAACTTACGTTCCAAACCTTGTGTAGTCTCTACTGAAACTTGCATTTTAATACCTCAAAACTTAGCGTTTTATTAACGCTTTCAATAACACAACTACTTCACAGCTTAAATTAGCCAAAGAGTGTGACGTTTGTAGCTCTATAACCAATGCTACAGAAGCCCGAAAAACCCATGTAAATATCAATTTGAATAAGCTTGA
The DNA here is from genome assembly GCA_913020705.1 of uncultured Colwellia sp. Next base: position 33,222 of record CAJWBY010000029.1, read on the forward strand.
TAAAACCTAGATTTTAAAATAATGACGCGAAATTATAGCGATGCTTTATATAAGAGTCGACCCCTTAACAGGGTTATTTTTGACTTATTTTAAAAAATAGTGCTAAAACAAGACAAAAATAGAATTTTGAAACAAAATGAGTGCGCGCTAAAAGAGTTGATTAAATTTTATGAGTAAAAAATTTTAGTGATATTATATTTTTAAGAAATTAAACAAAGATTTTAAATTAGGAGAAGTGTTAATTAAGAAGTGGTCGGTGATGCAAGATTCGAACTTGCGACCCCTTGGACCCAAACCAAGTGCGCTACCAAGCTGCGCTAATCA
>CAJWBY010000030.1 GCA_913020705.1 uncultured Colwellia sp.
AAAGTCCAGCTATTCTTGAACATATTTTCTAATTGTTTATTCGTTTGCATTTCCAATCGTTTCCAACGCTGCTTCTTCTTCTAGTCTAGGACATTATAGCAACCTAGCTTTAAAAACTCGCTTACCAATCTTTTATTATCTCAGTTATTATATCAGCGGTTTTATCTGGTTGTTCGAACGGAAACATATGACCACCGTTGTCTATCATAGTAAGTGGTATATAATTCATTTTAGCAAATCGATTAAAATACTTTACTGGCAATATGTCTGTTTTTTCTCCATAAATCAATGCAGAAGGCACTTTAAGCTTATTTTTATACGTTTTTAAATTACAAGGAATATGCCTAAAAATATCTGCTTCAACATCAGGTGAGAACTTTAACTCAAATCTTTTATTCTTTAACATCACTGCGCTGTCTACGTAATCTTGCAAGCATCGAGGATCAAAATTTTGAAATAATTTTTTATTCGCAAAATTATTAAATAATTTTGTCTCTGAGGTCCAATATTTTTGCCTGTTCTTTGCTCTTCCTGCAGGTGAAACCTTATCAATCAATGGCGTTTTTTTTGCAATACTCGCAAACCAAGCTAATGGCCCTGAAAATACAGGAGGATCTAACATCACGACGCCACGGAAAAGTTCAGGGTGTTGGCAAGCCGCCATAAAAGTAATAACACCACCGAAAGAATGACCGACGCATATTACTTTTTGATCTTTTTTTTTGACAAAATTGACAAGTTCATTAACTAAAAACTGCCAATTGTTATGAATAGGATAATTGTGATCATGACCATATTGTTCGAGTGCAATGGTGGAATAATCGTTAGAAAATAATGACAGAAAAGTACGGTAACTTCCCGCAGGAAAGCCATTTGCATGAACGAAATTAATAACAGGTTTTGACATGTAAGTTTTATGTGCCTAATAATTAGTTATTTGAAATTATAGACTTTCAGTTTATTGCTAAAAGGCTAGTGGTTGTGTGTTTTACGTTAATGAAGGCTTATTGCAATGATTAAGTCTTCATTAAGGGGAAAAGGTTAAAGGTAACGACCAAAAAATTCGGTCACGCTCGTATCAGCTTTCTCATTGTCAAGTTGCCATAATCGAGTATGTTCACCATTTTCAGCTTCCCAGAATTGCTTAGGTTCTTTAGCGACTTCAAACAAACGTTGTCCATGTTTGAAATCTACCGTTTTATCTGCCGTACCATGCATGATGTATACAGGTCTTGGAGATATCTGAGCAATGTATTTATCAGGGTTGATTTCATCGATGTCTAAGTCGCCGCGCCATGCAAAGAATTTCGCCACCATCGGCATTAATGGATAACGAGGTAACCCATAGAGCACTTGTGCTTGTTCGGCTAATACATCCATTGAATTTGCGTAACTTCCACTAAATATACCCGCTTTGATGCGAGGATCTTTTGCCATAACAATGATACTTGTAGCCGCTCCCATGGAGAATCCCATTACTCCTATCGACGTTATGTTTTTTTCATCAGTTAAATAATCTAAAGCAGCGATAACATCTTTTTTCTCGTGATAACTCATTGTAGAAATAATATCTCGATGCTGACGAGGATGACGCATATCTATTGCTAATACATTGAAACCTGCAGCAACAATAGCTTTAGCATAACGCATACCTTCAGTTCGGTCGGCTGTTCTGCCATGCACAAGTAAAACGGCTTTATTGGTCTTGTTATTACTCGCTGGCATATACCAAGCGGGTAATGTTAATCCGTCGCTGGTTTTGAATGTCACATCTTCATAAGCAAGGCCTTGTTCATTAGGTTCACCACAAAAAACAAAACGCTCAACCTTACATTCTGTAATAGGTAACATCAATATTTGGGTCGAAAAGTACCATGCACTACTAAAGTAAATACATGAAACTAAAAAAAGGATGAATAGAGAGAGTTTTTTTATCATAATTTAAAAACCTAAATGTCTATAATTGCTAGGAATAGTTGGCCTAAAGTTAAGGTAAATCCATTTATAAGATACTTGAATTATCTATCTTGCTTAAATCATCAAAATTCGGTTTACGTTTCTCTGCTTTAGCGGTAAATGTTTCCATCATGTCTGTTTGTGGTTGAAACATACCGCTTTGCCATACCGCCATATAATCTAAACTATCACTAATTGAATGGTCACGAGAATAATTGATCATTTCCTTACAACCTAGAACAGCTAATGGTGAACGAGCAGCGATTTCATTGGCAATAGACATTACACCTGTCATCATACTTTCGTGATCAACATAAACGTTATTAACCAAACCCGCAGATTTAGCTTCAGTCGCAAGCATTCTTCTACCTGTATAAGCGAGCTCTTTTACTAAGCCAATCGAAATTAAATTAGGTAAACGTTGAAGGGTGCCTAAATCTGCAGTCATACCGAGGTTTATTTCTTCGATACTAAAAAAGGCATCTTCAGTACAGTAACGACAATCAGCAGCACTTATCATATCTACCGCGCCGCCTATACAACCACCTTGAATTGCCATTAATACAGGCATACGTACTTTTTCAAGTGCGTTAAAGCAGGCTTGCAGCTTTAAAACGGTGCGACGTAATTTTTCATTTTTTCGACCAAGCTCAATATCTTCATTTTGATTAGCTTGGGTAAAGACAGCGAGATCCATGCCCGCACAAAAGTGTTTTCCTGTTGAGGATATTACAATGACACGCGCAGTGGATTCATTACTGATTTCTTCGATAATGTTTGGAAAATTCTGCCAGAAATCAACATCCATCGTGTTGAATTCATCCGGACGGTTCAATTGAATATGCGCTATATTGTTTTCAATAACTAAGGTAATACTTTTGTGTGACATGATTTTATTCCTATAAGCTTAAAGTCATTGTGGAATCTACTTTAATAGCATCATCTAATGCGCTTAATATTTCTTTTCTTTCTCTTAATTTTGTACCGTGGTGCGCAGTCATATTAAGTGTTAACAATTGAGTAGCTGCAGCTTTAGCTGTATCCATTAATTGATCAGATTCAACTACTGTGTCAAGAAAACCCGCTAATACCGCTGTTTCTGGGTCGAATAATTCAGCGTTGATCACAGAACGCGTTAAGTAATTAATTGGCACACGATTTCTTGCTAATTCAAGCCCTGCTTGGTGCATAGTCATACCTATAGCAACTTCATTAAGTCCAAGTTTAAATGCACCTGCGCAACCTATGCGGTAATCACAACTTAGTAGTAAAAAAGCACCTTTAGCAATAGCATGGCCGGTACATGCGCCAATAATAGGAAAAGGGAATGACAACATACGACGCGTTAATGTGGAACCTGCAGTGACTAGAGCTACAGCAGAATCTGAGCTTTCTTTCATTGTTTTTAAATCATAACCCGCTGAAAATATACCGGGTTGACTTGTTAATATCACAGCAGCACTGGCAGCTTCTGCTTGGTCTAAAGCACTATTTATTTCTGTGATTACTTGATGAGAAATTGCGTTAACCTTGCCATTTTTTAAGGTAATAGTTGCAATTTTATCATTTAATTCAAAATCGATTAATTCCATGATTTTTCCTATAGTTGTGTAATTTAATTATTTCTAACCGAACTGTGCCGCTTTTTTATATGCTTCTCGTTGTTTAAGCACAGCAAGGTATTCTTTGATTTTTGTTTTGTTTTCTAACAACCCGAGATTTTCTGCTATTTCGAGTATCACAGCCATCATAATATCAGCAGCACTAAAAGAATCACCAGCAAAATAACGCCTTACGCTTAAAGTATTTTCTATATAAGACAAATCGAGATGCAGTTCTTTAGCGATGTAACCATCAAGTGGTTTTGTGCCATCACGCGTTTCCATTGACATTATTAAGGTTGATATTACCGGTAAACTCAACGAGCCTTCAGCAAAGTGTAACCATTCTAGATAATGATAATATTCACTACTGTCAGCATCAGGTCTTAGTGTATTCGAAGGTGCTTGATTAAGAATATATTCCATTACCGTACCTGATTCACACAAGGTAACGTCTCCATCAACAATAACTGGCGCTTTGGCTAATGGGTGAATGAGTTGTAAACTTTTAGGCGCTAAATTGGTTATTGGATCGCGTTGGTGTTCAACGATATCATAGGGCATTCCTAGTTCTTCTAGTAACCAAATAACGCGTTTCGATCGTGATTTATTTAAATGGTGAATTGTGATCATGACAATATTTTACCTTTTTATTCTTATTGAATTATATATAGATGGCTTTAACCGTTATTAAAGCCACTTTTATGTTTAATGAGTCTAATTAGTTTTAGTCTCGATAGCCGCCGTTGAATCATCTAAATTATTTGAAAAATTTTGAGGTTTTAAGTGGTACTTCGAACGTAAAAACCGAACTAAAATACCTGCGGTAAATAACATAACCAACGTATAAATTGCAGGCGTGAATGACATTTTATAATTCGCGAGAAGTGTTAATGCCATAAACATCGATAACGTGCTGTTTTGTAAACCTACTTCAATGGTAACCGATGAAGTTTGAGCGGGGCTTAATCTAAACCACTTACTGGAATAATACCCTAATGCCATGGTTGAAAGGTTCAATATTAAAGAAATAGGACCCGCGGCTATAAAAGCATCAACTACAATTTCTTGCTGAATATAGGTTAAAAATATAATCAACAAAGTAAGGAACAATATACCAAATCTAGATACATTCGCCTGAGAACTGCTGGCAAAATCGGGTGCTAATCGTTTTATCAGCATGCCTATAGCAATCGGGAAAATAGTCAATTTCATTAAACTCAGCATTGTTGCAATGATAGGTAATTTAAATTCGTTTCCTTCACCCATAAAATGTATTAATGAAAAATTTAATACCACAGGAATTGTAAAAACAGTAATAAGACTAGCAACAGCTGTCATGGTTACAGAAAGTGCGACATCACCTTTAGCTAAGTGAGAAAACATATTTGATGTAGTGCCACCAGGACAAAGTACTAATAGCATAACGCCAACGGCATATTCTGGCTCTAAAGGCATTATGGTGGCTAATGTAAAACCGATAATGGGCAAAAAGAGTAATTGATTCAATAAGCCAACTGAAACGGCTTTAGGGTATTTAAGTACACGTTTAAAATCATTGAGAGTAAGTGATAGACCCATACCCATCATTATTAAAAAAATGCAGATAGGAACAACTTGTGTATTTACAAATGTAACTAATTCAGGACCTTCCATTTTAACTCCAGTGTATTAGGTTATTTAGCTGTTCAAGATAAAGAATAATCTTGATTACGTAATTCTGTATTGAGAACTTTTTTATAATGAAATAATGAGACCAATTGAAGCGTCTGCTTTTCCTGATAAAACATTTTGATAAATGGCGTCAATTTTGGTTTTATCTACTGTATGTTCTATGGTCATTATTGAACGGCAAAACTCGATATAACTAAGTAAAGAGGTACCCATTTTTTTCATTGTTTCAGCGGTTCCGCATTCGATTATGCGTTTCTTTAATTGAGTTGGTGCAAAGAAAAGTACGGGTTTTGCACCTGGAAGTCGTTCTTCTGTGACAATATCATCGTGATGAGTTAAACCTACTCGACAAGAATATCGTAACTGTTCGCCAAAATGATGATGAATAGATGATAGAACGGTTTGACTGCCCGCCATATCAACAATCATTGAAGGTATATTAGCATCAAGGCTTTCAACGTCATCATAACTAATCACTTGTTGATAACACTGTAGTGATTCAACAAAAGCTTTGTTTGCTTTAGAGGTAATACCAATAGCAGGGCGTTCACCTCTTTCTTGAATCGCAAATGCAAGCGCAATACTGGTTTTACTTGAAGCACTGGTAATAATGTATTGTTTCGCGTCGAAATATTGATTATCAAACATGAAATCATCGATAAGCCATGCAGTTGTATACAACCCTCTAACCAGTATTTCAAAGTCTTCATTTTTAGGCTGATAAAATGGATTTTTACTGACACGTTCAAAAGAAGCATAGAAGGGAGATAAATCATCGCGGTACGAACTCACATCAGAAAAACTGATAGGACTTACTTTTCCTGCCGAAATCTTAAAGTGTGTCGCCATTGGCATAAAGCCCCATACTCGTTCACCGACATCTACACCTTCACAATTTGAGACAATAACGTCAGCAAAACCCATTACAGGTAATCGTCCCCATTGTTCGTCTTGTACAGGAAAAAAACGCCAGTAACCTAAACTATCACCGGCAACACCATAACTGATGTTATTTGCTGTTAGAGCAAATTTATCCACTTTAAGGATAACTTCACCTTCAACAAGTTTGTCGTTGATGGGAGTTGTTGAAATCCGCGTGCTATATAATTTTGTTTTATTTACTTCAAAGATTTGGCTATTAATCACTGACATTGGTGGAACCTTATATTTATTATTTTTTAAGGGATTTACGCCATTAAATTGATTATTAATTTGTTATTTTATCGTTTATTTTTATCAGATATTAATAAAATCTGTAATTGCCTCATTAATTTCAGGTGACTTTTCATGTGTAAGCCAATGACTGGCACCCGGGAATCGCTTTATTGAACAATCCGCTATATATTCTTCAATACCATTGAGATTTTCTTTTACAAACGCCTGATCATTTTCACCCCATAATATGAGTGTGGGTACATTAATACGAATGTTAGGTATTTTCATTTGCGAGGTGTTTTTTACGGGTCCTTCTGACTTCATATTCTGATTTTTATTGTCAGATGTTTTGGATGCTAGTTGAGGCATTGCACGATAATACTGCAACATACCTTTTACAGCATCAGGCTGTTGCCAAACTTGTCGGTATTTTTCTTTAATATTTTCGGTGAAAACATTTTCATTGTCACTCACCATCATTTTTTCACTTAGATATTGATAGTTGTTTTGTGACAATAGCGTTTCCGCATCCTTACTAATTAAATCGTGTATATATGCACTTTTATCTCGTTGAATTGGGTTTGTAATCATTTCTCGGGTAAAAGTACTCGGATGTGCGGCATTGATTATGATTAATTTTTCGATGAGCTGAGGATGAAAAGCAGCTAAAGGCCAAGCTATAGCACCCCCCCAATCATGCGCAACCAAGTGAACTTTTTCAGTAGGGCTAACTGTTTTGATGAATTTAGCGATAAATTCAATTAAATTAGATATTTGATAAAATGAAACGTCTTGTGGTTTGTCGCTTAAATTATATCCCGGTAAATCAGGCGCAATGACATAATTTTCTTTGGAAAAATAAGCTAATTGGGTCTGCCATGTCGCCCAATACTCTGGAAAACCATGCAGAAATATAAAGGTTGAACCGCTATGGGATGCACTTGGAGTTGGACCTGCAGCAACATAATGAATGTTTACATCATTAATGAGTACATGCTTATGTTCAAGTTTCATTGTTTAATCTTACCTATGGCGTGTTATTTAAAAAAGCTAACAGCATTGGTAATGTCTTCACGATCAGTTCGTGTTTTATTTACTGGTGCACTTCCATCAGCGTAACCAAATGACATGCCAAATAAGATACCTCTTTGATCGGGTATATTTAATGCCTTTTTGACGGGATCTGGAAACTGTCCTAATGCGCCTTGCATACAATTTGATAAGCCGTGATCCGCCAATATCAACGATAACGTCTGCGCGTATATTCCTAAGTCAACTGCGCCCATAATATCAAGGTACTTATCCATAGTGAAAAAGACAACATGGGGAGCATCAAAAAATTCCCAGTTGCGTATCATCGCTAACTGACGACCTTTCTTATCTTCTCGGCTTACACCAATTGAACTATAAAGTGCATTAGCTGAGCCAAATTGACGGTCTCTATGGATACCTTCATATTTAGGTAACCAATTAAAATCAGGATTAGGAGGAGTGCCTGTCATTACCGTTTTAATTAACTCATCCTTTAGTAAGTCTTTCTTCTGTCCTGAAACAACGTATGTTTGCCAAGGTTGAACATTACAATTTGAAGGAGCGCTTTGTGCTCGTTCAAAAATAGCCTCTAAAAGGGCTTCCTCTACTGGAGTATCCAAATAGGCACGAACAGAATAGCGTTTTTCTAATAGGGTGGTTAATGACATACAAGCTCCTTTACATATGTTAAGTAGCCTCATACATTGGGGAGAATATATGAGGCTGCATTGCATCTCTGACGTTTTAAAATCAGAAGTGTTTGATAATAATCAGTTTTAATATTAGAAAATGTTAAAGCTAATTTATCTCAATAATTTATGCTAAAGCCCATAACATTATAAAACCAATGAATAATTATAATGGCAGTCTATTCGAATTACATATAGTTAGAGGCGTGTTTTATTTTGTTATTTTTAATGAGGCTTGAGTTTTTACTATATGAATATCGAATAGTGACAGATAAATTTAATTCATTTGACTAATTAATGACATATCGATAATATCATGTGGTATGACCACTTACGTTAAAATGTTGAGCAGTAAAGTTAACGCTTAATAATGAATTTTTTGGAGATTAAAGATGCCTGAATATAAAGCCCCAATACGTGATATAAAATTTGTAATGCAAGAGTTATTAGACAGTGACAAACACTATCAAGCGCTAGGCTACCATGATGCTAGTGAAGATATGGTCGATGCCATTATCAATGAAGCTGCAAAATTTACAGAACAGGTTATTGCACCATTGAATCAAATAGGCGACCAACAGGGCTGTACTTGGACTGATGGCGTAGTGACTACACCAGACGGTTTTAAAGATGCCTATAATCAGTATGTTGAAGGTGGATGGCCAACATTATCTCAAAGTGAAGAATTTGGTGGGCAAGGTTTACCATACTCTCTTAATGCTTCTATCAGTGAAATGATGTCATCCGCTAATCATAGTTTTGCTATGTACCCAGGACTAAGTCATGGAGCGCAAGCAACAATTGAAGCTCATGGCACCAATGAACAAAAACAGCAATTTATGCCGAAATTAGTTGAAGGTACATGGACAGGAACTATGTGTTTAACTGAACCTCATTGTGGTACTGATTTAGGCATGTTGCGCACTAAAGCAGAACTTAACGATGATGGTAGTTATGCTATTTCGGGTACAAAAATATTTATCTCAGCTGGCGAACATGATTTATCAGACAATATTGTTCATATTGTTATCGCAAGACTTCCCGGTGCACCTGAAGGCAGTAAGGGTATTTCACTCTTCATCGTACCTAAATTTAATGTTAGCGAAGATGGTTCAATAGCAGATAGAAATGCTGTTAGCTGTGGTTCTATCGAACATAAAATGGGAATTAATGCCAATGCTACTTGTGTTATTAATTTCGATAGCGCCAAAGGTTATTTGATTGGTGAAGTTAATCGTGGCCTACATTGCATGTTTACTTTCATGAATGCAGCACGTTTAGGTGTTGCAATGGAAGGATCAGCTGCTGCTGAAGCAGCATTTCAAGGTTCACTAGCTTATGCAAAAGACCGCTTACAAATGCGTTCTATCAGTGGTGTTAAAAATCCAGAAGGCCCTGCAGATCCTATTATTGTTCACCCTGATGTACGTCGCATGCTATTGACTCAAAAGTCTATTTCTGAGGGTGGTAGAGCACTCGTTGGATATTTGTCACAGTTAGTTGATATAACTCATGCTAGCGACAATGAAGAAGCCAAAGCTGATGCAGAGAATAAATTAGCCTTATTAACACCAATAGCAAAAGCATTCTTAACAGAATTAGGTTTTGAATGTACCAGCCATGGTGTACAAGTATTCGGTGGGCACGGTTTTATTAAAGAATGGGGCATGGAACAGCTTTTACGCGATACTAAAATTAGTTGTATCTATGAAGGTACCACAGGTATTCAAGCGTTAGATTTATTAGCACGTAAAATTTTAGGCAGTCAGGGTCAAATTTTAAAACCATTTATGACTGACATGGCTATGTTTTGTAAAGATAATGCCGATAACCCTGCAATGAGTGAATATGTAAATTCTTTAAATTCATATTCTAAACAGTGGCAGGTGATCACCGGTGATGTTGGCAAAAAAGCAATGTCAAATGCAGATGAAATTGGTGGAGCATCAGTAGATTATTTGATGTTTGCAGGTTATGTTACTTTAGGTTATTTCTGGGCAAAAATGGCCTCTGTAGCGCAAAGTAAGTTAGCAGATAGTGGTGAAGATAAAGCGTTTTATGAAGCCAAAATTAAAACAGCAACGTTTTATTTTCAGCGTATTTTACCAAGAGCTCAAGGTCATGCTGCTTGTATTGAAGGCGGTGTAGATTCTATGATGGCATTAGACAGCGAAGATTTCTCATTCTAATCATAGTATTTCTTATAACTGATTAATTAACATCAGTTATAAGGTTAAATTAAAAGGGCTACACTTTGTGTAGTCCTTTTTTATTTATGATAAGTTCGATAAATTAACCTTAGTCAATGTGGAATTTTATTAGAAGTACCCGTAGTTTGTTGTTATGTTTATTGAATAACATTAATTTCTATAAATTATGCGGTAACTTTTTTATGCAAAGTTTAGTTTCAGCTATTTTAAATCAAGTAGGCTCTGTCGTTTTAGGTAAACCTAAAGAAATACGATTGGCACTCGCATGTTTATTAGCAAAAGGTCATATCCTGATAGAAGATTTACCTGGGATGGGTAAAACCACACTTGCACAAGTATTATCCAAATCTCTCGGACTTAGTTATCAGCGAACACAATTTACCAGTGATTTATTACCTGCTGATGTAATTGGTATTTCTATATTCAATCCTGAAAGTAGAGCATTCGAACTTCATAAAGGCCCTATATTTAATCAAGTCGTACTCAGTGATGAAATTAATCGAGCCAGTCCTAAAACACAAAGTGCTTTACTTGAAGCGATGGAAGAAAACCAAGTCAGTATTGATGGGGTAACTTACGAATTACCACAACCCTTTTTTGTTATTGCCACACAAAACCCTTTAATGCATGCAGGAACATACCCATTACCTGAATCTCAACTTGATCGTTTTATGATGCGGATCTCTTTAGGCTTTCCTAATATTGAAGCTGAAAAACAAATTTTATCTAATGAAAGTAGCCACGTTAGTTATAAAAGTTTATTACCTTGCGTTGATACAGACAAACTCTTAGCTATGCAATTAGCCGTATCAAAAATTACGGTTTCAAATAATATTATTGAGTATGTTATCGCCTTAAGTCATGTGAGTAGACGTAAAGGTTTTGCCGGTAGACCTTTATCACCAAGAGCTGGGCAAGCCTTAGTAAGCGCAGCTAAAGCATGGGCATTTATCGAAGAACGCACCTTTGTCATTCCTGAAGATATTCAAACTGTATTTAGATCCGTATGTCAGCATCGACTTGAATTATCATCTACTGGCTTTGGCGAGCATGATGAAAATATATCCGAGCAAGTTATTGCACAAGTAAATGTATTAAATCCGTTTGGTGCAAAGTTATGAAGAAAGGTAAGCAATTAACAAAATAGCTGAGACGTTAGTGACAACTTTTATAATGCCGATAAAAAGTATTCTCAGTCGTTTCATAAAACGACGACTAAATCGATGGCTTAAGCGTCGTATTCCGCCTGCCAGTATGCATAAGTTGTCGAATCGTAATGTTTTCATCATGCCCACGCGTTTTGGTTATGTATATCTAATTTTCGTGGTTTTACTTTTTCTTTTAGCAACAAATTATCAAAATAATGTCATCATGTTATTAAGTTATTTAATGGCGAGTCTTTTTATAACGACCATGATGCATAGCTTTTATAATTTATCCGGTATTGTCCTATCAGCTGATAATAAGGCTGCTGGATATGCCAATCAAAATATTTCCTTTCCTATAAATTTAACCGTACCTAATAAACGTGTTGATTTGAGTTTTTGTTTTGATGATCAACAAACGACTCATCTTCCTAAAAGTGTAAAAGGGGAACAAACCATTCATGTTTCTTGTCATTACGAAAATAGGGGAGTTTATAACTCTGGTAGATTAAAGGTGTGGAGTGAGTATTCTTTTGGTTTATTTATCACATGGACACGAATCGATTTTGATCACCAATGCACTGTTTATCCTGAAGCGATTACTCTCAATAATAGTAAAAATAGTTTAACAGGCAAACCTAAAAATAATGTGAATGTAGAAACCTCAGTCTTAGAATATAAACCAGGCACTGATGAATTTTTTGAGTTGAAATCACATGTCCTTGGAGAGTCCCTTTCACGTATTGCATGGAAACAATTTGCGAGAGGACAAGGTCTGTTAACCAAACACTATCAAAAAAACGAAGGTTCAATTCGTTGGTTAAAAATTGCAGACATGCCAAATCATGGATTAGAAAAACAGTTACAATATTTGTGCTTTTTGGTTAATGAGTACAATTATGCGGGCCAAATATTTGGTTTAGATTTAGGAATACATAAAATATATCCAGCCCAAGGTGAAAGCCACTTTAAACAGTGTTTAACAGCACTTGCTGTTTTTAAAGGGGCTCAGTCATGATTTCTGGTACCGCGTTACCATTTGAGCGTAAAATATCTATTCAAAATGCTTGGGCATTATTGGTATGTCAGCTCCTTAGTTTATTGTTACTGGTAAACGAGTTAACTGGCTGGATGTTAGCCATTATAGGTTTATGTCTATGTTGGAGAACATTAGCCTTTATTAAACCTACACAGAAACCTCACCGAATAATTTTGTTATTAATAGCTTGTTCTGGATGTATTGCTATAGCAATAACGGGTAAACAACTTGGTGTATTACTTAGTATGTTGCATCTACTTTGTTTTGCTTATGCGCTTAAAAGTTTAGAGATGAATTCGCGTAAAGATTTTTATCAGATTATATTATTGGGAATTTTCATACTTGCCTCGGTACTTATATTTTCACAATCGTTATTGATATCTTTATTCGTCTTTTGTTTACTCCTTCTAAACTTGAGTATTTTGTTAACATATTTTTATCCAAGAAAAAATATGAGAAAGCCACTTATTCAAAGTACTAAAATGGCACTCCAAAGTATTCCTCTTGCTATCGTGTTATTTATATTTTTCCCTCGATTAGCGCCGTTCTGGGAAGTGCCTTCTTCAAAATCGGCTCAAACAGGTTTATCAGAAAGTGTTACTCCTGGGGGAATTGCCGAACTAGCCAGATCTTCAGCGCTTGCCTTTAGAGTAAATTTTTTAAGCGCTATACCACAATATAATCAATTGTATTGGCGTGCGATGGTGATGGATGATTTTGATGGTCGGACGTGGAGGCAAAGTAAAAAAAGTTATCTTATTCGCCAAACAAAATCTAGTTCGTTTACTAGAGATATACCAACGTTAGTTGGAGATAAAACACATTATCAAGTGATGTTAGAGCCAAGCTATCAGCGTTGGCTCTTTTCTTTAGCTGTAGTAAATCAAAAAAACTTAGAGAGCACTCAACTTAATATTTTATCCTTACCTAATTATACGATTAAAAGCAGCAAACCTATAAGTCAAACTTCAAGCTACGAAGTTACGAGTTATACCCGTTCATTACTTAACTCACCATTAAGTTACGATGAAAGGGAAAAAACCTTACATATACCTTCGAATAATAACCCCAAATTACATGCAGAAGGCAGACGACTAAAGCTGAAATATCCGGATGAGATTCAACGAGCACAAGCTATTTTAGATATGATTAGAGAGGATGATTTCCATTACACGTTAACACCGCCGTTGTTGTCAGGTCATGAATTAGACCAATTTTTCTATGATTCGAAAAAAGGATTTTGTGTGCATTATGCTAGTGCCTTCACTTTTATGATGCGAGCTTCTGGTACGCCTGCAAGGTTAGTCACCGGATATTTAGGAGGCGAATACAATAAGCAAAGTGGCCATTTGAGTATTTATCAATATGATGCGCATGCATGGTCAGAAATTTGGGTAAATGATAAAGGTTGGGTAAGAGTTGACCCTACAGCTGCAGTTCACCCAGAAAGGGTTGAGAGCGGACTTTCTAATACGATGCAACAAGAGAGTTTATTTAATAACGATCTGCTTAGCTTACATCGTTATAAACATCTTGCTTGGATAAATTCCATTCGGTTACAGCTTGATGCTCTAGATTATCAATGGACACGTTTGGTTTTAGGTTATTCATCTAAAAAGCAATACGATCTAATCACCAGATGGTTCGGACATTTTAACGTTTGGAAAGTTGGAGGGATTATTGGGGGAGCTTTGGTGTTAATGATTTCGATGATGTGGCTAGTAAATATAAGAAAATCTAAGAAAAAACCTTTAGATAAATGGTTAGTTCAATATCAGAAAACGTTAACTCTGTTAAAAGGTAAAGGGGTAGAAAAACCAGCAACTATGCCTGCAAGTGAATTTTCAATCGTTGTTTCTCAACAATTCCCTTTGTTAAGCAGCAATTTTTCGGTTTACACACAATGTTTTGAAGCATTAATGTATCAAAATTTAACCTCAGCATATCAAGATGAGTATTTGAATAAAATGAATCAATACCATCATCAGATAATAAAACAGCTGAAAAAAATCTAGGTCATTTTAAAACGAATAGTCTTAAATGAAGGATTCATACGTTACTGATATAAATAGAGAATAATAGAAAAGTGATTAGAGGTGATGAATTTATACAAAAAAGGCTTTGAATGAATCAAAGCCTTTTAACTATTTCATATAATACTTTTATTACAAAGTTTTATTTAGATTTTTAGAATTTGTAGCTTACACCTACTTTCATTTGCCAGCCTGAAGAGCTGAGGTTGGTTCCAGAATAGTTTCGAGTATCAGCGCCATTATAGATATTATCAATTTTATACCTTCCGTCATCAGTTAACCCGCTTAAGTCATAAATATCTTGATTAGCAAATCTAAGATTTTTTTCAACGCCCCAATCATCATTTAGAAGATTGGCGAAGTTATCTATCATTAAGAAGACTTCACCTTTATGCTCTTTTGAAAAACCAGGGATTTGCTGCTTGATACTTAAATCCATGGTGGTAACCCAAGGTTGAGTGCCCGAATTACGGTCGAGTATTTGACCTCGTTCACTAATACCAGCACGATTTAACAATACTTCAAGTTGTTCCCAACTTAGACCTGACTCATCCCATGCGACATTTGGATCGTCTGCACCTGTTGGAATGTAAGCTAAGTAAGCGCTGCTTGAATAGAATTCATCTGTATCACCTAAATCACTCATTCTGTATGTGTCCATTGTCCAGCTAAATGGACGGCCAGAGCGACGTTCAAAGAATAAATTAATATTAGTATTGTAACCAGCAAATAATTCAGTCTCATAACCGAAATTAATTTTTAAGCTGTGTTCTACTTCATAACTACCACGAGCAGCAAGATCTTGATTACGACTTTTTACAACATTATGTTTATAGTTACCATCCGCAGAAGATGCTGAGCCGGTATGATTTTCTTCGACATCTTGATGAGCATAAGAGATTGTTGCACTTATACCATTATCCCAACGTTTTGCTAATGCTGTAGATAAAATGATTGAACGGCCATCATCTTTAGCATTAGTCATTTGAATATCATAGTTATCTTCTAGATCACCCGAGTAACGATTATCATAAATAAGACGCTCACCATCGGCAGCTGTTATAGGGTTAACCATGGCTGTATTCGTCCAAACAGCTTCATTTTCTTTAACATGGTACATTAACTCAGTTGACCAATTAAAGTTGTCACCTAACCCTGCAATATCGAAGCTGTAATCAGCGGCAATCCTAGCACGCCAGCTTGAAGGTAGTTTAAAGTTAGGGTCAGTATAGTCAACACTACCAGCACCTTTTTCTAAAGAATCCACAATTGGTTGTGGTACAGCAAGACTAGGGTCTACTGTGTTATTGCCGAAGTAATCATTAATAACACTATTGTTTGCGCCAACTAAAGTAAGACCATCTTTTTGAAACGGGTTATTATACCAAACATTTGGAATACCGCCTTGAAAGCGACCAACACCTGCAGATAAAGTTAAATCTTCTGTTGTTATCCATTCAACATTGATACGCGGTAAAATAATGTCTAAACCGTCAAGGTTTTCTTGGTTATTGTAGCCATATTCTTCTTCAAATGCGGCGTTAAGCATTGGTTTTTCACTTGAAGACAAGCGCTCATAACGCACACCTGCGGTAACAATAACATCATCAGTTAAATAGAAAGTATCTTCGACATAAAGTGACAGTTGAGCACGGGATACGTCGTAGGCGAGGTCATTAACATCACCTGAATAGGCATTTTGATAACTAAAATTGTATTGGCCTAAATTACCACTTTCAAAATCACTTAATGTATCAAATTCCCAAGAACCAAGTGAATTTTCACCATATAAATTATACAAGCTTAAATCTTCGTATTGTATACCGAAATTAATCTCGTGGTCTTCTAGCAAATAAGTACCACTTAGTGACAACGTAAGATTTGTGTTTTCTGCAACGTTAGCATGGCGGTTAGAATCTTGACCAAATACAAAAGAAGGATCACGACTACCCGTAGTATGAACAGTTACTTGGCCAATATCACTGTTGGTAATACTTTTAGCGACAACATCTTTATAGCTTATGCCTATTTCAGTACTGAAATTTTCGTTCCAGTCTGAGTATATTTTTGTGGCAATGTTATTAACTTTAGTTGCAAAATTATAGCGATTAGATAGTAGGTTAAGTGTGTTTCCACCAGAAGGAGAGCCTCTTTCTGCTTGATCATCCTGCCATTGATAAGTAAAGTCTAATCGGTGGTTATCATTAATATTCCAGCTTAATTTAGCTAATAAGGCTTCATTCGTATTTTCAGGTGCTCCACCTATTGAATCGGTGCGACCATAAACATCGCTAAGAATTCTAGTGAACTCATCAAACTCCCCTTGGGTAATATTAAATTCGTTATCAGCCCCAGTGCCTTCCAAACCGTAACTAAAATCTGATTTACTAGACCAAT
This sequence comes from uncultured Colwellia sp., assembly GCA_913020705.1. The sequence continues at coordinate 16,932 of CAJWBY010000030.1, forward strand.
TTGAATAGTTTACAAAGAAAAATAATTTATCTTCAATAATCGGCCCTGCTGCGTTAAAGCCAAATCGTGTTTGAGTTTTAATAGGCTTTACGGTACTTGTTTCAAACGTTTTATGGTCATCACTGTCTAAAACATTATAAACGGTATCAATTTTTTGCACATCACCAGCCATATCTGGTGTTGATGTTTCAGCAAAGCCTGAAAATTTAAACTCATTAGTACCTGATTTTGTTACGGCATTAATCGTACCTCCGCCAAAATTACCCTTTGCAGCGGAGAAAGGTGAAACATCGACAGAAATTTGTTCAATAGCATCTAACGATATTGGTGGTTGTTCAGTAGGGTAACCACCAAAATTCAGACCGAAATCATCATTTTGACCAATACCATCAACAGTTAAGCTGTTAGTTCTAGGGTTGTTACCGGCAATAACTAACTCACCATTACCATTAATACTCGCCAATGGATTTAAACGAGCAACATCTTTAATATCACGGTTAAAACTAGGGATTTTTTGAATTAAGTCAGCACCAAACACACTGTTGGAACCGCCAGATGTTTGTAAAAACTGTGAACCAGTAACTTGAATACGCTCAATGCTGTCTTCTTGAAGTTGCTCACTGATGCGGTGTGTATCACCTAAATTTAGAAATATATTATCTAACGTAGTATCACTAAAAGTGTCTGAGTCAATAATAACGGTATATGGCCCACCAACACGTAGACCTTTAGCGGTAAAATTACCTGAATCGTTAGTCACAAATTCACGACTAGTTTTAGAAGGCTCATGAATGACAGTAATTTTTACGTTAGTGGCAGCTTCGCCTGTTGGACTCAGTATTTTACCACGCATAGATGACGAGGTATCAGCAGCCATTGCTGAAGTTGATAAGCCAACTGCAATAACAATTGCGCTAGCTATTTTTGATAATTTTGGTTTGTTCATCTTATATTTATTCCCACAAGTATTTTAAAAAGAACCAACGTTACTTTTAACCTTTCATATTCAAATGTCAGCGATACGTTAATTCTGTTTATCTCTATCAGTAATCAATGTTCTAAATAATTGTTCTTGCTCTTAAGCCTTATCCAGCAATAGTTTTTAGTATTTTTCTACTATTGAGCAGCATTGTTTTTGTATGGAGACATTATTAAATTAATACTTTCTTGTCATATGTGTCAAGTATTTCTTGACCAATTGGACAAGAAAATACTATTTTAAATAATAGAAAATAATTCAATTAATAAAATAGAGTAAATAGGAGTAATAATGACGTCACGAAAAAAACGAGCTAATGCCATTAGAATATTAACGATGGACGCTATTCAAAAAGCTAAATCTGGTCATCCTGGAGCACCTATGGGAATGGCCGATATTGCAGAAGTACTGTGGGGCGATTTTCTAAAACATGACCCAAGTAACCCTGATTGGTGTGAAAGAGATCGCTTTGTGCTGTCAAATGGTCATGGCTCTATGTTGATTTATTCGTTGTTACATCTGTCAGGTTATGATTTATCGATTAACGACATTCAGAACTTTCGTCAGCTAAACTCAAAAACACCGGGTCATCCAGAATATGGATATACACCTGGGGTTGAAACAACAACAGGGCCTTTAGGTGCTGGTATATCAAATGCTGTTGGCATGGCGATAGCTGAAAAAACACTCGCAGCACAATTCAACCGTGAAGGGCATGAAATTGTTGATCATTTCACTTATTGTTTTGTCGGTGATGGTTGTTTAATGGAAGGGATCTCTCATGAAGTTTGTTCGCTAGCTGGTACGTTGAAGTTAGGCAAGTTAATTACCTTTTGGGATGATAATGGTATTTCTATTGATGGTGACGTTAAAGGATGGTTCACCGATAATACACCCGAGCGTTTTTCTGCATATGGCTGGCATATAATTTCAGTTGATGGCCATGATGCTCAAGCAATAGCTAATGCCATTGAACAAGCAAAAGCAGTTACTGACAAACCAACGATGATTTGTTGTAAAACAGTGATTGGTTTTGGTTCTCCAAATAAATCAGGTTCACACGATTGTCATGGCGCACCTTTAGGAGATGACGAGATCACAGCTACACGTAATTTTCTAGACTGGCCTGATGAAACCCGATTTGCCATACCAGAAGATATTTACGCACAGTGGGATAAAAAAGAGCAAGGTAAAAAAGTTAACCTTAACTGGTCAGAGAAATTTTCTGCTTACCAAAGCAAATATCCAGCACTCGCCGCAGAATTTACACGCAGAGTTATTGAAGGGGAGTTACCTGTAGATTTCGACCAAAAGGCTAATGATTATATTCAGTTATGTCAAAGCAAAGGTGAAAGTATTGCTACTCGTAAAGCTTCACAAAACACCATTACTCAGTTTGCTGAAATCTTGCCTGAAATACTTGGAGGTTCAGCCGATCTCGCAGGTTCTAATTTAACATTATGGCCAGGTGCTAAAGGTATAGAAAGTGATGCCGCTGGTAATTATATTTTTTATGGTGTGCGAGAATTTGGTATGAGCGGAATAATGAATGGTATTTCTTTACATGGTGGTTTTATAAATTATGGTGCTACTTTCATGATGTTTATGGAGTACGCTCGAAATGCTGTGCGTATGTCTGCACTGATGGGTATTCAAAATATCTTCGTTTACACTCATGACTCTATTGGACAAGGTGAAGACGGTCCAACTCATCAACCAATTGAGCAACTAACCAATTTGCGCACCACGCCTAATCTAACGACATGGCGTCCTTGTGATGCAACCGAATCCGCAGTCGCTTGGAAAATGGCGGTTAAAAATCAAAAGGCGCCTTCTGCATTAATATTTTCTCGTCAAAATTTATCAGCGATTAACCGTACTAATAAACAAGTAAGTGACATAGAAAGAGGTGGGTATATATTAACCAGTTGTGAGGGCACACCTGATGTAATATTGATTTCCACTGGCTCTGAAGTGCAACTTGCTTTAGACGCTGCGAAATTACTTACAGCACAAGGGCAAAAAGTTAGAGTGGTTTCTATGCCATCAACCAATGTCTTTGATGCTCAGAACAATAATTATAAAGAAACTGTTTTGCCCTCAGCCGTTAATAAGCGTGTAGCCATTGAAGCAGCTCATACCGACTTTTGGCGGAAATATGTTGGCTTACAAGGCGGCGTTGTTGGAATAAACCGTTTTGGAGAGTCGGCACCAGGACATGTGTTATTAGAACACTTTAACTTTACCGTGCAAGAAATTGTTAACACTGTTAACGCATTATAAATCTTCAACTAAATTAAGCCATCTAAACAATGAATTAAGAGATTAGGGGGCTTGAATCAATTCATCCTCCATTAAATTTTAGATTATTTATTGACTAATCGGTCAGGATTATCTAAGTTAATGTTGTGTGAAATTTATGCTGACTTTGTGTGAGTTTTACTCGAGATTTTATGGAGAATAAAATTATGGAAAATATAAGGAGTGTTAACATTATTCAACAATAAAAGTGAGATCAATAAATGAATTATAAAAATAATATTGCTACTTTATTACTCTGTGCCGTTAGTCATTATGCTATTGCAGATGTAACTAATGGAAGTTTTGAAACATGGTCAGCGGGCACTCCTTCAGGGTGGAGCACGATTGATTCCGGTATTAGTGTCAACCAAAATACCAGTATATTCCAAGAAGGCTCAAACTCTGCAGCCATTACCGTTAACACCGGAACGCAAGGTTCTACTGATTTTAGGCAGGTGGTAAGTGTTGTTTCAGGACAAACTTATGATTTTTCAGTAGGTGTTTATCATACCGAAGGTGGTGTTAAAGCCCGTTTATATGTAGACGGATATCAAGATTTTTCTAATGAAAGCTTAGTCAACCAATGGCAGCAAGTTACACATAGTTATGTGGCAACTTCAACGAAAGACATTTCCGTTGGTTTACGTTTTTATGATACTACCGGGTTTGATGGCTCTGAAATTGTTTATGTTGACTATTTCCAACCAACCCAAGCTACAGGCGGTGGAACAGGTGGTAACAGTTGCAGTACGAATGAGATTGCTTTTAGTCTAACAACAGATACTTATGGCTATGAAACCAGCTGGACGATAACAAATACAAGTAATCAAGAAGTAGCCAGTGGAAATGGCTATGCTAATTCTACAGATTATAATGAAGATTTCTGTTTAGATGATGGTGATTATACTTTTACCATTAATGACACTTATGGCGATGGTATTTGTTGTACCTACGGAAACGGTTCTTATGATATTTCTCTTGCAGGTACTTCATTAATCTCGGGAGGAACTTTTACGAGCAGTGAAAGCAAAACCTTCACTTTAGGTAATTCTGGCGGAGGTGGCGGTGGAACGGGCTCAGGCACATACACTGGCACATATTACGACAACATAACTGCACAAACGGGTTATGCTTTGAAAACCGAATTACATAATTTAATCAATGGTCATTCAAGCCAAGGTTATTCGGCGTTGTGGACTTTTTACAATAATCACTCTCTTGATGTTTACTTTGAAAATGATGGTTCGATTTTAGATATATATTCTGAAAAACCTACTTCAAGTGACAGTAATAGCTTTACTAAAGTCAGCGATCAATGTGGTAATTATAGCGGAGAAGGGGATTGTTATAATAGAGAACATTCTTTCCCTAAAAGCTGGTTTGGTGGCACGATAGAGCCTATGAACTCTGATGTTCATCATATCTATGCAACCGATGGATTTGTTAACTCAAAACGTAGTGCTTTCCCATTTGGAGAAGTTGCAACAGCATCTTTCACATCAACGAATAACAGTAAACTTGGGTCGGCAACGACTTCTTTAGGTTATAGCGGTACGGTGTTTGAACCTATTGACGAATTTAAAGGTGATTTAGCTCGCGCTTATTTCTACATGGCAGCTCGTTATGAAGATGTTATTAGTAGTTGGCAAAATAATTCAGTGTATGGTGATGCTATTTTAGATGGTAGTAGCAACCAAGTGTTTGAATTATGGCAATTAGAAATGTTAAAACGCTGGCACACTGATGATCCTGTTAGTCAAAAAGAAATAGACAGGAATGAAGCCGGATTTGGACATCAGGGAAATCGTAATCCTTTTGTCGACCATCCTGAGTATGTTGAAAATATTTGGGGACAGTAGTTAAAAAAGTATTCAATATAAGTTATTGAATATAGAAAATAACAATAAGGCATTTCATTTAACGATGAAATGCCTTGTTTATTTAGTGATACCACAACCTTTAAGAATTATCTGCGTTAACGTTTTCGCCACTTGCTCAAAATCATCATTGGATAATTTATCTTTACCCATCGCTGCTGTAACCTGCGGTGCAAAATCTGCATAATGTTGTGTTGCACCCCAAATAGTGAAAAGCAAATAAAGTGGATCAACGTCATCCATTTTACCTTGATCAATCCAGCCTTTAATAGTCGCTTTAACTTCATCAATCCACGTTTTAAAGCTTGTTTCTAAGTATGACTGTAACCTTGGAGCACCATGAATAAACTCACCAGCAAATATCCGAGAAGCTTCAGGATTAGTTTTTGAATACATCACCTTAGCTAAAATATAATCACCTAAAACTTTTGCAGGTTCTTCATCTGAAGTGATAATTGCAGAATCCCATAATGAGAGTATTTCTAATAAAATATCAGAATAAATAGCTTCTTTATTTTTGTAATAGTAATGAACATTCGCGCGAGGAATTCCTGCACGTTCGGCAATACCTTTTATTGAAGCACCTTTAAAACCATGTTCTAAAAAGTCTTGTTCTGCGGCTTTTAATATAATGGATTGATTTTTTTTTCTTACTCGCCCAGTAGACGATTTTTGTTCGTTAGTTTTTATTATTGTCATATTAATCAATCATTTTTGTGCAATGTATTCGAATGAAGCAAATATAAGCTATTTATACACTAAAGTTAATAGTCAATTTACGGATTAATTTTATCATAATAATTATTTTTACTTGACACGAGTGTCAAGTTATTCTTATTATGTAAACTTAACTAACTATTACAATAGTTAAAGCATACAAGAACAATTAGGAAAATTACCATGCCAACACCACATATATCTGCCAATACCGATGATTTTGCAGAAACAGTTATCATGCCCGGCGATCCTTTACGTGCGAAATTTATTGCAGATAACTACTTAACAAATGTGAAGCAAGTTACAGCCGTAAGAAATATGTTTGGTTATACCGGTGAATACAAAGGTAAGCGTATTTCAGTTATGGGGTCAGGTATGGGTATTCCTTCTATGTCTATTTACGCTACAGAGCTTTACCGAGATTATGGTGTTGAAAATATCATTCGCGTTGGTAGCTGTGGTTCAATTAGAGATGATATACATCTTGAAGATATCGTAATTGCTTTGGGTGCAAGTACCGATTCTAACGTAAACCGTCAACGTTTAAATAATTATGATTTTGCGGCTATAGCAAATTATGAGTTATTAGAAAAAGTTGTTACCACAGCAAAACGATTAGGTAAAACACCTAAAGTGGGCAATGTTTTTTCGGCTGATTTGTTTTACGTTCCAGAATTTTCAGTATTTGAAACATTAGAAAAATACGGGATCCTTGCAGTAGAAATGGAAGCAGCCGGACTTTACGGTGTTGCGGCTGAATTAGGTAAAAAAGCACTTTGTTTACTTACGGTAAGTGACCATATTAAAACAGGCGAAAAAATGTCTGCAGAAGATAGACAGTTAAAATTTGGTGAAATGATTGAAGTTACATTGGAAAGTATTCTTTAAATATTCCCCGCATATTTGTACAAGTAAATGAGAATAATGTGATAAATAATATCCAGTTATCACTCAACAATAAATTCAACGTGACAGAAAATTGTGATGTTAATAAAACTAGACCCAACTATTTAAGGCAATAGTTGGGTCTAAAAGGGTCACAAGAAGGTTTTGTTGCAGAAGGCTATTGCGCAAAACTTATCAATAACCTTGTTTACTTGTGCGGCAGCAGAGTGTAATTAGTCTGAGCTAACACAAGTTAAAATCTAGATAAATAGAAAGAGCACGTGATTTTTTTTTGGGGGGGGGGGCTTAATGAATAATGCGCTTTTGTTTGTCCCACGTACTTCCTTGCCAGTTAGAAATATTGCCCGAAGCTTCACAAGTATCGCAATTCCATTCAATCTTACCTGATTCAGTAAACGTTCCATCAATGAAACCTTCACATGTCAATTCATCAGATCGAGTGCTACATTTTAAATCAACATGAGTTATTGGTTGATTGATATCTGCAGAAACTGATAACACAATTTTAGACAGAAAATTGAAAACCGTTTTTGCCTGTTTAGTGAGATCTGTAACATTGCCTATATCGTCAAGGAAAATCCTAAAGTCTACTTTTAATGGCATACAATATTTAACCTTAACTTGTGATCAATCTAGAGTGCAGGGCGTCAAATGCTCACTACATCATTTAATTTTATCAAGCTAACAGCGCAAAGGATAGTGATCGAATCTTGTTTGATAAGACTAGATATTCAATAAGGTAATTAGTTAGGTGAAGAGAATAAAAGTATTTCTAGGTGTTTGTAAGTTTTGGGAAGGATATTATAGATGTTAACCAAGTTGCATTATCTATGATAAATACAACTTGGTTTATTAAAGTTAGATAAAAATAAATTAGTTCTTAAATCTTCTTACTGAAAGTAGCGCAAGTCCTGCTAATAAAAAGTAAAAAGACCCACCACTTGATTTAGTTTCTATTACTTCTGCTGCCACATTAACAGTTACAGAAGCTGTGCTTGTTTTACCTTGGTCGTCAGTTACGGTAACACTAAAAACTAAGCTATCATCTACGCCAACTTTTGGTGATACAAACGTTAATGTTGCGCTCTCACGATCAGTTAACGTAGCCGATTTTCCACTTGTTTGAGTCCAGAAATAGCTAGCAATACTGCCATCGCTATCTGCTGCTGTTGCGGTTAATGTAACGCTAGCTGCAGAGGCAACTGATTGAACATCACCTGCTGAAACTGTTGGCGCTGCGTTAGCATCACCACCATCATTACTACTTCCGCCACAAGATGAGGCATAAAGGCTATCAACCCATTCAGGGTGATCGATAAATGGATTACGGTTGCCTTGATATTCATAGATGCTGTTGTTACGGTTTGTTTCAAAAGTATCAACTGGATCTGATGAATGCCAATCAAATAATGTACAAAGTTTACCTAGTTCTCCAGTACCATCACTTAACGTACTTGTCGCTGTTCCTACAGTATCAACTAAGATTAAATCAGGCATAGTGCTTTCTGTACCAGCATCATAACGAACGTCCATATAAAACATCATACGGGCAACGTCACCTTTAACTGCATCTCTAGGTTCCCAAGTATTTTCTGTACTCATGTTCTCAGGTGCTTCATCGTTTGGCGTTCCACCAATATCAAAATCACGATTTCCGCGATCACTGTTCATTGAAATATCAGTAGGGCGTAAGTGATGAATATCGGTATAACCTAACTGGCTTGTATCAGGAAAACCATGTGATTTTGCCCAAGTATGTTCACGATTCCAAAAATCCTGATTACTTGAAGCTGAACCACTGCCATTGTCTGCTTTAGCAATTGAGCGACCTGAATACAATAATATAATATTGTCTGCATTCGCTGGATCTTCATCTGTATAGGTTAATGCAGTCCACACTTCTGAATAGGTAAGTTGTTTATGATTGGTGCTAATATCAGTTGTAATAGCAGCACGTAAGGCTGAAGCGTCCGCAGCATTTGATGCAGCGTAGTAGGTTGCTTCTACGTAAGTATTACGATCGGCAATGGTAGCTAAATCAGGGCAATTTGTACAAATTTCAGTTGTAGGAGCCGATACGTCATCGATTGGTGTACCTTCAGTAGGCATTGCTTGTGTACCGTCACAGGCAGCTTCATCTTTACAACCTAAACCATCAGATGTATCTTTTGCGAAAGTAGCCCATTGTGTTGCTGGGTCAAATGCGTCGTCAGTTATCGTATCACCTTCAGTAACCGATACTAAACGTCTTAGGGTATGATCTTTTGTTGCGAAATCACCATCTCCCCAATTACTACCTGGATCTGTACCTAATTGTCCAAAACTATCAACAACACCGTCGTTGTTTACCAGTAAAATAGCATCATCACCATTAAAATAAGTTGCACTTGCATCTGGGATGCCCTGAGGCGCATCAAATTTAAAGTCATCTGTTGCAGCATCATTATAAACAACAATACTCGAACCAGGTACTAATAGGCCTTCTAGAAGTTTTTCATTAGGTTCTGTTGTTTTACCATTTGCGTAAAGTTGTAATTTATATCCTTCAACGGCTAAATCAACATCTCCAGTACCTAAGTTTGAAATTTCAATGGCTTTATTATTCCCACCACCTTCAATATATTCTGTTATGACAATAATACTAGCACTGTCTGAAGAACCGCCAATTGCAGAGCCTGCAGTTGGCAATGGTTGTGTGCCATCACAAGCCACTTCACCAGTACAACCTAAACCATCTGATGTGTCTTTTGCGAAAGTTGCCCATTGAGTGGCTGGATCAAATGCATCGTCTGATGTTGTGTCACCCTCAGTGACTGATGCTAAACGTCGAAGTGTATGATCTTTTGTAGAAAAGTCACCTTCACCCCAATTACTACCTGGATCTGTACCTAATTGTCCAAAGCTATCTACAACACCATCAGCATTTGAAAGGAGAATGGCATCATCACCATTAAAATAAGTAGCGCTTGCATCTGGAAGACCTTGAGGAGCATCAAATTTAAATTCATCTGTTGCCGCATCATTATAAACAACAATACTCGACCCCGGTATCAATAGACCTTGCAGGAATATACCGTTTGTTGTTTCAGTTTTCCCATTTGAGTAAAGATCAAGTTTATAACCACCTGCTGCTAAATCGACATCTGTTGTGCCAAGGTTAGAAATTTCAATCGCTTTATTATTCCCGCCACCTTCAACATATTCAGTGATCACGACATTCGCATGACTTGAAAGTACGCTAAGGCCAAGTGCTGCAGTTAATAGTTGTATTTTCATAATTTTCCTTTTGTTGTTTTGCTCAATAAAAATGAGTCTTTTTTTAAGTAATAATGATTAATCAGTGACAATTCGTCAGTAATATCTAATTTGATTCAAGTACTTTAAATAGTTGAATTGCTATGTCGGTATTCGTTTGGTGTCGATTAAATGCTTTAGCACCAACACCTTTAGAAAATACTTGCACATCAATGCCCGTATGACCGCCTGAGGTCCAACCGGTATTTGTTTTTTCATCAATTAATTTTTTGATTTTTTGATAGATTGCTTTTTCATTTTTACTATCAATAAATGAATCAGCTTCATCTGCAGAAACTACAAAGCCAAGTAAATTCGTTAACTGTTTGGCAGTAATAGGGCTTTTGTTTATTACTAACATTGAAGCAATGGTTTCTGGAGACATTGATATATTTTTTAAATACTTAGGCTCCCAACGATAATCACCTTTCGCACCTAATGTTAAACCACCAGTACTATGATCTGCTGTTGCAACTAATAACGTATCATCACGACTTTCTAAATAGTTGCTTAGCCAAGTAAGGGTTTCGGCTAAATCTTGCATTTCCCCCATGGCAGCAGCGATATCATTGCTATGACCAGCCCAGTCTATTTGACTTGCTTCAACCAGCAGAACATATCCTTCAGTATTTTCTAAATTTTTTACTGCAGCTTTAGTCATTTTTAGGAGATGATTTTCTTTTTTATTATCAAGTGTCCATGGCAGACCAACTTCATCAAATAAACCTAGAGCAGGGGTTTGTTTATTCAATGTGTTTAGTTTGGATAAATCATCAATATATTGAAATCCAGCTTGCTTGAATTCATTTACTAAATTTCTGTCAGACCGAATAAAATAATTTGTACCACCTCCTAACATAATATCTGCTTTAAATTGACCCTTTATTCTGTCATCAAAGTAGCTATCTGCAATTTGATTGTAATTTTTTCGGCTTTCATTGTGAGCAAAATATGATGCTGGTGTCGCATGGTTAATTTGTGATGTAACGACGAGACCTGTTTTGTTGCCTAATTGTTTGGCACGTTCCATTATTGTTAAGAGAGGTTTTTTATTAACATCTACAGCAATAGCACCATTATAGGTTTTATGCCCGGTTGATAGTGCAGTAGCTGCTGCGGCTGAATCTGTTACATACCCTTGAGTGTTAATCGGGTAGGTACTTGCCATTCCTGTTAATAAGTCATCAAATATGGTTGTTTCTACTTTAGAAGTGGTTTTATCATCCATGTAATAGCGATAACCTGTGGTATAGGTGGGTCCCATGCCATCCCCAATAACCATGATAATATTTTTAGCTGATTTGCTTTTCTCTGTAAGCGTTATGTCTGCCCAAACTAAACGATGATCTGATGATGCTGAACGATTACCAATAAGGCGGTAAAGTGGAGATTCTTTTTCAGGCCAAAAAATGCCATTTTTTACAAGTTTGATCCCTGAGCGAGAAGGTAAAACATAATCTGCTCGCATTCCCCAACCAGCCGTGTGGTTAGCAGAAAAAGCACTGTTGTTGTTTTTCTGCCCAGCAAGGCTTGCAGGTTTAATATCATCATTTATATAAGGACTTGCTAATAAATTACCTATACCTTCTTTACGTGCTCCACCTTCATTTTTTGATGCATTTTGGTCACCCATAATGACGAATCTGGAATGGTTTTTTAACCCTCCTTTTTCCCCATTATCATCGTAAAGGTAGTGACCTGCATTAGGCGTAAAATAATCTTGCCAAAAACGAATTTCGTCATGATTTCTTGCGCCATTGCGATCTTCTTTACCGTCGAAAACTGGTGGTGTTGGATGGCTTGCGAGTATATGAACAACTTTCCCTTGTACATTAACTGGAATATCCCAATGCGACTTAGAAGATAGACGCAATATGTCCCATTCTTCATTGTTATACCAAGGTTCTTTAGTACTCGGATTTTTTGGTACTATGGCATTGGGCATATCTTTCCACAGGAATTTCTGAAAAGTTCTAATGTTACCTTTATCAATGGGATACTTAGATAAAAGCAACATGCCAAAATGGCCAGGAAAGTGACCAAACCCTTGAGCATCTGCTAGATTCCCCGTTGTTTTTCCATCGTTATTTAAATCAAATGGCGTGCTTACGCCGGTATTTACAGGAGCGAAGTAATAATAAGGGTAATTGATTGGAAGGGCTGTTTGTTGGGATTTACCTAAATATTCTTTTAAAAATAGTTCAACCCCTTTTTTTGGATCTTTAATATAGTCGAATTCATTAAGAAGTATGATATCCGGACGAGTTCGTTGAATTATTTCTGCAATGTTCTTGATTTGTTGTCGATTACTTTTAAGGGCTTTAATTAACTCTTTACCTGTACCTGTTTCACCTTTTGGTAAATAGTTTGTTGCGTCCATACTGACATTGAATGTTGCAACTTTTAGTGTCGGTTGGTTTTCATTAAGTAAATGCGAAGCTGATACATTCGTTACCAATACACTTAACAATAGAAATATTATTAATTTACCCAAATTTCTTTCGATAAGTTTAAATTTTATACTTCCCTTACTTTTAGGTACTGATAATTTAAGTAATCTCATAGTTTAATCACGTTTACATGCGCTTTTAATAGTTTGTGAATATGTAATGCATTTAACAAAACTTGTCACGGGTGTCAGGTTGTATTTCGAATGTAAAATAAACTAACCATATGGTCAAGTTTTATTTGGTTGTATTTTTAATGTGGGTAAAATCATAGGTGAGTAAAGCTGTAAAAAGATTCTTTAGTTGTATGTTGAACCGTTTATATAGAGGACATTATTTGACACTCAACATGTAGAAATTAATTCAAAGGTATATTCATTAATTTATCGATATTTTATCTTTTCATAAAAGATAGAGAACTAATGAGTATAAGTTTCAAATATCATGACTATAAATGGGTGCATGATATCGCAAATAACTCATTATCTTATAATCGTCAATTACCACTAGAACTATGACCTTCAATAGAGCCATTTATTTGTCCACATCAAAAGCTTTAAATATTTAATTCAAAAATATCTTATTGACCTAACTCATTTCTTAGTTTAAATTAAAAACCTGACTATGTAGTCAGGTTTTAGTTTTCAATAATAAATAATAATAAATTATTCCTACTTATTTGGTCTTACTCTCGTTTTCATAAGAAATAACAAAAAATATAAAAAGAAATTACAAGGAATAATATGGATACCAATATTTTACGCAGCATCCTGGGGATTTTTGTTCTTCTCGGTATTGCATATTTAGCATCATCAGACAGAAAAAATATCAATTGGCGTACGATTATTGGCGCATTAGTTTTACAAATTTCTCTAGGTGCATTTGTATTGTATATACCTGCAGGAAAAGACATTTTACTGAGCGTTGCTAATGGCGTTTCTGGTGTTATTGGTTATGCAAACGATGGTATTAGTTTCATATTTGGTGAGCAAATAGGTGAAAAAAGCTTAGGCTTCATGTTTGCTTTCCACGTTTTACCGGTGATCGTATTTTTCTCTGCGCTGATCGCTGTACTTTATTATATCGGTGTAATGGAACTGGTGATTAAATTTATTGGCGGTGGTCTACAAAAACTACTGAAAACTAGTCAAGCTGAATCGATGTCAGCTACGGCTAATATCTTTGTTGGGCAAACAGAAGCGCCATTAGTTATTAAACCCTTTCTTCCAAAAATGACACGTTCTGAGCTCTTTGCTGTAATGGTTGGTGGTTTGGCTTCGGTAGCGGGGTCTGTAGTTGCAGGCTACGCTGGTATTGGTATTGACTTAAAATATTTAATTGCAGCAAGTTTTATGGCGGCCCCAGGTGGTTTACTGATGGCAAAAATGTTGGTGCCTGAGACAGAACAACCTAATGACAGTTTAGATGATATGAAGTCTGATGCCAAAGAAGCGGTTAATGTTATCGATGCGGCAGCAACTGGTGCATCTAATGGCATGATGCTCGCTCTAAATGTTGGTGCTATGCTTTTAGCCTTTGTTGCCTTATTAGCAATGGTTAACGGCTTACTTGGAGGATTTGGTGAATTATTTGGTCTTCAAAACCTTAGTTTACAACTTATTTTAGGTTACATCTTTCAACCGGTTGCCTACATTATTGGCATTCCTTGGCATGAAGCAAATATGGCAGGTAGCTTTTTAGGACAAAAAATTGTCATCAATGAATTTGTTGCTTATCTAGACTTTATTACAGTAGCTGACCAATTGAGTGCTAGAACTCAAGCCATTATAACTTTTGCACTTTGTGGTTTTGCTAACCTTTCATCAGTCGCTATTTTATTAGGCGGTATGGGAAATATGGCGCCAAGTCGTCGACCAGATATCGCGAAATTGGGTATGAAAGCCGTATTAGCTGGAGCTATGGCTAATCTAATGAGTGCGACTATCGCAGGTATCTTTATCACATTTTAGTACTTCAAACTTAAACGAATAAACTTAAACTTTTTTACAGGAATTATCATGCAAGTAAAATTTTCTCAACTTGAACAATTGAAAACAATGACAACAGTTGTCGCGGATACTGGCGATATTGAAGCCATTGCACAATTTTCACCTATGGATGCTACAACTAATCCATCGTTATTATTAAAAGCAGCTGCAATTCCAGCCTATAAGGAATTATTAACAGAAGCTGTGAATTGGGCAAAAGGTCAAACAAGTGATAAAGAACTTCAAGTAAGCCTAGCAGGTGACAAATTATCAGTATTGATAGGTTTAGAAATTTTAAAAACAGTACCTGGACGTATTTCTACTGAAGTTGATGCACGATTATCTTTTGATAAAGAAGCAAGCATCGTAAAAGCACGTCAACTTATTGCTATGTATAAAGAAGCGGGTATAGGCAAAGAACGTATCTTGATTAAAATGGCGTCAACATGGGAAGGTATTCAGGCCGCTAAACAACTTGAGCAAGAAGGTATTCAATGTAATTTAACCTTGTTGTTTAGTTTCGCTCAAGCAAAAGCTTGTGCAGAAGCTAGCGTATATTTAATTTCACCTTTTGTTGGTCGTATTCTTGATTGGCACAAAAAAGATTCAGGACGAGATAACTACTTATCACATGAAGATCCTGGAGTTATTTCTGTGACCGAAATTTTTAATTATTATAAACAACATAGTTATAACACAGTTGTTATGGGAGCAAGTTTTAGAAACGTAGGAGAAATTATTGCATTGGCGGGTTGTGACCGATTAACTATTAGTCCTCCACTAATGGCTGAGTTATCTCATAGTAATGAGCGTATAACACAACAATTAATGCCTGCTACTCAAGTGCTGGACCAACCTGTAGCATTAACAGAAGCTCAATTTCGTTGGGAAATGAATCAAGATGCTATGGCTACAGAAAAATTATCTGAAGGTATACGTAACTTTGCGATTGATCAATGTAAGCTTGAAGTTCAATTAAGCCAATTGTTTTAAAATAACCTAATAAATTAAGGATACCTTTAATGTTAATGGATACTTTTAATGATAATTGGCGTCAGCTTCAACAACACTTAGGTGAGATAGAAAGTTGTCATTTACGTGATTTATTTTCGAGTGAACCTAAACGCGCTGAAAATTTATCAGTAAGCGCTTGTGGTTTAAATCTGGACTATTCCAAAAATCGGATCACTTTGAAAACACGCGCTTTATTAATGGCATTAGCAGAGTCTGCACAGTTATCTGAAAAACGTGATGCGATGTTTTCTGGAGATCCAATTAACAATACCGAGAATCGGGCAGTTTTACATACTGCTTTACGTCAACAAGGTAATGAACCTGTATTTGTTGATGGTGTTGATATCGTACCTCAAATTAAAGCTGTACGTATCAAGGTAGAAGCTGTTGTTAACAAAGTGCGTGATAAGGAATGGTTTGGTTACAGTGGCAAATGCATTACGGACGTTTTAAATTTAGGCATTGGCGGTTCTTTTTTAGGACCTAAAATAGTAACTACTTCATTGAAACCTTATGTTGAAGGTGGTCCAAAACAGCATTTTGTTGCCAACATCGATGGTAACCATTTGAATGATGTATTAAGTCATTTAAACCCAGAAACAACTTTAGTGCTTATCGCTTCAAAGTCTTTTAACACACAAGAAACACTGACAAATGCTGAATCTACTCGTGAGTGGTTTTATGATTACGGTGTAACCTTTGGGCAGTTAAATAGACACTTTATAGCCATTTCGTCGAATGTAACGAAAGCCGTTGAGTTTGGAATAAGCGATGAAAACGTTTTTCCAATGTGGGATTGGGTTGGTGGTCGATATTCTTTATGGTCAGCAATAGGAATGCCCATCGCGATGGCTATTGGTAATGATGGTTTCGAAGAATTACTTAAAGGTGCGGCTGATCTCGATACTCATTTTAAAGAGGC
>CAJWBY010000031.1 GCA_913020705.1 uncultured Colwellia sp.
ACTGATCAGAGCATTGTTCCACATTATGTACGTGACTTTAACATCACAACCTTTACTGCTGGGCCTTTTGACAATCAAAAGCCGCAACAAGAGAGTCAATTTGCGTTAAAAGGTGGCAGTAATACATATGCTTCTTTTGATTTATCAGCTGTCGCGAAACCTTTTAGTAAAGAAGACTTTTATCAACTAAAAGGTTTTTTTAAAGAAGTGAGCCTGCCGTCAATATCTACCTATATTGCAGAAGCGTTGAAACACGAGCTTAAAGCCGGACAACTTGATGTAGATTTAGATGTTACCGTTGATAACACCGATATTGATGGCAATGTTGAATTACTTTTAAGAGGTATTGAACTTGGAGCTGCGAATGATCATGAAGCAGATACCATTAAAAGCCAAACATCAATGCCCTTAAATATTGCATTAGGTATGTTGAAAGACAGTGATGGTAATGTTGAGTTAGATGTTCCTTTAGACGGTAGTACCGATGACCCTTCATTTGGAATGCGTGGCTTTGTTACTTTAATGGTTAAACAAGCAACTATGTCTGCCGCCAAAGAATATTTGATTACGACTTTTGTGCCATATGCCAATGTAGTTACTGTAGCTATGTCTGCAGGTGATTATTTGTTAAAAGTTCGCTTTAATGACTTAACTTTCCCTGTAAAAGAAACTCAATTAACTGCTGAACATACTGAGTTTTTAACACAATTTTCTGCGTTAATGACAGACAAACCTGAAACACAATTAACGTTATGTGCAATTGCAACACCAGAAGATATTAACAGACCACTAGGTGTTGAAATAACAGATAAAAGTGACATAAAAAAACTGGCTGATTTTTCAGCACAGCGTCTAGAAACATTTAAAGAATACATGGTAAAAGAAAAAGAAATAGCATCTTCAAGATTATTGCTTTGTTCACCAAAAATAGATTCGTCGATTGGTGCTCAACCAAGAATTACTTTTACGGATTAAACGCCATCTTTTAACTTATATAAAATCCAATAAAAAACGCTGAAACATAATGTTCCAGCGTTTTTTATTTATCGGTTCTGTCGTTATATGGTTCACAAGCTTGTTCATTTTCCCGCGTAACCAGGTAAAAGGTTAAATACATTTTTGTTGGCAGTGAGAAAAGTACACCAAAAGCTATACAAGCTGCACATATAATAATGCCTTTCACGCCCATTGATGCAGGAAGATCAGCATAAGATAAAAAATAATGACCAAGCAATAAAAGGAATACACCAAAAAGCATCATTCCTTTTAGTAACCTTATGGTCTGTTTATCAGTCAGGTTGCCTTCCTCTATTCTCATTTATGCTAAAAATAACATAAGAAAATTTATCAAATAATAATATAGGTCAACAATGAGTTTAATATCAATATCGTTAATTAAATAAATCTCTTAAGCCATCAGCAAATGCGGTAAAACGCTCTTTCAAAGTACGCTTAAGCGTAATATCTAAACCGCCAAATAAGACCAATCCTTCAACGTAAATGGTCGGTGCGTCTATATAGTCAGTCGATGGTGCTTTATTGTCTATACCACCAAAAATACAAAAAGCTTTTGAAACAACTTTCACATTTTCAGGTACGTATATATCAATACCACCGAATAAACATAACACTTTAACTGTAACCTCTCTTTGAGTGAATATCGCTTCACTAAAATCGATATCACATCCACCAAAAACATTCACAGATTTAATTTCTTTCGCAACACGCCACTCTCCACTGCGCCCGCTTCCACTAAAGATATTAATAAGAAGGTCACTTTCATCCGCTGGAGTTGAAGAATAGTTAAATTTGAAGTCTTCTTTTTTCTTTTCCATATACTCTTGGTCAACTTTCAAGTCCAAATCGGCAACGAGTTCAACAAGCTCTTCGTTAGATTCACTTGCCATTGCTTGATCAAGCCGTCTTTCAAAAGCCTCATGTGAAAGTTCACCGTGGCTATAATTCATCACTAATTGGTCAACAACCTCTTCTCTTACTTTATCTCTAGGTCGATCTGCAATATTAACGGCCATATTATTATTCCTTAAAAGTGTAAATATCTATTTTAAACAATTAAGCAAAAAGCAGACCAAAAAAAAACAATCTTAAATTACATAACGTTAAAAAATTAATACTGTAAAAAAATGATTCAATATTTATAATTTAGTAAATTAAACCAAAATAAACTTAATTTAACCAATTCATAAAATTATAGTTGTTCATTACACGTTTTATCAAATTGTGAAGATAACGCTGTATATGCATTACTCAACCGTTTAATCAAATCTGGCGAAGTATTCAAGCTACTTGCTAAATACAAATTACGTGTTAAATAATTCATAGGGAAAACAGGTTCTAATTTATCCGCATATGGCGAGTTATTATCAATAAGCGATTGAAAATGAGTAGAAGATAAAACGATCAGGTCTACGCGGCCAAAAGCCAACATTTGAATGAAGTTATCGTTGTTATAAGAGATTGACAAATGCTTTTCTGGTTCAAACCCCTGACCTAAAAGATACTCAGTTGATGCCTGCCCCACTTGTGCCGCGATAAGATACTTTTTTGCTTCAATTAACGATTTAAATTTGATGTCTTGTCTGCTTTTTAAACGGTACAACGAAAATTCGATGGAGCATAATGGGACTACCCATTGGAATAAATCTTCTCTTTCATCGATTCTCAACAAAGAAAATATAAAAACATTGGGTTCTGTTAGCGCTATTTTATAGGCCCGAACCCAAGGATATAATTTTACATTGTAATCAATAGATGATTTTTGAAAGATAGCTTTCACTTTGTCAGCTGCCCAACCTTGAAGCTCTCCTTTATCATTCATCACTTGATAAGGTGGGTATATTTCAGAAACCACCTGAATATGTGTAGATTTTTGTTCGACCATTTTTTTTTCATCGTTGCCAGCGATACTATCGTTGGTAAAAACAAATAAAATGAGTAAGGTTCTTTTCATGAATAGGGTCATAAGACTAATTAATCATCGTTCAAAGTTAAACAACTACCCTAGAGAGCATAAAGCAATAATTTATCTATTTTGAAAACACTAGATAAGTCTTGCTCAACGGGCGAGGTTCTTATAAATTCATCCTTATCACATTAATATTAGCTTAATAAGCAGAAAAATGAACCCTAAAAACTCTCCCGAAGTACAAACAGAAGCGATGAAAGTAGCAAAAAGCATACAAAAACCTAAACAAACTAAAGAGCAAACGAAACTTATTGCTCAAGGTATTGAAAAAGGTATCGCAGAATATAAAAAGCAACAAAGTAAAAAGTCTCGGGAACGCGATAAAGCTAAAAAATCATTATTAAGAGGTAAGAACACTCAAAATAAAGATGATGTAAATATCCAAGAAGAAACAAGCGGTTCAGGAAAAAAAAGCCTTATCCCCTGGGTACTTCTTGTTATAAGTTGGTGCGGATTTTTTGCTTATCTACATTTAGCCTAATACGTTAAATTTGAGGAGGTAAATATTGACTCACTTTAAATTAGCATCTTTAGTTGGAGTTTTAGGTGTTGTCGTTGGGCTTTGTGCTTTTTTATTTAACTATCATAATATTTCATTATCTGTTCCCGGATATCGCTTATTTGTAGCTCCTGCAATATTTTTGCTCAGTTTTTTTAGTGAAGAAACTGACTTTATACCCAAAATGATATTATTTATTTCTGGGCAATTTACCGGTTACTTTTTTGTTGCTTATCTTTGTAGAGCGATATCAAGCTTAACAAAAAATAAATCTAGCAACTTATAAGACCAAGGTATAAAAGCATCAAATTAAACCTTAAGTTATACTCAAGTTTTATTGATTATAATCAATAAAACTTTGACCTATTTCGGCATACTTTATTTTCCTCATTAATGAGAACCACTTACTATGTCATTACTCGACCAAGACAAGAAAAAAGTAAAATGGGACCAATTTTTAAAATCAGGTAATCGAATTTTTATAGGTTCTAATGCCGCAGTACCCAATGCATTAATTGATAACTTGATTGAAAATAGTGCAAGATTGCATGATATTGAAACTGTACATATTTTAACGCTCTCTGAAAATAAATGGGCGACACCTGAACACAAAAATTTATTCAAAGTAAATGCTTTGTTTATCGGTGGGAAAAATATTCGTGAAGCGATAGCCGAAGGAAGGGCTGATTACACACCCAGTTTTATTTCTGATATACCTCGATTGTTTCGTGAAAATGTATTACCACTTGATGCTGCACTCATCATGGTAAGCCCTCCTGATGAATATGGTTACTGTTCATTAGGTGTAAGTGTAGACATCGTAACTTCTGCAGTTAAATCAGCAAAGTATGTTATTGCACAAATCAACTCAAAAATGCCACGTACTAATGGCCATAGCTTTGTCCATGTAAATCAAATTCACGCTTGGCTCGAAGCAGATCAAACGCTTCCTGTTTTACCACAGCCAGAAATCGACCGTGTTTCCGAACAAGTAGGACAGTATGTTTCAATGCTTATCGAAGACGGTTCAACACTCCAAATAGGTATAGGAAAAATCCCCGAGTCAGTATTGCGTTATTTAGCAAATCATAAAGATTTAGGCATTCACAGTGAGATGATTTCTGATGGCGTTATTGACTTAATGCTTTCAGGCGTAATTAACAACCGTAAAAAGACATTCCATAAAGGGAAAGCTGTACTGACATTTTGCATGGGTACTCAGCGTTTATATGACTTTGTTGACGGTAATCCACACGTAGAATTCTATCCGTCAGAGCATGTAAATTCCCCCGTAAACATTGCTAAAAATGACAATATGGTTTCAATAAATAGCGCTATTGAAGTTGATTTAACCGGCCAGGTGGTTTCAGATTCTATTGGATATCAATTTTACAGTGGTATAGGTGGGCAAGTTGATTTTGTTCGAGGTGCCTCGTTAAGTAAAGGCGGCAAACCAATAATTGCACTGCCTTCCACAACAAAAGACGGAAAAATATCTCGTATCGTTGCTCATATAACAGAAGGTGGTGGTGTGGTTACTTCACGAGGCCATGTCGCTTATGTGGTTACCGAATATGGCATTGCCTCATTATTAGGTAAAAGCATACGAGAAAGAGCTTTAGAGTTGATCAGAATTGCTCATCCTAAGTTTCGTGAGCAACTATTAAAAGATGTGCGTAAGAATTATTGGGTACCAGAGTATCAAGAGTCTTCACCAACATCTGTACCTGAATTAGGAAAAATAGAGCTGAAGAAGTTCACCTTTGGAGCCATTAACTATGTATTGAGGCCCTTAGCACCTGCTGATGAACGCCGTTTACAAGAATTTTTCTACTCGCATACAAAAGAAACATTGATCATGCGTTATAACCACCATGCCACGCAAATGACACGAGAAAACTCTTGTAAATTAGTGAGTGTTAATCAGCATAAGGACTTAGCGCTGTGCTTTACTCAACGAACAAACCTAGCTGATGTTATTCATGCTGTTGGTCGCTATTATTATATTGAAAGTAGTAACTGTGGAGAAGTCGCCTTCGTCATTAGCGAACATAAACGTGGAAAAGGAATGGCAAAAACATTATTAGAAGAAATAATAAAAATCGCTACAATGCGTAAGTTAGACAAACTTATTGCCTGCGTTCGTCGAGATAATGCGCCCATGTTAAAAGTGTTCGAAAAAGCAGGGTTCCTCAGAAAATATTCTGAAGGATTTGACGAGCTGAATTTGGAACTACAGATAGAGCAGTCAAATAATACAACTGATTTAGAGGAAAAGTCATGACGGTAGGAGTTATTAGTCATCATAAATGCAGTAGCCATAAAATGGGTGACTATCACCCTGAAAGTCCAAAACGCATGAGTGCAATTCAAGATCAGCTGATACGTAGCGGTCTTGAGTATGTTATTCGTCAATACGATGCCACACCTATTGACCGTGATTTAATTTCATTAGCACACGATGAAGATTACATTAAACATATTTTTGATAACGCTCCAGATAAAGATGATGAAGCGGCTATTTTTCGTCTCGATGATGACACAAGTATGAACACTGCAACTTTACCTGCTGCATTATTATCGGCAGGTGCTGCAATTAACGCTGTTGATTTAGTGATGGCTAAAACCCTCAGTTCTGCATTTTGTGCAACACGTCCACCAGGACATCATGCTGAGTATGACAAAGGTATGGGGTTTTGTTTTTTTAATAACATCGCAATTGCTGCGGCTTATGCAAAACAAAAGTATCATTTAGATAGAATTGCCATTGTTGACTTTGATGTCCATCACGGTAATGGCACTGAAGACATCATAAAACGAGCATCTGCAAAGAATAAAGACGCAAGTTACTTATTTTGTTCTACTTATCAATACCCATTCTATCCCTTTGAAATGCAGGAAAGTGACACGCCTCCCATTATTAATACTCCGTTACCTGCTACTTGCAAAGGACCCGAGTTTCGAGAAGCTATTAATAAACATTGGTTACCTGCTCTTGAGAAATTCAAGCCGCAGATTATTTTTATCTCAGCCGGCTTCGATGCACATATAGAAGACGAAATGTCGCAAATTAGTCTTACTGAAAGTGATTATCGCTGGGTTACCGATGAGTTAAAAATTATTGCAGACAAGTATAGTGAAGGACGAATAATATCTATGCTGGAAGGTGGCTATGCGTTAAGTGCTTTAGGCAGAAGTGTTGTCGAGCATATCAAGGGACTTATGGGTAATTAAAGAAATCAGGCGAAGCTTAAATTATTATTAGCTCAGCCTGATTGATATATTAAGTAATATTGGTGTTTTTAAAGGATTTAAACACTGTAATAGCTAATAAAATAAAACCTCCCGCAATAATACCAACAAGCCCATCTGTTAAAATAGGCACTACAACTTCAGCTAACGAACCTAAGCTATTCGCTAAAAATTCAACCAAATGTTGAACCTGTTTATGGAGCCACTCAAAACTATGAACCAAAATTCCGCCTCCAACAAGGAACATAGCAATAGTGCCAACTACCGTTAATGTTTTCATTAATGCTGGAGCAAAAATAAGCAAACCACGACCTAATGCACGTTGAATGGTATTAAATCTGCCAGAAACGGACTTTCTTAACAAATAAAGCCCTAAATCATCAAGCTTAACAATAGCGGCAACAAGCCCATAAACACCAAAAGTAATAGCAAGAGCAAGTCCAGAGACTACCGCAACTTGTATCCCAAAAGCCGCTTCTTGAACGGTGCCCAGTGCAATAACAACAATTTCTGCTGACAATATAAAGTCGGTACGAATAGCTCCTTTAATTTTTTCTTGCTCAAAAGCGACTAAATCAACATGATCATCGGATAAAGCATCTAGCTTTGTCTGTTGCTGTTCTTTTTTATCTTGTTCAAAATAGTCACTGTTATGAAAGTATTTGTGAAACACTTTCTCAAAACCTTCAAAACATAAAAAAAGACCGCCTATTACTAATAAAACCGTAATTAATGGCGGGGCAAAAGCACTAATAGCTAAAGCGGCAGGAACAATAATTAATTTATTGAGAAATGACCCTTTTGCAACAGCCCAAACTACAGGTAACTCCCTATCAGCCTTTACACCTGAAACTTGTTCAGCATTAAGTGCTAAGTCATCGCCAAGTACACCTGCGGTTTTCTTCGCTGCTACTTTTGACAATATGGCAACATCATCAAGTACCGTTGCAATATCATCGAGTAATGTTAATAGGCTTGATCCCGCCAATAGTTTCTCCCTGCTAAAATGGTTATTTAAAAAATGATAGAGATACCATTTGTGGCATCTCGGCAAAACGTCATTCCCGAACACGGCCATGCTTTTCCATCCATGTCTTCACGAAATACCGTTCTTTGTGAACATAAAAAAGGTTGCTCATAGCAACCTTATATTCATCATAATAAACTAATTCAATTATAATTATTGTTCAAGTAAAAATGCATCCGACTGCTCAACTTCATATTTTTTATGTAGTTTTGCTGCTAATACACCTTTGCGATGTGCAAGCGCTGCTTGTAGTTTTTTAGCTGCACTAGCGATAGCAGAATATAACTCTTTACCTGATGCTCGTACGGAGATTTCACTACCTTCATAGTGAGTAGAAACTTCTAATTGTTGTTGGTGTGGTTCAACGGTAATAATTGAGCTGATGCTCATAAGGCTAGGATAATGTTTAGCAATTTTTTTAAACTTGTTTTCAATTGACTGCTTAATACCTTCAGTAATTTCAACATGGTGACCAGAAATATTTATTTTCATAACGTTACCTTTTACTAAGAGAAAAATTGTCTTCAACTAATATACTCGGGGTAATACGAATAAAAAACAATGGTAATTAAGTAAAAAAAACGAAAAAAATTGTAACCACATTGAAATATAAATAAATTATTTTTTCAACATTGATTTAAGATCAGCAAAAGGATTATAGGTTGCTGTATCTTGATTCGTGTCTCCTGCAATAGTTTCTGTTTTATACTTAGCATGGTCTGTATATTTAGCATGCTCGTTATCGTGACAATAGATGCACAACAACTCCCAGTTACTACCATCGTTAGGATTATTAGTATGATCGTGATCAACGTGATGCACGGTAAGCTCCATGAGGTTTGAATACACAAACTCACGAGCACAGCGGCCACACACCCAAGGAAATAATTTTAAGGCACGGTCACGATAGCCTTTTTCTTTTGATTTATAATTAAGACTTGCGCCTAAAGTATCTGAAGACATAATTGATAACACGATAATGAATGTATCTCATTGTAAAATGATGCTTAGCTTTGTTCAAGACTATTTAACTTATACAGTGTATTGATTATCTTGCATCATATTTTAAAGAACAGCGGTCTTGCAGTGATATAAAATATTCTATGTTAACGAATGTATTACTTAAATTAAGGGGCTTAGCATTAACCAATAAAATCTTTCGCTAGAGAATAAAACTGTAACTTTTTTGCGCAAGCATGCATTTTCATCAAAGCATTAATGAATATCAAACGCTTGAAATGTAAAAACATTCACTCGCCCTCGCTAATATTCTATACACTTTATTGAAATACTTTTTCAGCCCAACGCGCTAAACCAACCGTTACACTGCCAAAGTGATCACCGACAATTAATGGAGTATTAGGCATTTGTTCACGTAAGAATTGGTTCAATACAGGTGACTTTGCAGAACCTCCGGTTACAAAAATCACGTCAGGTTTGCAATTGGCTTGTACAACACATTCACTCATTAATTGAGCTATCTGTTTTAATTGAGCTGTGCTTGAAGCTAACATTAATGAACGATTAACTTCAACTTCTAAGTTATCAGCTAAATCATGGAGAATTATTTGCTGGGACTCCTCTTGTGTTAACCCTATTTTTGCTTGCTCTGCACCATTTACTAACCGATGGCTTAATTTTTGTTGATGTACTTTTAACAAACGAGAAAATATTTCAGGTTCTTTTGCATCACGTTGCAATGTTTCTAAAAAACGATAATTTGCTTGGCTATAAAAATTAGTCTGCTCATTGATGTTATTAATCGATACTGCTTGATTAAAGCTGTTAACAGGCATAGGCTTGCCCGTTTTCAAATTACCGTTCATGCCTAAGCTTGGCATTATTCCTTTTAACGCTAATTGAATATCAAAATCATTACCACCAATTCTAACACCGGTGTGTGCAAGTAAATGTGCTTCTCTTGACGCACTACTTTTGAGTTTTGGTCCCATCAATAACATTGAACAATCAGTTGTTCCTCCACCAATATCAACAACAAGTACTTTAGTTTCTTCTTGTAAACTTGCTTCATATTCAAAGCCAGCTGCAACAGGTTCGTACTGAAATTCAACGCTTTTAAAACCCACTCTTTTAGCTGCATTAGTTAAAATATTTAATGCTTGTCGATTGCTCTCTTCGCCTTTTAACCCTTGAAAGTTTATAGGTCTGCCAATCACGGCTTGTGTTATTTCTTTTTGGTGTTTTTCCTCAGCGAGTGTTTTAATATTACTCATCATCGCTGCAACAATATCTTCAAACAAATTAATTTGGCTATCAACTAAACCACTTGCCCCTAAAAACGACTTAGGCGATTTAATATAATACCCCTCTTCAGGATCTTCCAAATATAAATCTAAAGCAGCTTGACCAAAAGAAAGATCGGTGGGAATACCGTCAAGCTTAAGTTCTCGTAAAACGTTTTGAGCTTTTTGCAAAGGTAACGCGCGTTGCTGTTTGAAAAGAGATTGTTGCTCGTCACTTAATTGTTGGCATAACCAATGTGAAATAATGTCTCGGCTCGGCGCATATAGCGTTGATGAAATATACTTACCATGCTCACCTAAAGATAATATCTTCGGCTGGCCATTATCCATTACTGCGACAGCACAATTTGATGTGCCGTAATCAAAACCTATCATTGTCTAGTTATACCACTGAGTGTAAAAAACGACGCGTAGCATACTGGGCAAGCACTTTTTTTTCAACTTATTAATAGTATCCACTCAACCATTTTTCGAAACATCTTCTATTCGATATAAATCACCATATTTTAAAATGAGATCACCACTAATTGATTTATATTTTTGACAAAAAAAGCGTCATTCTAATCACGCTATTTTAACAATCAAAATATGTCCATTGAAACTGCCCATCAAAGCGGCAAACCATAATTTTGGCAATAAAAAAGCCAAATATTGCTATTTGGCTTTTTAGTTCTAAAGTACTTTTACTTTATGATTTTATCGTTTAGTAGCAACTTGTTTCGTTACTTCTACTTCAGCGGTAATACGACGATTTTGCTTATGTGCAGCCGCATTGTCTTCAGTATTAATTAAACGGTCTTCTCCGTAACCCATAGCAACTAAACGGCTCGGCTGAATTGAAAATTTATTAACAAGTACGTTAACAATTGATTGAGCACGTTTTTGAGAAATTCTTTGATTGTAATCACGAGACCCTGATTTTGAAGTATGGCCTTCAATGATTAGTGAAGTATGAGGATAAAGCGTTAAAAACTCAGCAACGTCTTTAATTTCATCAAGATACTCTGGGTTTACGATTGATGAATTATTATCAAAGTTAACAAGTAAATTCATACGTACCTTTTCATCACTAAAAATAGTACAGCCGTTTTGATCAACTTTATCTGTCATCGGTGTATTAGAACAATTATCTTTATTGTCTAAAACGCCATCTTTGTCTGAATCACTTTCAACTACTGCAACAGGCTTAGCAGCCATAGGAGTTGTTGCAACAGGTGCTTCTTTTTGGCTTACAGGTTCAGCTTTTTTAGTTCTGCGTGGCTTAGTACTTTCACCAAAAAAGTAAATAAAACCAATTTTTGCACTTGTATCTTTATAGTAATCTAAAAGTTGGTAATGCGCTTTTGCTTCAAAATAAACAGCAGATCTTTCACTCAAGTAGTGACGGTAACCTAAACCTAGGTCTACAGATGCTTCAGTTTCTACGATATCTAAATAGTCTAAACCGCCCACAACATAGAAATTTTGCTGAGTAGGAAAAATAAGTAGTTCAGCTGCTGCTGATGAGCTATTTGGTGCATTAAAACCGTTATTCTCATTTACTAAATTAATTTTACTGTAAGAAAGTCTAAATTCTGTAGATTCAGTCATCCGATAGCCTAACTCTCCACCGAACCCGCTACCGTGATCTATATTAGAGAGAGGGTTTGTAGTTGATAATCTATCATTGTCTGTGCTCATGTGTAATAAATGACCACCAACGTATGCTTTTCCAACTAAATCTTGAGCTTTAGGTTGCTCGTTAGCAAAAGCGCTGTTGAAGAAAAAAGATGAGCTAATGATTAAAGCACTAACTTTAATAATGTTTTTCATGAGTGTATTCCCTTATTATGAAGTTTTCACTTCTACAATCTATTACTCTTTTATAACAAAAGAGTAACAAGTATAAATTTTCGGCGTATTGTACAGATAAATGAGAATATATAATACAAAGAAAGCATTATTTAATGTCATTAGACCTTCGAAACAAATATATATAAAAAATATACACATAAAGTAAAATGATATTCTAGATCACATGAAAATAAATCCTATTTGTTTATAATACTTTTAGATTACTACTCTATTTATTAAGGATATGAAATGCCTATCTCTCGTTCTCGTAACAACCAGCATAAAGTGTACATTCCGTCATATGCCCGTACTAACCAATATTTAATGGTTAAATTTCCACTTACGGATGAATTAATTAACTTACACAGTAAATTAATGGATAGAACAAGTGAACAACCTTACCAAAAGTTATATCAACATTTAGCTGATAGTTTCTTCGATGTAAATAATAAGTTAGACATTGAAAGTGGTCAATTTATTGCCAACGAAAAGTTTTCTCGTATCCGTTATAGCCCAGAAAAATTAACGGTACAAACGGAACAAGAAATCTTATTTATGTATAGCCCGCGCAACCATTACAGCCAGAATGCATACATTAATGGTAAAAAGCGAATTAGAGGGATTACGTTAATATTTCTTGCTAATGGTGACAATGTTCGTCAAACATCAGCAGAATTTCACAAAAATGTTCTCTTGGCTTTAAACGAGTTTATTGATATTCATCAAATTAATAAATCAACTGTAAGAGTATGTGATCACCAACATTTAACTTACGATTTATTTTCGAAAGATAAAGGCGTTACAGGTACACAGACCCATAAGTTACGTACCTTAAAAAATCGCTATGCGGCTGATGACTTTATCCTCCCAGAAAAAAGAGATGTTCTTACCTATGCGGTAGCAGATTTACCTATTAACCGTCGCATTAAAGAGTTACTCAATATTGATAAATCAAAAGACCAGCCATATCAACCTTTGTACGATTTAATCAGTCATGCGTTTATTGAATCTGCACACAAGCAGCATTTGCTAGAGGGTGCTATTTTGGCTAATGGTTTAACACCTATTGTAAGAAGTCGCTCGGAAGAAAAACACAAGGCTGCTGGTGACTTACAAAAATTAAGCTTTAATCCGTTTGAACCTAATAATACTTTCACTATTCACTGTGATGGTAATTTCTTAGTTGATTCAATAAAATTTGTAATCATTGCCACTAAAGATCATAAAACGAGCCAAGGGCACGGTAAATTTCTCAACCTCGTTGAGCAAGCTTTGCGTTCAACGGCCGAAAAATTGGGTTACGATAATTCAAAAGAAGAATTGGTTATTCGTTTACATCAACACATTGGTTATGACCTTTAAGTAAACCTGATAGAATTCAGAATATTCAAGTTTGTCGCATAATAATTATATGCGGCAAACTTATCATTTAGATTACGGAAATGATAAAATCTTTACGTTATTTATTTGTAGAGAATATTCGTGGCATTAAAAAAGAACCTCCATCCCAGAAATCGTCATAATAACGGTTATGATTTTTTAGCACTTTGCCAATCAACGCCTAGGCTAAAACCCTACGTGCATGCCAATAAATATCAGAATTTATCTATCGACTTTTCTGACGCTAATGCGGTAAAAGCACTTAATCAGGCTTTATTAAAACATCATTATCACGTAAACCAATGGGATATTCCCCAAGGTTATTTGTGCCCCCCTATTCCAGGTAGAGTTGACTATATTCATTACCTTGATGATTTGTTGTCACAAACACTCTCTGCACCGTCGGTGAAAAATCAAATATCAGTACTTGATATTGGTACAGGTGCAAGTTGTATTTACCCGATTTTAGGCCAACGCGAATATCAGTGGCGTTTTACTTGTAGTGATATAGACCCTATTGCAATTAAAGTTGCGCAGCAAAATATCTCCTCAGACAAACGTCTCAAAAAATCAATAACCTGTAAATTACAAACAGAATCAACACAAGTCTTTAGCGGCATAGTTCAATCAGATGACCGTTATGAACTAACAATGTGTAATCCACCTTTTCATCGTTCATTAGCTGAAGCAACAAAAGGGTCTTTACGGAAAGTCAAAAATTTAGCAGCAAATAAGAAAGATACGAAAACGCCATTAAGTAACGAAAAAACAGTACCACTAAATTTTGGCGGACAAAATGCAGAATTATGGTGCCCTGGTGGAGAAGTCTCTTTTATCAACAACATGATAAAAGAAAGTAAACGTTACCAAAATCAAGTGTTATGGTTCACCTGTTTAGTGTCTAAAAAAGATCATATAAGTCAGCTAAAGCTCACACTTAAAAAATCTAATGCCAAGCAAGTGAAAGTCGTTAATATGGCCCAAGGACAAAAAATCAGTCGTTTTATTGCGTGGAGTTATTTAGATGAAGAACAACAAAAGCATTGGTTTGATTAAGCGTATATTTCTATATGAAAAAATTAAGTAACCGTTTGCAAAAAATTGACAGTATGATCATCGCTGATTATCAAAGTATATGGGATTGTTGTTGTGACCACGGTTTGTTGGGCTTAACCCTATTAAAAAGAAAAGCGGCGAATACCATTCATTTTGTCGATATTGTTCCTTCATTAACTTTCCAGCTTGAATCATTATTACAACAACACTTTATCGATGATGACTTCGCACAACGCTGGCAAGTTCATTGTTTAGACATCCTAAAGTTACCGCTAACAGCTCAAAATAGACAACTGTTCATCATTGCCGGTGTCGGTGGCGAGTTGCTTATTAGGTTCATTGAAAGCTTAATAAGTAAAGCCTATGAAATTTCTCTAACGGGTAAATTAAATGAAATAGAATTTATCCTTTGTCCAGTCCATTACAATTACCAAGTGAGACAAACGTTAATAAAGCATAACTGTACGTTAGTCAGCGAATATATTGTCACTGATAACAAACGCTTTTATGAAGTTATTCATCTAAAAAAGAAATTCTCTGAATCAACAAATGTAGATAACCCACTAAAGATAATATCTCCGGTGGGCGATATGATGTGGGATCTAAATATGAAATCACATCAGCAATATTTAGCAGAAACAATCAGTCATTATCAAAGGATGTTACTTTCGACTAAAGATAATGAAAAAGTGAAAATTAATGAGATTATTAATCAATATTCAGCCATTAGCTTAAAGCCCTGATTAATATTAATTTAAGCTAACGTTCTCTTCCTTAAATTCAATGTTGTTTATAGCATCGAGTAAGTAAGAAAATTGCATAAAAAAATCCGAATTCTACAAAAGAATTCGGATTTTCACATAACTAGAAACTAGTTTGAATGCTCTTAAAAATCTCTTAATTGATCCGCATTACTGCGCAAGCAGACCTTTAATAAAAGAGTAAGAAACTGTTTTAACTTAAACAGTACCTTTTTCCATTTGGTTAAGTTCAATCGATTTAAACAATGCAGTAAAGTTACCTTCACCAAAACCTTGGTCGTCTACACGTTGGATCATTTCTATAAAGATAGGTCCAAAAATGTTTTTAGTGAAAATTTGTAATAAGTACGAATTTTCTTTTTGGCTATCAACAAGTATTTGGTGGTCTTGAATGCGCTTGTGATCTTCTTTAACCCAAGGGATACGTTTAAATACGTCATCATAATACTCAGGTACAATATCAAGCGTATCAATAATATCTTTGTCTAACTTATCCAAAGAGCCAACTAAATCATCACTGATAAATGCTAAATGCTGAACACCTGGGCCATTGTATTCATCTAAATATTCATCGATTTGGTTGTTTTTCTTACCTTTACCTTCATTAATCGGTAAACAGAAAGTGCCACAAGGTGATGCTAACGCATAAGAAATCAATGCTGTTTTCTCACCTTTGATATCGAAGTAACGAACATCTGTAAAACCAAAGATATCTTTATAGAAATTAGCCCAATGTTCCATCGTACCTTGATGAACATTATTCGTTAAATGGTCTACACGTAAAAAACCTTTATCTTCGTTAATAACTGGAGCGTCAATTGGCTCAAAGTCATCTTCATAAATAGAACCTGGATTTGTTGTTGACGCTGCAAATTTTTCGATGAAATAAATTAAGCTGTCACCAATACCAAAAATCGCCGGATATGGTAGTTTGTTTTCTTCATTAGCAGCAGATTTAGCGCCACGCTTAATTGCTTCTTCAAAAGCAAAATTAGCATCATCTACACGCCAGCCCATTGAACAAATAGCAGGACCATGACTTTTAGCAAATTCTTTTGAAAAACCAGCTTTTTCATTATTTAATAAAAAGTGAATATCATTTTGGTTAAAGTAATCGATATCACGACCTTTAAACGTTTTCGTTTTTGAAAAGCCAAAACCATAAAATGCGTTTTCCATAAAATCTGAATCGGGTGTTGCATATTCAGTAAATTCGATACCGCGAAGGTTTAGTGGGTTTGTTACGTCAGTCATATTTATCTCTGTTACATAGTCAATGGAAGTATTATCACTAGGTTTAAGGAGAAGGGAAAGCGACAAGGAAATCTAACCAAAGTATGAGCCGTAACAGAAAATGTACGTGAATTGTGATGAGAATTTATTCGATACGAAGACAAGCCATATAAAGCCTACAGAACACATGTAAAGTTATAGTTACACGGAGGATTTAAAGGAATAATTCCAAGGTTTTAAGTAAATTACAGGCATAAAAAAAGGTACGTTATACGTACCTTTTTATTGAGAGCTTATCGATTAACTAGGACGATTTGAGCGTTCTTGATTCTTGCGAGGACGATCACTTGTTGGAGTTGATTCAACTGTCTTTACATCTGAAACTGTAATTTCTAATGATTGACGACGAATCTTAACACGCTTTAATTGCTCAAATGACTTATCAGGCATGCCTTTTGGTAACTGAACATAAGTATGCTTGTCGTGTAAGTTAATTGCGCCGATGTAGCTGCTGTCTAATGAAATTTCATTAGCGATTGCACCAACGATGTCACCAGGACGAGCACCATGTTCTTTACCGACTTCTAGACGGTATGTCTGCCAATCAACATCAGTACGATTAACTTTAACTTTACGAGGAGCACGTTCGCCACCGCGCTCAGCGCCGCGTTCATTTCTGCCACCACGACTTTCGTTACGACCGCCACGACTTTCGTTACGACCACCGCGATCTCCACGGTCACTTCTACTATCGCTACGTTCACGAGTTTCGCGACGAGGTTTTGGATCTTCTTTCGGCTGTAATGGTTGATTTAATTGTTTTTGGAACAATAAAGCTGCTGCTAAATCAGTCATAGAAAGCTCTGATTCGTTCGCCATAGCTTCAACAATTTCACGCATGTTGGCTAAATCTTTATCTGCAACAACAGTCGCCATTTCAACTCGAGTACGTTCTATACGTTTTTTACCAATTTCTTCAATGTTTGGTAATTCGTAAGTATTAATAACACCTGAAGTCAAACGCTCGTAATGACGTAAAGAGTACATTTCACGTGGACGTACAAATGCAATTGACATGCCTTCACGACCAGCACGGCCTGTACGACCTATACGGTGAACATAAGCTTCGTTGTCACCAGGTAAATCATAGTTAACAACTAAAGAGATACGTGGAATATCTAGACCACGAGCAACAACGTCTGTAGCAACTAATATAGAAGACTTACCAGATTTCATTTGCTCAATACAACGTTCACGTTGTGCTTGGTTCATGTCGCCGTTTAGAGCTAATGCAGGGTAACCAGCACGTTCTAGTTGCTCAGCAACTTCAACAGTGTCGCTACGAGTACGAACGAAAACGATCATCGCATCATAATCAACGATTTCAGCTATACGTTCTAAAGCAGTGATTTTACGAATGCCGCTAACTTTCCAAGCAAACTGTGAGATATTTGCTTTTGCTTGTTTAACTGCAGCAATTTTAATATGTTCAGGATCTTTTAAGAAACGGTTAGCAATTTTACGAATGGCTGGTGGCATAGTTGCGGAGAACAATGCCATTTGTGTAGTTTCTGGTAAGTGATCAAGTATCCATTGAATATCTTCTAAGAAACCCATGTTAAGCATTTCATCAGCTTCATCGAGTACACAAAAAGATAAGCTACCTAATTTAAGGCTCTTACGACGTAAGTGGTCCATTAAACGACCAGGTGTACCAACAACTACTTGAGCGCCACGCTCTAATTGTTGAAATTGTGGTTGGTATGATTGACCACCGTATAAAGTAGCAACACGTAAACCTTTCATGTTTTTACCGAAGCTTTCAATAGCTTCAGCAACTTGCATTGCTAATTCACGTGTAGGTGCTAATACCATTAACTGTGGTTTTTTCAACGAAACATCAATTTTAGCAAGAGCAGGTAAACCAAAGGCAGCAGTTTTACCAGTACCTGTTTGTGCTTCACCTAATACATCTTTACCGGCTAATAATGGAGGAATAGTTTTTGCTTGAATGTCAGTTGAATTTTCAAAGCCGATAGATTTTACAGCAGATAATAAAGTTTCAGGCAAGCCTAAAGAGTCAAAGCTCACAGGAGCATCGTTAGAAGTAGTCATAAATTTTGTCTTCTCTTATGGCGGAATAGGTTAAAAGTAACCAAGTCATCCCGCATATATATACGAGGAAACCACCAGGAAGACTTAAGGCACGTTCACTGAAGAACATAGGGCTAATAATGAAATATCAGCTAAGAAGTCTATTGGGCGGAAAACCCCACTCATTTCGCATTGAACGGTAGTGATATTTTCTAAATCAGAATCACCGTTAGCGAGGCGCGCATTATACATAGATTTTTACATCACGCAAGTAATAGATGACAAAATCGTATAAAAAACATTCAAAACGGTCGATTAAATTGAATGAACTCAACTTCTCTAGAAAATTGAGTTCAGGTAGGTATTAAATAGGTTGACTAGAATCACATTAACTATCGATTTCAAACCCACCTTTAACATTACTTACTTTCAATCCGCCAGAGCCACTATCAATGATTTTCAAACCACCGGCGTCTTCAATATCTATATCGCCAGAACCGTCATCAAGTGTGATAATCCCCGTAACTTGCTTTACGGTTAAATCACCAGACCCGTCATTTATATCTGCGTTACCGCCTACACCGCGCGCAAAGATACTGCCTGAGCCGTCTTCTATTAATAAATCTCCTGCAACATCACTAAGGTTAATGTCACCAGAACCATCATCAATAGCAACATTGCCCGTTATATTATTTAGCGTTATCTTTCCAGAGCCGTCTTTAATATTTACATCATTTCTCACCTCTGAAATGGACAAACTTCCCGAACCGTCCGTCAAGTTTATAGCGCCCTTAATATTGGCAATATCTATTTCGCCAGAGCCGTCATTAATTTTTAACATCATTTCAGTGGGTACTGTTATTACTAAATCGATATGAGGTGAATTTCCCACCCACATGCCTGAGCTATTCGATTTGGCCACCAAAAAAGCGGTTGTCCCTGAGTCTGACAAATCAAACTCGTAATCACTAGTTGATTTATTGCTGGTATAAATATCAGCTGACACAATAATATCAGTCGCTTGATCAGAACCTTGAATAATCAAACCACCTGCACCTGCTTCTATATCCAACGTTTTGAAGGCACTTGCCGATAATGTTAATTCTTTTTTAAGATGAACATCTGCATTACTTGCAGAAGCAACAACTATACAACCACTTAACAGAGACATAGTAGCTAGAGCGAGTGAAGCTTGAATTAATGAACGAACGATATTTTTACGAATAATCATGGCATTGTTTCCCATTATTTTTATATTAAAGTTACTTCCTTTAATCAATTATCACGCCAACAGTTTATCTTATAAAATTCAGTAACTTAAAATAAGTAATTATTGATTGTATTACAAAATCACCATTATTTAACATATATGACTATATAGTTGCCTTTCATAAACATAATTTTTATAAAATGCCAGCAATCAAATTTGTAATATCGTTAAAAGTAAAAAGCATTCCAGAATATGAAATGCTTTTTAAAAAATGATTTAGTTGAAATAGACGAAGATTAAATTTGAGATTTGATTATTCATCAGGCCCATTGAGTAAATCAGAAAATATTGAAAGTTTATTCAAGACAAGTCCATGAATAGATTTACGAGGAAATCGACCCGTTTTACTTAATACGCCAGCAGTTTCACCCATTAACAATTCTAATGCCTGATCTATATCTTCAACGGCATAAATGGAAAATTGCTTATTTTTAACGGCGTCTATTACATCATCTGCTAACATCAGGTTATTCACATTAGTGCGAGGAATAATAACCCCCTGCTTCCCAGTTAACCCTTCGTCTTTACATAAACGATAAAAGCCTTCAATTTTTTCATTGACCCCGCCAATAGATTGAACACCACCATGCTGGTTAATTGAACCAGTAATAGCAAGGCTTTGATCTATAGGTAATAGGGAAATCGCTGAAATAAGCGCACAAAGTTCAGCCATTGATGCGCTGTCACCATCAATATGACCATACGATTGTTCTATCGCCAAGTTAGCTGAAATTGACACTGGGAAACCTTGCCCGTATTTATGCCCTAAATACCCAGTGAGTAAAAGCACGCCCTTAGAATGAATAGATTTACCTAAATCGACTTCACGTTCAATATCGGTAACGCCTTCACTACCCGCATAAACCGTTGCAGTAATACGCGCTGGTGTACCAAAAACACTATCACCTATTTCTAAAACAGTTAATCCGTTTACTTTACCTATATGCTGTCCATCAATATCAATAAGCACTTGTTTTTCTTTTATTTCACCCAACCAAGCTTCACTCATGCGGCCGGTTCTTCGTTGTTTAGCCGCCAATGCCAAGGTTACGTAGTTCGCCGTTAACTCACCTTCACTCCCATCTTTATTCCATAGGTAAAAAGCTTCATCAAGTAAATCGTTAACTTGTACAATGTTAGCTGAAATTTTATGCTGATGCTCTGCACGCCTTAACGCATAGCGCACTAACTCAAGCACCGCTTCGTCGTTAACATGTGGGTATTTATTCTTATATGCGCGCTGACGAATTAAGTGTGCATAGTCATTTAGGTTTTCTTCATTACTGT
Source organism: uncultured Colwellia sp. (assembly GCA_913020705.1). The sequence continues at coordinate 20,943 of CAJWBY010000031.1, forward strand.
CAAGGTACTGGTCGAAATCCGCTAAAACGCGAAATAGCTCTGTAAATTCTTGATCATAATCTTGAAGCATATAATAAATTTCAGGATCCCCCAGTAAGATAACTTTAACTTTTAATGGGATTTTTTCTGGCTGTAGACTAAATGAACCCGGCTGACTATATTCTGAGTGAGGACTTTCAATGGTAATTTCTTGCGACTTAAGTGCTAATTTCAAACGCGCCCAAACAAGTGGTTGATTCAATAATTTTTCAGCATCTAAAATTAAATAGCCCCCATTCGCTTTGTGCAATGCCCCCGCTCTTATTAGCCGATAACTGGTATAAGTACTGCCTTGAAAACTTGCAAAATCAACGTGTCCAAATAGGTTCTGAAAAGTAGGGTTTTGTTCATAAATAACCGGTGCACCAGCATTAGCTTCTTGTGAAACAAGTAGGTTAGGTAAAAACTGCTCAACCATCAACTTCCGGGCATCTTTATCATTTCTACTTTCTGTGTTTTCATCAACGAGAATTTCTAAAACTGTGTCAACGATATATGCCTTTACTTTTGATAAATATTTTAAAACGCCAATGTTACTTGCAAACTCATGTTCTAGCTCTTTTAGAAAAGGACGAATTGCATGTTCAGTTGTCTCATTCTTTAATTTGCGTAATTTGTCTGAAGAAATTCGTTTCCACTGTGGTAATTCAATCAACTTTTCAGAAAGAAAGTTTTCTAATTTCTCTAATAGCACATAAAAATCAGCGCGTTTCCCTTCATCTAAACTTGCAAATTCCTTATCATCTAATGGCTTACCATCTACTAAAGGTGAAAAATTTAATTCTCCTGCTTCCTCATAAAGCAAAACATTATCTTGCAATGCACTTTCTTCAACTTCAGCAATAGCTCGATCATATTTTTTATTAAATTCTCTATCTACCGCCGCTTTTTGACGCTGGTAGCTTGGGTTATCGAATATTTCAGGAAATAAATCTAATAGTTCATCAATAAAAGTATTAATACGTGCAAGTAGTTGCTTACCTTCACCAGCACTTACATATAAATTATGTGGCGCATGAACATCATCAAAATTATTAATATAACACCACTCAAATGGTGTATTTTCATTGCTCGCGGTAACAGATAACATTTGTTTTATAAGTGTTTGTCGTCCAGTACCATGCTCACCCATCGCGAAAATATTAAAACCAAGGGCATCCATCGACAAACCAAACTCAAGTGCTTCTTTAGCACGAGCATGCCCAATAAAAATTTGTTCTACATCAGGAGTCACCTCAGAATGAGAAAATTGTTCAGCAGATAACTGAGCGGATAATTGCTCAACTGATAAACGAGTTGCTGATGACGTTGATGTAACGGATGAAGGCATGCAATATCTCACTGATAACGCTCAAAAAACAAGCAGGTAATAATAAAAAGTTTTAATATCGCCAGTTTACTCTCATTTGAAATAATTAGTAAAATTTAAGTCAACTGCTTTATCTAAAAATCATGGTGTAAAAGGTAACCGAATAAAGTTACTACCGCCACACGAAAAGCAGTCTGTTACGTCAGAGGCATGACTATAAGTTATTTTTTCATGACAATTTTGGCACTCTAAAAAGCCAAATCCTATGAAATCACCACTTTGGTATTCTCCTCGATGTTTAGCGTCATCATCAAATTCTGACCATTCAACTTGTGACTTGTCTGTAATGGCTTGCATATTATTCCAGAATGATTCATTTAACAGACCCAAATAGAGAGAATCTTTAACATGTATTTCATTTTGTTGTATGAATTCACTGATATCAAAACGTAAGTTATCAACGAACTGTTTAACTTTATCTTCAGGTAATTTTTCTGCGGCGTGAAGATATAATTTACTTTGCGCGACCTTTTCAACAATATCAGTAATCTCATGCTGGTTAACATCCTCAGCCCATGTCACTAATGCTTGATAAAGATCTTGAAAGACACTATTTTTTGATTTCATAACGCACTCCTTGACAAGTTATTAGTAAAGTATAGGTATAATTCAATTTATAAAAAAATTAATCATATAAAACTTGTCGAAACTAACTCATCTCTGAAACAGTATCTTGAAGTGGGACAGGTATATAAGGTATTCTATCGCCATTATTTATATTCGTTCATGATCGCGGTCAATTTCTATCGACAAGCTAATGAACCCACATTCTAAGTGTTTGAGAAATCTTTAATGGAATCCATTTACAATCCCCAAGCTATCGAAGCGCAAGTTCAAGAATTTTGGACTGAAAACAAAACTTTTAAAGCCGAAGAAAAGCCCGGTCAAGAAAAATTCTACTGTCTTGCTATGTTCCCTTACCCAAGTGGACGTTTACATATGGGACACGTGCGTAACTATAGTTTAGGCGACGTTATTTCTCGTTATCAACGCTTGCAAGGTAAAAATGTTATGCAACCTATGGGTTGGGATGCATTTGGTTTACCTGCGGAAAACGCAGCGATAAAAAATAAAACAGCCCCCGCAAAATGGACCTATGAAAATATTGATTACATGCGTAACCAATTAAAGTCATTAGGTTTTGCTTACGACTGGAGCCGTGAATTAGCCACTTGTAAAAAAGACTATTATAAGTGGGAACAATGGTTCTTCACGCAGCTTTATGAAAAAGGTCTAGTTTACAAAAAAAATGCTACGGTGAATTGGGATCCTGTTGACCAAACAGTCTTAGCCAATGAACAAGTAATAGACGGGCGCGGTTGGCGCTCTGGCGCAATTGTTGAACGTAAAGAAATTCCGCAGTGGTTTATTAAGATCACTGATTACGCTGAAGAATTATTAACTGATTTAGACCAACTAACTGAGTGGCCTGAACAAGTTAAAACCATGCAGCGGAATTGGATTGGTCGTAGCGAAGGCGTTGAAATGACTTTCCAAGTAGAAGGTACAAATGAAAGTTTTGATATCTACACTACCCGCCCAGATACATTAATGGGGGTAACTTACGTTGCCCTTGCTGCTCAACATCCGCTTGCTTTAGCTGCTGCGAAAAACAACAGTGCGTTAAGTGACTTTATTGCAGAATGTAAAACCAATAAATCTACCGAAGCTGATATGGCGACGATGGAGAAAAAAGGTGCTGATACTGGCCTTAAAGCTATTCACCCATTAACAGGAGAAATTGTTCCTGTTTGGGCGGCAAACTTTGTATTAATGGATTACGGCTCAGGTGCAGTAATGTCTGTACCTGGACATGATCAACGTGACTATGAATTTGCTACTAAATATGGTTTAGAAATTAAACAAGTTATTGCAGGCTCAGACGATGACGATATCGCTACAGCCGCAATTACTGAGAAAGGTAAACTTATCAATTCTGGAGAGTTTGATGGTTTAAATTTCAAAAAAGCATTTAAAGCTATCGCTTACAAATTATCAACTGAAGATAAAGGTAAAATAAAAGTAAATTACCGTTTACGTGACTGGGGCGTTTCACGCCAACGTTATTGGGGCACACCAATTCCAATGGTGCACTTAGCCAACGGAGAGTCTGCCGCTGTACCACTTGACCAACTTCCGGTGGAGCTACCTGAAGATGTGATAATGAATGGTGTAACTTCTCCTATCAAAGACAACCCAGAGTGGGCTAAAACAACTCACAACGGTGAAGAAGCTTTCCGTGAAACAGATACCTTCGATACTTTTATGGAATCGTCTTGGTATTACGCGCGCTATTGTTCACCAAACGACGATACACAAATGCTTGATCCTGAAAAAGCTAATTACTGGCTTCCAGTTGATCAATACATTGGTGGTATTGAGCACGCTATTTTACATTTACTCTATGCACGATTTTTCCATAAATTATTACGTGACGCCGGTTTAGTAAACTGTGATGAACCGTTCAAAAAGTTATTATGTCAAGGTATGGTATTAGCCGACACTTATTATCGAGAAGCAGAAAATGGTGCTCAAGACTGGGTATCTCCAGCAGATGTTGACGTTGAACGCGACGAAAAAGGCAATGTTATCGCGGCTGTAAGTAAGCTTGATGGCCAACCAGTAATTTCTGCTGGTATGAGTAAAATGTCAAAGTCAAAAAATAACGGCATAGACCCTCAAGAAGTTATCGGTAAATATGGTGCAGACACTGTACGTTTATTTATTATGTTTACCTCACCACCAGAGCAAACCCTAGAATGGTCTGACTCAGGCGTTGAGGGTGCACATCGCTTCTTGAAACGTGTTTGGAAACTCGCTTTTGACTTTAGTGAACTTGTTAAAGAACACGGGACAGTCCCAGCGTTAACAGAATTAACATTAAATGCTTCACAGAAAACATTACGTCGTGAATTGCATAAAACTATTGCTAAAGTAAGTGATGATATAGGGCGTAGAAATACATTCAATACGGCTATTGCTTCAATAATGGAATTAATGAACCATTTATCAAAAGCGCAGTTAGAGAGCGCTGAAGATAGAGCCGTAATGCAAGAGGCTGTTCGTGCTGTAATTATCATGCTTACACCTATTACTCCTCACATGTGTCATGAAATATGGAAAACATTAGGTGACGCGAATAGTAATAACGCATCAATTGAAGAGGCATCTTGGCCAATAGTTGACGAGAGTGCTTTAGTAGAAGATGAGAAGTTAATCATTGTTCAAGTCAACGGTAAAGTACGTGCAAAAATTACCGTATCAGCAACAGCAAGCAAAGAAGAAGTAGAAGCATTAGGTTTAAGCGATGAAACAGTTGCCCGCTTTACGGATGAAAAAACCGTGCGTAAAGTTATTTACATACCGGGTAAGCTTTTAAACATTGTTGCCAACTAATATTCTAAAGGGCCTAAAATGAGCTACATGCAAAGATCACAAACAAAATACAAAGCATATTCAGTTATTGCTGTAATAGCTTTCTTAACCTTGTTTATATCAAGCTGTGGCTTTCATTTGCGAGGAGACTATTTAATGTCTCCCCAATTGAAAACCTTACATCTAAGCTCCGCAGATAAATTTGGTGAATTAACACGCCAAGTCAAACAACACTTGAGTATAAATAGTATCAAGTTAGTGCCTAATGCCACAAAAGATATTCCTCAATTACGACTCTTAAAAGATAGTTTAAATCGTCGTACGCTGTCCGTTTTCCCAAATGGGCAAGTAGCAGAATACGAATTAATTTATTCGGTTCGTTATCAACTGGCCATTTCTGCTAACGATATACGTTCGTTCGAGTTTGAGCTTAACCGCGATTATCAAGATGATCCCAATGTTGCTTTAGCTAAAAGTCGCGAACTCGATTTAATGCTCAGTGAAATGCGTAAAGAAGCCGCGAATAAAATTTTACGTGACCTGTCTACGATAATAATCTAATGCGTATCTATCATAACCAATTAACTCAATCGCTCAATCAAGGCTTTAAGCCTGTGTGGTTAATTTTTGGTGATGAACCTTGGCAAAAAAACGACAGCCTAAATATCATAAAACAACATTGTGAGCAGCAAGGTTTCAGTGAGATTATTCGCTTTAGTGCCGATGATAAGTTTGATTGGAATTTATTAGTCGAAGAATATCAAGCGATGAGCTTATTTGCCGCTCAACGCATTATTGAAATAGAACTGGTAACAGGTAAATTAGCTGAAACAGGTAGTAAAATATTACTTAAACTCAGTGAAAATTTTCACGCTGACGTTCAACTTATCTTTCATGGTCCTAAAATTGATGCCTCAGGCCAAAAACGCAAATGGTTTAAAACCTTAGAAAAACTGGGTTGTTTTTTACCACTTTATGATATCGAAGGTCGTCAGCTTCAACAGTGGTTAAATCAGCAAATAAAACAGCAACAATTAAATGTTCATCAAGATGTTCTCCCACTGATGATAGAGTTATTTGAAGGAAACTTACCTGCTTTAGAGCAAGAGTTACAAAAATTTTCATTGTTGTTTGGCTCTCAACTAATCTCTTGTGAAGATGCAGAAAAATTACTCATCAAACAGGCTAAGTTTACTTCTTTTCAAGTCGTTGATACTTTACTCAGTGGTAACCTCACTAAATGTATTAGTATGCTGGATCAGCTGCAACACGAAGGTTCGGCCATCGGGCAACTTGTTTGGGTCATTCATAAAGAGATTGCGCAACTGTCAGCAATGTTAGAACAGCTTGAACAAGGTGAGAGTATTAACAATCTTTATAAAAAATATCGTATATGGGATAAAAAGAAACCCCTCTACCAACACGCACTGAATAATATTACTCGCGATAATATTAGCCAAGCTCAAGCGCGTTTAGCGCAGACAGACTTGATCAGTAAAACCAGTAGTGATTTTAACCCATTTATATTATTAGCGGATGTTTGTATCAGTCTATATCATGGTCAAACCACAAAAAAATTCAATTTAGATTATGAGTTCGGATAAGCCAATACAAACAACTAAGAAAAACATCGTGATTATGGGGGGCACTTTTGACCCTATTCATAATGGTCATATAGAAACAGCCAGAGAAACAGCGATATGGCTTAATGTAGATAAACTGTTTCTATTACCCGCACATATTCCCCCTCATAAAAACTCAACCACAGCGAATGCTTTACACCGTGAAACTATGGTAAGCATAATTTGTCAGCAGTATCCTTTATTTCAACTCGACAATCGTGAGTTAAAGCGCCAAAGCTCTTCGTATACAGTGACAAGTTTACAAGAAATTAAGCAAGAACAACCTGAAAGTACAATATTTTTTATCATAGGCATGGACTCTCTACTTAGTTTTACGACTTGGCATCAGTGGGAAAAAATTCTAACGCTTTGTCATATTGTTGTGAACATTCGCCCTGGCTATGAATTAAATGAAATTAATATGGCTACCAAACAATTATTACAAGCACATCAAATCCAAGATCTCAAAGAAATAAAACAACAAGAGACAGGGAAAATTATTTTCCATCAAAACCAGTCGCTTAATATTTCTTCAAGTGAAATTCGTCAGCATTTATTGGAGAATAAATACAATAATAAGCAATTACCGAAATGCATACATAACTATATTATTCAAGAAAATCTCTATCAAGAATAACTTCATAGTTACGCGCAGAAAAAATAATGATATTATAGCGCATTACTTTTTAGACTAAGAGAAATTCCCTTGCAAGTTGAAGCGTTAAAAGCATTTGTTATTGAAAAACTAGAAGAAATTAAAGGTCGTGACATTACGATTTTAGACATTGGTAAAAAATCAGGTTTTGCTGATTATATGGTTGTCTGTTCAGGTAACTCAAATCGTCATGTTAAATCTATTGCACAATCAGTTGCTATCGAATGTCGCGCTGCAGGTATTGAACCATTGGGTATTGAAGGTAATGACGTTGGTGAGTGGGCGTTAGTTGATTTAAGCAGCATAATTGTTCACGTAATGACAGACGAAATTCGTGACCGTTATCAGCTAGAAGAATTGTGGAACTAAACTAATAGTGAAAGTTAACTAAACTATTATGCGACTTACCTTATATGCTGTTGGCAATAAAATGCCAGCTTGGGTTACCCAAGGATTTAACGAATATTGTCGCCGTTTCCCTCGCGATATGTCGTTTCATTTAGTAGAAATTACGCCTGGTAAGCGCGGTAAAAATGCTGATATTGCTCGTATTCTAGAAAAAGAAGGCGAATTATTATTAAGTGCAATCCCCAAAGGTAATCGAATAGTTACGCTTGAAGTGGAAGGCAAACCGTGGACAACACCGCAACTTGCCAAGCAACTAGAGCGTTGGCAACTAGACAGTCGAGATGTAGCCCTATTGATAGGCGGACCTGAAGGTTTAGCACCATCTTGTATTAAAGCATCAGAACAAAAATGGTCTTTATCTCCACTCACTTTACCGCATCCTATGGTTCGTATTGTTGTGGCTGAAAGTTTATATCGAGCTTGGAGCATCAACAATAACCATCCGTATCACCGAGAATAGCTATGAACGAGAGTAACCGTGGCATCGAATAAACGTGTTGCTATTCGTAATCATTCAGCAGAGGCCAATCTATTTGCCCGCAGAACTTTCATCGCATTTATCGGTGTTTTGGTATTACTGTTAATTTTATTTAGCAATATTTACGATTTAGAAATTAACTCTTACGAAAAATATCAAACACGTTCTAATTCCAATCGAATCAAACTTCTACCTGTAGCACCAAACCGTGGACTCATTTACGACCGAAATGGTGTTTTACTCGCTGAGAATAAACCTGTTTATTCCTTAGAGATAATTGCTGAACAAACGACTGACTTAGAAAAACATATTTTTGAGGTGAGTGATTTACTCGATATCAGCGAAGATAAGCAAAAAAAATTATTTACAGCACTAAAAAGCAAACGACGATTTAAACCAATAGAACTCCATTCAAGATTAAGCGCCCAACAAGTCGCACTTTTTTCAGTTAATCAACATCGCTTCCCAGGATTTTTTATAGATGCTCGTCTCAAGCGTTATTATCCCTTTGGTGACTTAACCACTCATTCACTGGGTTATGTTGCTCGTATTAACAGTGATGATTCAATTCGTTTAGCCGAGAAAAATTTATCTGAAGACTATGCAGCAACACGTAATATAGGAAAACTTGGCTTAGAAAAATATTATGAAGATTTATTACATGGCACGATTGGTCACCAAGAAGTAGAAATAAATAGCCAAGGCCGAGTGATCAGAACACTCGATTACACTCCTCCTATTTCGGGTCAAAACTTAACCATAAGCATAGACATCGAATTGCAAATGATAGCGAAACGCTCACTAGCTGGTAAACGTGGTGCAGTAGTAGCAATGGATCCACGCAGCGGTGAAATATTAGCCATGTATTCAAATCCAAGTTACGACGGTAACTTATTTGTTCATGGGATAAGTTCTAAAAATTATAAAAAATTGCTTAACCCAAAAAACAATAGACCACTACTTAACCGCAGTGTTCAAGGTTATCCCCCGGCCTCAACAGTGAAACCATTACTCGGCTTAACTGGTTTGGAAGCTGGCGTTATAACCCAAGAATCTCGTTATTATGATCCCGGTTGGTTTCAACTTGAAGGCCTTGAACGTAAACATCGAGATTGGTGGGCACCTGGCCATGGTTGGGTAAATCTAAATGACGCGATAGAACATTCATGTAACGTTTTTTTCTATAACTTAGCGGTTAGACTCGACATTGATAACATTACTAATATGATGGAAAAGTTTGGTTTTGGTGACTTGACCGGCATTGATATTTGGGAAGATAAGCGCGCTATTTTACCGGGAAGAGAAGCCAAGCGTAGCAGATATAATCAACCTTGGTATACGGGAGATACAGTTAACGTTGGCATTGGACAAGGTTTGTGGACAGTAACCCCTTTACAACTAGCACAAGCTATTTCTATTTTAGCGAATAAAGGCGAGAAAAAAATACCACATTTTTTACGATCCAAAGCCAAAGCTGTAGTTATAAAATCCTTAAGCAATATAAACTCAGAAGAAAGTAGTACAACTTTTGAAAATAAAAATATTGTGACAGAAATTGTTAGTGAAACAGTCGAATTTGAAGATAAGCAACCAATTGTGCTAAAAGACTATAAGAATTGGAATATAGTCCTCGATGCAATGCATAATGCTGCTCAAAAAAAATACCCTGCTTTTCAAGGTGCTCGCTATGACGCAGCAGGGAAATCAGGCACAGCTCAGCTAATATCAAAAAAACAAGATGAAGAATATGACGCGAAAGCTATCAAAGAAAAACAACGAAATAACGCAATGTTCGTCGTTTTCGCCCCATATGAGAATCCAGAAATAGTGGTTTCTGTTGTTGTTGAAAATGTATTAGAAGGTGGCGGAGGGTTTAACGCTGCACCAGTAGCTCGACAGGTTTTGGATCAATATTTTGGTGACAGAGAAATAATCAGTAAAGATAAAAGTAAACATCCACAACATACTAATGTTTATGGTAATAAAAAAACTCAACAGTCAGGAAATAACTAGTGCAAAGCCATGGGTATGATCAACAAAAAAAGCGCAACTTTTGGCAAAGAATTCATATAGATCTCCCATTACTATTGTGTATTCTTGCCTTGATGGTTTTAGGCTTATTTGTTGTTTATAGTTCTGGTGGACAAGAAATGGCTATCGTCTATCGTCAAATAACACGTTTAGGCATTGCTTTATTAGTGATGTTTACCGTTGCACAAATCCCACCTCTCGTTTATCAAAAATGGGCAGTCCCAGTTTTTATTATGGGTTTATTACTTTTAAGTGCTGTTTTGTTATTTGGCCATGTAGGTAAAGGTGCACAACGTTGGTTAGATTTAGGTTTTATTAAATTTCAACCTTCAGAGGTAATGAAACTTATTGTGCCTATTATGATTGCGGCATATGTTAGCCAACAGAGTTTACCTGCAAAATTAAGTACTATAGTTATCGCTTTGATTTTGGTACTTTTACCGACAATTTTAATATTTGAACAACCAGATTTTGGCACCTCAATATTAATAGCAAGTTCAGGTATATTTGTTATTTTTCTTGCTGGTGTTAGCTGGAAACTTATTGGCGTTTGTACGGGCCTAGGATTAGGGTTCGCCCCAATTTTATGGTTTTATTTATTAGGTTCTTATCAAAAACAAAGAGTGATTACGTTCTTAAATCCCGAACAAGACCCACTTGGCTCTGGATATCAAATAATCCAATCAAAAATAGCTATAGGTTCTGGCGGCTTTAGTGGCAAAGGCTGGCTTCAAGGTACTCAATCACAACTTGAATTTTTACCTGAGCGGCACACCGATTTTATTTTTGCTGTATTTAGTGAAGAGTTTGGCTTTATAGGTGTTGTTGCTTTACTCACTGTGTATTTACTTATTGTGATGCGAGGCCTGTGGATTTCAGTAAAAGCAGAACACGCTTTCACGAAATTATTAGCTGGAAGTATAACCTTAACGTTTTTCGTGTATGTCTTCGTAAATATCGGTATGGTATCAGGACTATTACCCGTTGTAGGTGTCCCTTTACCCTTGGTAAGTTATGGTGGCACATCCATGGTGACATTACTGGCAGGTTTTGGCATTCTAATGGCTATAAGTACTCATAAGCGTTTTATTGCTTAAATTCACCGATAAAAATAATAAGATATAGAGACAGTGCCTCAAAATATTTCACTTATAATACTGCTGTTATTAATAACTGCTTGTAGTTCTAATTCCGGTCGCTATCAACAGAAAAATGATAGCACACCTACCCGTGTACCTACGGCAAGCGAACTTGTAGACATAACCCCAAGATCTGAACCTCACAGCAGAGGCGGAAATAAAAGCCAATATAGCGTTCGTGGAAAAACGTATTCAGTTTTGAAGAGTGCAGAAAATTTCAGCCAAACAGGTACTGCTTCGTGGTACGGTAAAAAGTTCCATGGTCATTTAACCTCAAATGGCGAAATCTATAATATGTATACGATGAGTGCCGCTCATAAGAACCTCCCCTTACCTACTTATTTAAAAGTGACTAACAATGCAAATAATAAATCGGTAATTGTACGTGTTAATGACCGAGGGCCTTTTCATGAAGACCGTATTATTGATTTATCTTACAGTGCCGCCTATAAAATTGGCATGATGAAAACAGGTGTCGCGAACGTAACCATTACTGCTATTACTGATTTTTCATTGCCAGATAATAAACAGATTATTTCATCTGACAAAACCTCTTCTAAAGAAAATGACCAACGTAAATATATTCAAGTATTTGCAACTAAAAATAAAGATTTAGCAGAAAAAACCGCCAAAGCATTACAAAGCTTATATCAATTAAATACTATTATTCCCCAGAACAATAAAATTTTTCGTGTACAAATCGGTCCAATTGACGACAATGAGCTGTTGAATAACATATTAACTCGATTACAAAAATCAGGTTACCCTAAAGCATTTAGCCTAAAATAATTTCTCGTAACAAATTGGCCTAAAGCTGCGATAGTATTCACCTCTAAAAATGGTATACTGCTGAAAAACTCTCCTTTTATTATTCAGTTTTCTTAGGATTATTATGACTTACCCATTAGCTAAAAAAATGGCTAAAACCTCAAACAGACTTATCAGATTTTTTGGCGTCGTTGCTTTAACTTTTTCATCTTTTTCTCATGCAGTTACGATCATCCCATCACCACCAGAAGTAAACGCAAAAGGTCACATATTAATAGACTACACTACAGGTAAAGTCATTTCAGAAAGTAATGCTGATTCATTGCTAGCACCTGCTAGTTTGACTAAAATGATGACAAGTTACATCATCGGTAAAGAGTTACAAAGTGGCAATATAAGCAACGAAGACATGGTAACCGTAAGCGAAAAAGCTTGGGCAAAAAACTTCCCTG